>JBARCX010000064.1:0-24533 GCA_049794535.1 Rhodanobacter sp.
TGTCACTCCTACCCCATCGCCGGCTGGCGCGATGCGTGGTGGGTAAGCAGAATCCGGCAGCCTGCCAGTCAGCCATCGTTGAATCGCTTCCTGCCAACTATCCTCGACGAAACGGTCGTCTTGCTGCGCGGCCGCATCAGCCGGCAGCTCCCACCATGCAAACCCCTGGCGGAACAATGTCACCGCTTCGGCCCATAGCTGATCGCGTGCGGCCTCCAACTCAGGGATGAATACCGCGCCGGCTTTGACGGGCAAGAATCGCCGCCCGCCCGTTGGATCTCGCAGATACTCGGCCTCGTTGGTCGTGCCTACGAACACGCACTCTCGGCGGAATGAACGCGTCACGCGGCCATAGCTCGGTCGGTACGTGTCAAAGCGGGCCGTAATCGCCTGTTTGACCTTTGTCACGTCGGCCTTCGAGAACGAATCCATCTCGCCAATCTCGACGCACCAACGACCGCGCAACGCCTGATAGAAATCTTTGCTGCTCGGTGACTCCTGCGCCTCCATGTACCACTGCGGACCAAACAGCGAGCGTACCGCCGAGGTCTTGCGGATGCCCTGCTCGCCCTCTAGCACCAGCATAAAATCCACCTGTGCGCCGTTGTGGCGCACCTGTGCATCCGTCCACAGAATGCGTGCCACCGCGCTGACCATGAAACACTGCGCAGCTTGGCGCGTGTACGCCGAATCTTCCGAGCTGAAGAATCGCGGGAACAACTGCTCCAGCCGTCGCTCACCATCCCATTGCAACCCGGCCAGATACTCGCGCACTGGATGCATCTTGCGCCGCCGTGCCATCGCTTCGACACAGCCCATCACCATGTCGGGCTTGATGTTTAACCGATAGCGGTCGGGGCTACCCAACCAGCCCGATAGCTCGGTGCCATCCTGATCGGTGAATTCGTCCACCTCGCCGCCTAGCCAGCACGGCTTCCGCGTCAGCCGTACCACGTTGCTGAACTCATCCAGCACAAACAGGCCAGATAGTGCGTGGTCGTACTCCATCACCAGCAGCGCGTTGTGCGTTGTTGATTCGGGCTTGCCGGTGCTATTGCGTGTAATGCCATTCGTCCAGTCGCCCGGATCGCGATCACCACCCGAACCATTGCCACCACCGTGGCGGCCATTACCACCGCCCGATTTATCGCGGCGCGATCCGGCCAACACCACCACCTTGTTAGGCTCGGTCATGCGGTCACCCGCGCCGATTCCTGAATCTCGATGTGCTTCACGCGTGTTCGTGCCCATGCAGCGAGTTGCTGCGGCGTCCAACCGTCTTCGTCCAATGCATCGGCCAAATCCCAACCCTTTGGCTGGCCAAACACATCGATCACTCGCAGGCTGGCGCAACCCTCGCGATAGGCCAGCTGCGCAAGCCCTTCGTGTAGTAGTCCGCTACCGTCGATATATCCGAGCATGGCGCCACGGCCACTGGGATCAGCGTCTGGCCACATCACGACATCGCGCCCTGCTAAGGGCGACCAATCCGTCTTGTTCACGCCGTTGTCGCCGCCCATCCACGACACCACCGCATACATCGGTAGCGCGTTTTGCCCTCGGCTTTTGCACTTCTCGCCGCTCACCACCAGCACCGGTGCGTCTGGCTTGGCCTTAAGCACATCCAGGCCAAACAGCGGGCGCGGCTCTGGAAACGTCTGCATGCACCATCGCGCGTCTCCGCGCGGACCAATGCACCACGTTACGGCGGGTGTGATCTTGCCATCCGGCATATCCACTCGCAGCACATAGCCAAGCAGTGCGCCATCGGGATCGAGGTAAGCATCCGCACGTTTAGGCTTCAGCCCTTCCCACCATCGATCGCGCTTAATATTCCACACGCGACCTGACACGCCCGGAAGCCATCGCGGCGCATCATCCGGTACCGGACAGATTGGCACCCAAACCTCATCACGGGGCCGCTCGGCACGCCTGGGCACGCTCTGCACTGCCCGCTTTGCTTCTACCCCGACATCATGGCCACCGAGCTGATGACAGGCCGTCGTGAAATCCACGCCGTCCATCGCCATGACGAAACCAATCGCGTCGTAATGCGCGCCGCATCCAAAACAATGCACGAAATCCTTTGCAGGCACGACATTGAACGAGGGAGAGCGCTCACTATGGAACGGGCAAAGACCTGTCCATTCCGTACCTGATTTTTTTAGCTTCACGCCATGGCGTTCGACTAGATCGACTAGATCAACGCGCGCAAGGATCTGCTCTACGTTGATCATGTTGCTTTCGCCCAATTCAGGTCGTGAAGCACGTCCACTAGCATCGGCCCGTAACCCAGCAACCCATGTCGTGCATATGTGGCGAACAAAAATGGCTCGCAATCACGTGAAAGCTGTACATCACCCTCTGCTGCCACCGGTGCGATAGCAACCGTTCCGCACGGCCAGCGAAACACCCGCACCCCACGCGCACGCCATGCTCGTTCAGTGATGAAAGATGCGATAACGCGTAGATCAATGCCTGGCCGATAGACGCGCACGTTCCTGCCAACACCTCGCGGTACCGGCGAAATCCAAGGTTTCACGGCAGCACCGTGAGCACGAGTTGCAGCTGCGGTGACTGACGCGGCTGATTCATCGCATCGAGCGCGGCACGTGCCTGCGCTAATTCCAGCTCGGAACACCCCTGTGCCAGACATCGCTGGATCTGCTCGATAGCTACTTGTGCCGCCGAGGATGGCGGCAGTGGGCGTGGGCACTGTGTTAGATCGCCGTGCGGGCGCATGACTGCGCAGGCCGCTCGGCGGCGTTCTGACAACCCACGCAGAAACGGGCTCCTATCTCACGACGAAGTGCTGAAATGGGCTCGCCACAATCCAAGTTGGCGCAGTGTGTACGCCCGATGGTGGGCTTCTTACGCGCTGCAAGAGCATGCTCAATTTCTTCTTGCTGACGACGTTGTGCTACATCGATCATGTCTGTCACCGCTTAACCCCTTTGCTCACCCGGTGGTTTTCGAATCGGAACCACATGGCCACCTGTCGAACGCTGTGCATATCGCCTGCGCAATTCATCCGACACCAGTTGATCCACGGTCATGCCACGCGCGGCGCATGCCTGTTCCACACGCAAAGCCTCATCGGCCGTTAGTTGAATCTCGATTTCCGGCACACGCCCCCCTTGAGGCACTCAAAAGAGCCTTCAGGCGGCTTGTGTCTGCGCGTTATCTTCCTTGTCGTGCCGAGCGACGCTGGCCAATACCAGGTCAAGGATATATGCAGCGCGTTGGCGGCGGTTGTACTGAGCCAGTGCGTCAACAAGACGCAGCTCCTCATCATTTAGCCGCACAGGAACAACGTGATCGCGGATGTGTGTGGGATCGTCGTACATGACAAATTCACCTCAGGAACAGGTAGGGAGAACAAACAACGACCGGCTGCTTTGCATCCATGTCAGCCGGGCTGCTGCGTCGGCGGAGCTACGCCGAACATGTCGGGCCGCAGGTCGTAGCGCGTGACGCGGCCACCTGTTACCCGCTCGATGTCACGGCATCGCTCGACAGGTATCCGGTTTCTCTTTCGCCAACCGCTGATCGACGCACTACGCAACTTCAGTTCGGCCGCGAGTGCGTTCTGCGTTTTGAAAATGTCGACCGCGCGGTCGAGGGCTTCGATGCTCATGGACAATATTTAGCCCATAGCTAAACATTTATGTCAACCATTGGCTAAACGTTTTGTGTTAGCCGCTAACTAAACTCAGGCCATGGACATCTTCGAGATCCGACACCGCAACCTCCTGTTGTTGCTTGAGCAGCTGAAGGCGCGCGGCACCACCAAGAACACGGATGCAGGTCAAGCACTCGGCGGCATCGCTGCGTCGTTTCTCAGCCAGCTCAAGGGCGGAAAGAAGATGGGCGAGGAGGTCGCGCGTAAGGTCGAAGCGGCGCGGTACTTGCCAAAGGACTGGATGGATCACCCGCAGTGGGAACAATCGACCGCCGAGGTTGCTACCCCAGCCAGTGTCGAGGAAGCCCGGCGTCAGGCCATGCAGCTATTACCACCCGACGCCCGAGCACTTCTTGAGAACTATTTCGCTGCTGGCGAGGCAGGCAAGGAAGTGCTGAAAGCAGCGGCACAGGCAATCGGCAAAACACGAAAAGCCGGAAAGCGCGCCTGATCGATTAAGTCTCGTCGGCCTCGTTGCGAAGCCGTAGCATCGTTTGCCGCCACCATCGCCCGCTCGGCATCGCTACCGGCAAGGTAATGTTCCAAAAGCATCCGCTCATCGGGCGGCAGTGCAGCCAGTGCCCGCTGAAGATCCGCGTGCGGATCATCATCCATGCCGGTGGCAATGCCCTCCTGCTTGCGCCATTGCGGATGATCCAGCCAGCCGCGTTCCCTGTCGATCACGACCTCCACGTGTCGAGCCGCGCTATCACTGATAGCGCCTTCCTTACACCATGTTGCAACGGTGGCCGGGGAACGGCCTATGCGGCTTGCAAATGCCACAGCGCCCCCAGCATCGGTCACCAAATGGCGTAGGTTTTCCCGCCGCGTTTCCGTGGTCTCCATGGCGTGAATATATCGCAATATTTTACGATATATTGCATTGACAGCATTTTTTTGCGACCAAGAGAAAGGGATGTCATGCGAATCAAAGCAACAGTAGTGGCCTGTATCGCTGGTTGTGTCTCAGTTTGAATTTTATGCCTGACGCTTCTTGTACGGACCGCGCTTCGTATGCATGACCGCTAAGGCGTAAGGGCGCACGGCGCGCGCAAAAAATGACCACTGTGGAGCGGTCAGAGATTGCAAAGAAGGTGGCTACCACGCGCTGGTCAAAGGCTACTTAAACAAATCTTGCTGAACGCCGAAAAGTCGATTGACGAATACCTCGTATTCTTCACTGTCCTTCGATACGCGCGCTATGCCGAGAAGCTGACCTAGTTGTGTCCGCAATGCCTTGACGCCTATTTCAGACAAGAACTGATGCAACCTTTTATGGCGTGCTCCACTGCCATCGCGCTTCTGTCGCGTTAAGTCGAGCACCTTCCCGCTGCTATTAGCCAAGGGCTTATAGACGTGGTCAATCGTTAGGTGCATGAACTTCCACGGCTTGTTTCGCTCAGGCTTAGGAAGTTTATATAGGCGATACCACTCCTCATAGAGTTGTGTCGGGAACTCCTTTTCGTATTCTCGCGCCTCATCACTTACATACAGTTTGAATGCTGCAATGACTTCTTCACGAGTAACATCGTAGCCGGAGAGTGCGTATACGAGCCCCTTGATGCCGGCCTTTGCGGAAGCACCAAGGATGATGTGAGCCTGTTGGGCGATGCCTGCCTGACTAGGCCGAAGGCTTCCACTTGTCTCTGCTGCAACGATTGCTTTGCAAACATCTATCAGCAGCGTTACGTCATAGCCATGGACGTCACCCGGAAACTGCTTTTCAGCACCACGAGGCGACCATTGAAATTTAAGGGGATTTTGTATTTTTCCCAAAACTTCAGCACCAAGGAACGGTGCGATTGATTTGCCTGCGGTGAACCGAATGAATGCTTGGCCACTGCTGGTCATCCCTAGGGCGTCGCCCATCCCACGTTGGCTAATTACTGCCGTTTTATTTATGTCGTTGAGAACGTAGCAGTCTACGTTGATACCGAAGTCTTTCTCGAAATTGCCTTTATGCGTGGCCTGTAGGGACTTGCTACCCCATCGAGCTGCCGCTGCCGTCACCGCGATCTCTTTCTTACGTTCAGGCGAAAGGGCAAGCGCGCGAGCCTGGCCCCCGGCGACCTTTGACTCATCCTTCTTTGCCATGCAAGCATCCTCAAGCAAGTTATGCTTGCATGTTATTGGTATTCATGCGAACAATGCAAGCATGAACGAACAGCCTAATGCTTGCATAAGCATTAGGGCGACCGCTATCAAATGGTCATGTAAAGCAACGGCACGCAATGTGCTCCGATCCGCGCCCTTAACTGAGCGACGCAGCGTATTGAGCTACCCGCTGACGAAATAATTTAGCTAATGGCTGTTGACAAATTTAGCCAATGGCTAAATTATTACCTCCGGCGCTCCTGTCGAGCGCTGGAGGTCAACCATGATCGAATACTTGATAACACACGAAGGCGGCCGGTTTAGCCGCTGCCGTACGTGTGGTCACGAACCACGCCACATCCGCGCCACCGGTCGCAGTAGCAAAGAGCCGGTGCAGTTCATCAAGACCGCATGTCGCCACCGTCTGGAGTGCCGCTGCGGTGCACGCACTGCCTTACGTGATTCGCTGAACCACGCCGAATCTGAGTGGGGTACCGATTACGCGCAGCTCACACTCACGCTACGGCCCTCTCGGCGCAAGCGAGTGGCAGCATGAGCGCCCTTCTCGCTCAATACCACCACGGCCCCATCCTTGGAGACAAGGAATTCCAGGTCAGTAGCCACGGCTCGAGGAATGCAGGGAAGCCGATTCTGCTCGGCAGCGGCCCATTTATGGCGGCCTTGAGTGAAGAACGCGCGCTAGCTCTCGGTGATGCGTTGATTCGCTCGGTGCATGAGCGCCGCGCGCATTTTGCTTCGCAGGCAGACGTAAGTGTCGCCGTTGAGGTGCAGTTATGAGCACGTCGTGTTCCGTATCAACCTCATCGATTCAGCCGTCCAAACTCGCTTGGCACGAAAGTGTCGCAGACGCAGCTTGGCGTCTGCACGATGGCATGCCTGCCGTATGGGCCGCTGCTGCTGCATTAGTGCTCATATTATCCAGCGGAGCTGCAGTCTTGCTCATTGCTGCGATCCTCGGATGGCGGCCATGACAGATCGCCTTCTACCCCACGCATCCGCTGTCGCGAATCGTGCGATCAACGAACTGATCACGCACGGCGAACAACAACTCGCCGACGAACTAGCCGGCGTGCATCGCGTGACATGTGATCTGGTGCAGGCCGTGCATGCCGAGCGAGAAGCGCCCACACACAGTCTGCAAAGTGATGCACGAAGCAAGTTGCTGCGAGCCGAGGCACACCTGCGTGATGGTCGTGCCGCATGACCGTCCTATATGCGCTCGACAGCCCATGGCTATTCACGGCGGTAATGACAGGTGTGCTGGCCATGCTCCTTCACATAGCCATCCGCAATGAAGGCTGGTGGCCAGTGTTTCGTATTTATCGAATACGTCGCGTGTTGTTACTGACATTGCTCAGCTGGTCCATCGCTGTGTTGTTCAGTCCGCTCCACGCATCACCCGTCGCCGCGTCGGTGCTTCACACGCGGCACTGATCAGCGCCCTGCACACGCGCCTACTCGCGTGTGAGCTGAACCCCTGCAGCCTTCAGGGCGCTGATCAGTCCCTTCATCACCGCGCAGAGCGCGCCAAAGGAGCAACCAAGTGAACAAAGCTACTGACATAACCACCTTATTCAGCGATCTGGACGCTGGCATTTTTGTCGAACGTCTAAGCGCCGCGTTGCGTGATACCGCGCTCGGCGTAGTCACCACCGGCAAGAAGGGCAAGGTCATCATCACGCTGGATCTGTCGCGCATCGGCGATAGCAGCCAGGTAAGCGCTGTGCATCAGATCAAATCCACCAAGCCCACACTCAAGGGCCGTGTGGTTGAGGAAGCAACCACCAGCACGCCGCTGCACGTCGGAAAAGGTGGCGCTCTCAGCCTGTTCCCCGAGACGCAGACGGACATGTTCCAGCGCATGGCATCTGAAGCCAACAGCGCTTAATCGGCGTCGAACAACACCCGCTTAAGCCAACCACTTCAACCACAACCGAGACCAAAAACCATATGGATCAGTCCGCGATTCAAACTATCGGCCAACTCGCCATTGAGGCAGAGAAAGCCAACCGCCTCGAAACCGACACCCCTGCGGTAATTCTGCGGCATAGCAATGGTTCGCAGCAGATCGTCAGCATCGAGCATTTGCATCCTGGCCGTAGCCGGTTCCGTGGAAAGTTCGCCACCAATCAGCTGCATGCACTCGCCGATTACGTCGCATCTCGCCACGAGAACGAAACTACCGCGCGCACCGCACAGGGCTTCATCGATACGGACGACATGTCGGCAACAGTGTTCTTCAATCTCGGGGACTACGAACACCCCGACCATGCAGACCATCTTGCCGTACTCAAACTAGAGCCCACCGCCGCATATTCCGCGCTGCTTGTAGCTTGCACGCGTACACACGATCAGCGCTCACTTCATGACTTTGTTGAGGATTGGCGCGAAAACATCACCCCGTTGTACGAAGGCCAGCCCAGCGACAGACCACTCAGTGCCACCCTTGCTGCCATCCGCGACATCACCGTCGAGAAAGCCCGAATCACAAATCATGTCGAGCGCGACATGGGTGCTACCCGCAGTGCGATGGAAAGCGTCGACGCCAAGAGTCAGCTAACGCTACCCAGCGGCTTCCAATTCCGCTGCGTGCCGTTCGAAGGTTTGCAAGAACGCGTGTTCACTATTCGCCTTGGTGTGAACACTGGAAGCGACAAGCTTTCGCTGGCACTGCGCATTCAGCAGGCAGAAGCCACGACAGAATCCATCGCTAAGGATTTCCACGACCGCCTCGCTGCCAAGCTCGGTACGGCATGCACGCTCATCCTCGGCACCTTTACCCCGTAACCACTACCAGGCTGCCGCCGACACGAGATGCCGGCGGCAGCGACTTCCTATCTGGCGGTAATACCCTAATGCCCATCTGTCGACCCATCGGCCATATCGCCGGCAACCTGACGTTCGCAGCTATCAGCATCAGCATGCGCGTAAAGCACAGCACGCATGACGCTGTGCATGTGTGCTGGCTAGCTGATGACGGCTGTCTTTACCTGCAGCAAGCTGGCCATGCTTCTACACGTGCGATTGAACGCCATGCGCCCGAACAGATCATGATGCGCTATCGCAAGCAGCCTAATTTCACCTGGCGCGATATCCAAAACGACCTTATCCAGGCCCGTGCAGAATTCGCAGAGCGCGCACTTGCCGAGGCCATCGCTGCATGACGACGCAGAAAGAGGAATCCAGGCTACGGAGAGCCCGCATTGAAGACATCAATTGAACATGTTATCGATCAGCGCAATGGCTCGATTGGTATGTTCGAGGCACGAAACGACCTTGATACGCAAACGCGCCTCAATGTCGACTTGGTTGTCTCCGCCTGTGTGCGCCAGATCAATTTCAAGGGTGCTGAGCAGCAACTTGACGTCGTCTGCTCTCGCAGTGGCCATCAACACGTCATCTGCTGCGTCACCGAGCTCATGCATACGACCGTAGTACTCGGGCAATGCTTTCGGGAATTTAAACTCTTCGAAGATCTCCCGCTGTCCACCCTCGTCAAGATCGATTATCAGCGGAGCATCGCTACCCTCTGGCCATTGATTAAGAATTCGCGTAAGTGGCCATTTAATCCGCTTGAGTTCAAAACGAATCGCCAGCCCCGTCCCCATAGCTCGTCTTTTCGCTTCAGCTGCGCGGAGCCGATCAGCTTTTTTCGCGAGGCTATAGGGAACCCCTATAGCGATAGCCAAACCGACCAGACTACCTACTGCCTGCACCCAGCTAGCTGCTGTACTGCTCCCCAAGAGGGTAAACATCCAGTGCGGTGTTCGAAAGAAAAGTGCCAATGCCACACCAGCCAGCAAGGCCACAGCCAATGTGACAATGCGTTCGATCGAGAATGCCCCCATGTGTGAACTTCCCATCTTGAAGAATGGCGATATGGTGCGCGCCACTCAAAGCGACTGCAACAAAGTGATTCGCTGGTTTGTAAGTCGACAGCCCAAAGTTCGAGTGGCTTTTCAGCAAATTGAATCGGAAGGAACAGCAGCATGAAAGACCACACCGCTGCCAATGACCCCACCATGGATCTGGAACAGGCCGCTGCCTTCCTGCACCTTGGCTATGAAGCTATGAAAGCACTGGTAAACAAGGGCGATGTGCCTGCGCTGTCGCTCAATCAAAAGCACACCGTGTTGTTGCGCGAAGACTTGATCGCTTATGTGCGGGAGGAAGGCCGCAAGCAAGCCGAAGAACGGAAGATGCGTGGCCGTCGTCAAGCTCCTACTGTCACACCTCGCACCAATCAGCCGCGTAGTCGCCCTCCACTACCCGACCTCACTAAGTACGAGATCACCACAGCCGAGCCGCGAGGTTCGAGCCGCGCAGGTTCGCATAACGCTTAAGCATTGCCAGACTCTTATGCCCGGTGATTTTGGCTATTTCCATATCGCTCAGCGAAGTGCGCTCGAAAAGGCGTGAAGTCGCCTCATGCCGCAGATCATGGAAGTGCACATCACCGCACTCTGCAGCATCAAAGATGCGAGAGAACTGCCGCGACAACAACGAGGTCGTGCGCGCCAACTCCTTGCGGTCAAGTACACCATTCCACCATGGGAAAAGCTGATCATCAGGAGCAAGATCGGCAATGTAGGGTTCCAATGCCGCATGTAGTACCGAGCTGATCGGCACTTGCCGCTTGTCACCGTTCTTGGTTTTGTCGAGAAACACCGTGCGCCGCGGCAGGTCTACTTGCTTCGCCAAAAGCGTGAACATTTCTCGCATGCGCATGGCCGATTCCAGCGCCATATCGAAAAGCAGGTTTACCGCAGGGCCATGATTGAGCTCTAGCGCGCGCTGCCTATGCTTAGGCTTCTCTCCTGCTAGCAGGCGCCGTACCTCCTCCTCCTCATTCGGCTCTAGTCGCCGATCGCGTTCGATGTCTTGCTTAGGGCTCCCATTTGTCACGCGAACCGCACTGGCATCTGCAGGTGAGTAGCTCGCATAACCATTCGGTAGCAGTCGAAGTGGATTGAATGGCAACTCACCCTGTGCTGCCAGCCAGTCGAGTGCTCTCGCGAGCGCACCTACGTGTTTTCGAATAGTGCCCGGTGCAAGATTCTCTTCGCGCTTCATGCGCGTCACCCAAGCCTGCGCCCAAACGAATGTAAGGCTGCTGAGCGCGAGCTCACGAGGCAGACGCATAATTAAAATTCGAAGCCGATCGAGATCCTCATCGGCGATGTGTTGTGCATCGAGGTAGCGCGATATGCCATCTCGCAATCCCTTCGCACTTGCCGGTGCTCCCTTAAATTCGTCAGGCACAACTCCACGATCGAGCAGCGCCTCGATACGACGCACATACTCATCGCCCTCGACCTCATCCTCGAAACTTAGATAGATCGGTTGGGGTAATAAACCTTGCCGTTTGACGACGTAATGCCAACGATTATTGCGCTTACGTTTTGTTGCCATGAAAACTCGCGTCCACGCCCAAGAGACCAATGTACGTCAGCGTGCCACCCGAAATCGGGTGGCAGACAAGGCTTTTTACCATGGATTCGCAGGATTTTGCGCAACAAAAAAGCGCCCAAAGGCGCTTAAGTGCTTGTTTGCAATGGAGGCCCAGGTCGGAATCGAACCGGCGTACGCGGCTTTGCAGGCCGCTGCATGACCACTCTGCCACCGGGCCATTGCGCGCGAAGTACGATCTTATCAATCGTCGTTCGCTTAAAAAACAAAACCCCGGTGACCCGAGGTTTTACAGAAACCTGGAGCGGGAAACGAGACTCGAACTCGCGACCCCGACCTTGGCAAGGTCGTGCTCTACCAACTGAGCTATTCCCGCATCAGAGTCAGAAATCATATCAGAACAGTGCCGTTTGTGAATAGCCTCCGCGCCACTTTTCACCCATTTCCGCAGCCCCTGCTTCAGACCCTGTAGCCCATGGTGGCTTGTACGGCCTGCTTCCAGTCCGCATAGAGCGCTTCGCGCTGACTTTCCGGCATGGATGGCTCGAAGCGGCGCTCGACGGCCCATTGACGCGCGATCTCCTCACGACTGGACCAAAACCCCGTGGCAAGACCGGCGAGATAGGCCGCGCCAAGCGCGGTCGTTTCCGTGACCTGCGGCCGCAGCACCGACACGTTGAGTATGTCGCTCTGGAACTGCCCAAGGAACTCGTTCGCGATCGCGCCACCGTCCGCTCGCAGCTCCTTCAGGCGGAGGCCGGCGTCGTGCTCCATGGCCGTCAGCACATCGCGGGTTTGATAGGCCATCGACTCCACCGCGGCACGCACGAAGTGTTCTTTGGTGGTGCTGTGGGAAAGACCGAATACCGCACCGCGTACATCGCTGCGCCAGTAAGGCGCGCCTAGCCCGACGAAGGCCGGCACCATGTACACGCCGTCGTTGGAACCGGCGCGATCGGCATATTGCTGCGAATCGCTGGCCTTGCCCAGCATGCGCAAGCCATCGCGCAGCCATTGGATCACCGAACCCGCGACGAAGATGCTGCCCTCCAAGGCGTACTCCACTTTGCCATCCAGGCCCCAGGCGATGGTGGTCAGCAAACCGTTTTTAGACACCACCGCTTTCTCGCCGGTATGCATGAGCATGAAGCAGCCGGTGCCATACGTGTTCTTGGCCATACCGGGCTCGAAGCAGGCCTGCCCGAATAAAGCGGCCTGCTGGTCGCCGGCCGCACCTGCGATAGGCACTTCCTGGCCGAAGAAATGCTGACCCAGGGTGTTTCCGTAGATCTCGCTGCACGAACGCACCTCGGGCAGCATGGCGCGTGGTACGTCGAGCATCGCCAGCAGTTCATCGTCCCATTGCTGCGCATGGATGTCATACATCAAGGTGCGCGATGCATTGGTGTAATCGGTCACATGTGCCTTGCCGCCCGTGAGATTCCAGATCAGCCAGGTGTCGATGGTGCCGAATAGCAATTCGCCACGCGCCGCGCGTGCCCGTGCGCCCTCCACGCGATCGAGTATCCATTTCACTTTGGTGCCGGAGAAATAGGCATCGATGAGCAGCCCGGTTTTCGCGCGCACCGTATCTTCGTAACCAGCCGCCTTGAGCTGGTCGCAAATATCGCGCGTCTGCCGCGATTGCCACACGATGGCGTTGTAGATGGGTTGGCCCGTGGCCTTGTCCCACACTACCGTGGTTTCGCGCTGGTTGGTGATGCCAATGCCGGCGATGGCACGGGCATCCACCTGTGTGTTGTTCATCACTTCAGTAATAGTGGTCAGCACGCTGGTCATGATTTCGCGCGGGTTGTGCTCGACCCAGCCGGGTTGCGGAAAAATCTGGCCGAACTCGCGTTGAGCGACGCCGGCGATGCGGCCGGCACGATCGAACAGGATCGCGCGCGAGCTAGTCGTGCCTTGGTCGATAGCGAGGATGTATGACTTGTCCATGGATAGAGTGGCTCCTGGGAGAGTCGGCGACGCACGGACGCCAGCCGATTCGATGGCTAAAGGATGGAGTCGGCGTCTGCTCGTTCATCGACGCCGATCTGTTCCGGTACCAGCGCTCGTTGCCGAGCTGGCAGAAAGGGATAGATCAACCACTGATAGGCAGCGGCGCCTACCACGCCACCAGCTAGGGGGCCCACGATAGGAATCCACCAATAGTTGTCAGGTGCGGGTAGCGCTGAACTGCCCCACCCGGCGAAATAAGCGAACAGGCGCGGCCCGAAATCGCGCGCAGGGTTGATCGCCCATGCTTCGAGATAGCCCATGGAGGCTCCGATGGTTGCTACTAGCAAACCGATCATCAGGGCGCCGGAATTGGCTTTCGGCGCCATCTCGTTGTATTGCTCGGTGATGGCAAAAATGCCCAACAGCAGAAAAGCCGTCAGCACGATCTGATCCATCAGCGCGTGCATCGGCGTAATAGCCAGACCAGGGTGTGTGAAGAACACCCCTGCCGCGCCACCCGCTTCGCGCGTGAGTTGGTGGGTTTGGTTGTAATGATCGATCACCGGCGCAAACAACAGATATACCAACGCCGCGCCGAGAAACGCACCGATCACTTGAGCGACGCTGTACGGAACGACTTTTTTCCATGAGAAGCCACGGAACACGGCCAGCGCGAGCGTCACAGCCGGGTTGGCATGGGTGCCGGAGACCGAGCCGGTGACGTAGATCGCCAACGTCACAGCCAATCCCCATGCAATGCAGACGCCCCAGTACGCATTCGCGTAGGGACTGGGATCATAGAGCACGTACATGCATGCGACCGAATCACCGAAGGTGATGATGATGAAGGTGGCAACCGCCTCGGAAATCAGTTCGCCAAGCAACTGCCGACTCATGCCTTCATTTCCCATGTTTGCGATGCAGCGCAGCAGTCGTCTCGCGTATTCGAGCACAAGGTTGCCTTAGCGACGAGCAAGATAACGACACAATGTGACATGACATGGTTCTCCGAATGAGTGGTGCAGATCGCGTCCATCCTCACACTAACGGCATGCGCTCTAGCGGTGACTCGGCGAGATAGATCGTAAGCCGTGCCACGTCGACAGCACTAAATCGCAATCCAAGCTTGCTACGGCGCCACAGCACATCCTGGCTGTCTGTCGCCCACTCCTCCTTACGCAGGTAATCGACCTCGGCCTGGTACAGGTCTGCGCCGAAATGCTTGCCCAGATCCTGCAGCGAACGGGCCTCACCCAGAATCCGCGTACTGCGCGTGCCGTAACTTCGCGCCAGGCGCGAGGCCAATGACTTGGGTAACCACGGGTAGGTTGCTTCCAGCTCGCATTGCCATGCATCCATATCCCGCTGCTCGCCACCAGGAAGCGGATGCCCCTTCGCCGTCCAGTTACCCGAAGCACCGGGGAAAAACGGCGCCAATTGATCCATGGCTTCCTCCGCCAGCTTGCGATACGTGGTGAGCTTACCGCCGAACACGTTGAGCAACGGCGCTGCTCGCCCATCCAGTTCCAACAGGTAATCGCGAGTCACCTCCGATGCATTACCCGCCTCATCATCGAGCAACGGACGAACGCCGCTGAAATACCACACCACATCTTGTGGGCGAATGCCGCGCTTGAAGTAGCGATTCACCGCCTCGCACAGATAGCGGATTTCATCGCCATCGATATGCGGAGCCGCCGGATCGCTGTGGTATTCCACGTCCGTGGTGCCGACCAGGGTGAAGTCGTCCTCGTAGGGAATCGCAAAAACAATGCGCCGATCCGGCTGCTGGAAGATGTACGCATACTTATGCTCGAACAGCCGTGGCACAACAATGTGACTGCCTTTCACCAAGCGCAGCGCATGATCGTGTCCGACCTGTGCCACTTCATCGAGAAACTCGATCGCCCAGGGGCCCGTGGCATTGATCAAGGCCTTCGCCTTGATGGTGATCGCATCGCCTTGCGCGGATTCCAGACGAGCCGTCCAGCCATCGTCGCCGCGTAAGGCACTCACGCAACGTGTGCGCGGGAGGACGACCGCGCCGCGTTCCCTGGCATCCATGGCATTGAGTATGACCAGCCGCGCGTCCTGCACCGAGGCATCGGAATAGATGAAGCCTGTGTGGAATTCGTCGCGCAGCGGCGGCCCCGATACATGACGTTTCAAGGCAATGCGTCGCGATGCCGGCAAAGTGCGCCGCCCTCGTCCGAGGTGGTCGTAAAGCAACAGACCAAGGCGGATCATCCATGCCGGACGCAGATGCGACTGATGCGGCAGCACGAAACGCAACGGCTTGATGATGTGCGGTGCGGCGTGCAGCAGCACTTCGCGCTCTGCTAGCGCCTTGCCCACGAGGGCAAACTCGTACTGTTCCAAATAACGCAAACCGCCGTGGATCAGCTTGGTGCTCGCGCTGGACGTATGGGCGGCCAGATCATCGCGCTCGCACAGGCATACCGACAGTCCCCGCCCTACCGCGTCTCGCGCAATGCCGACGCCGTTGATACCGCCACCAACCACCAGTAGGTCGAATTGCTCTGTCATTGCCAGCCCTGCGTCATACGCGAAATGCTTCCATGTCGGCCATCGTAGGACGTGCACCGCCAATACCGAGTGATGTCATTGAAAAATCCATCAATCGCCGAACGGCCCCATGTTCACAAAGCCTCCACCCTGGTACCAACTGGCCGGGTCGTCAGCAGACAGCGGCGGAGCGGACTCCACCTTGGCACGGAAGGGCTCGGAGCTTTGGACTGGTGTGAAACCCAGTGCCGCCGCCTGTCGGTTATCCCACCAGATATCGCGATTGGCCGATGTGCCATACGCGATGGTGTGACCAACGCCTGGAACAAACAACGCACGGCGGATCAGTTGCTCAAGATCGTCATAACCAAGCCAGGTGACGAGCATGCGGCGATCGTTTGGCTCGGGGTACGACGCACCGATACGCAGACATACCGTCTCGATACCGTAGCGATCGAAATAAAACCGCGACAGCGGTTCGCCGAAAGCTTTGCTGACACCCGAATATCGTCGAGTACGTAAGTCAGATTCATTCCATGCTGGCGCTGGTGCGCGCAGGCATCGGCGTCGCGTTGGTCCCAGCCAGCGCATCGATGCTTCGGTTGGATGGGGTGGTCTATCGCGACATCAGCACCACGCCAGCCAAGCCGGTGGAACTACAGTTCGCCTATCGCAAGGACAACGACAACCCTGTGTTCATGGCGCTGAAGGAGGCGCTGCTCCGCTCGCTTGCGGATGCCGGTTGACGTGCTGTGCCCAAAACGAAAAAAGAGGCTTTCGCCTCTTTTTTCAAGGATCTACAGACCTATATGGAGCTGCAGACCAAATTTGGAGCGGGAAACGAGACTCGAACTCGCGACCCCGACCTTGGCAAGGTCGTGCTCTACCAACTGAGCTATTCCCGCATCGGAGTCGGGCATTCTAATACGTGAAATCGTATCGTCAACCCTTTGCAGCAAAGCTTATGAACGATCCATTTAGTGATCCCTATGCGGATCGGCAACCCCCGGGCCAACGCCCGGCTCCATCCGCGGTGTGTCACCGCGCAGGGTTGGCCATGCAGCATGCAGGTAGTACATACCGGACCAGATCGTGAGTATGCCGGCAATCACCAGCAGCCCCTCACCGATGTGATACAGGCGCAATGCTTCGGCCTCTTTCTCGTGCTGCACGATCAGAACCACCAGCGCGATCATCTGCATCACGGTTTTCAGCTTGCCGATGAAAGCCACCTTGACCGTGGCGCGCATACCGATTTCGGCCATCCATTCACGCAATGCCGAGACGCTGATCTCTCGGCCGACGATGATCGCCGCCGTTACCGCCATCAAAATGCCCGGCCAGCCGCCGCGGTGCGATTCCACCAGTAGGAACAGCGTTACCGCCACCATCAGCTTGTCAGCTACCGGATCGAGGAACGCCCCGAACGCCGAGGTGAGGTTCATTCGACGGGCGAGGTATCCATCCAGCCAGTCGGTGAGCGCCGCCAGCATAAATACGATCGCCGCGGTGATGTTGTGGCCGCGGAACGGTAGGTAGAACACGACCACCATGACCGGCAGCAGCGCCACGCGGAACAGGGTCAGCCAAGTGGGTAGATTGATGCGCATGGATATCTTCCAGAAGGCGGCCAGTGTCGCACGGTTATCAGAGCCTGTTCACGATCTAAAAAAAGTATCTGTACGAGAACCTGTCGTCAGGCTCGCATCTATCGTTCATGGTTCGGTGTGTAGGTAATGCGTAGGCGAAAGCTGTTCGTACCTCAATGCCGAGTGGCGCACATGCAGCAACCAGGATGCTTCGATCACCCGTGCAACGTCGCATAGATGCGCTCGGCAAGGCCCCGATCAATCCCCTTGACCCGCATCAGCTCCTCGATGCCGGCGGCCTCGACACCAGCCAGGCCACCGAATGTCTTGAGCAAGGCAGAGCGCCGACGTGCACCGATACCTGGCACATCCTCCAGCACGCTGCGTTCACGCGCCTTTTCACGTCGCTTGCGATGGCCACTGATGGCAAAACGGTGGGCCTCGTCGCGTACCGCTGCCACGAGATGTAGCGCTGGTGACGCTGGACCGGGATAGATTTCGCGCCCCGGATCGCCTGGTTGTATCTGAGCCAGTATCAGCGTTTCCTCACCCGCACGACGACCGGGCCCTTTTGCCACGCCGATGACGTGAATGCCCTCGACGCCGAGCACCTTCAACACGTCCAGCGCTTGAGCCACCTGACCCGCGCCGCCATCGATCAACAAGATGTCGGGCCGCGCGCCCTCGCCTTCAGCCACTTTACGAAAACGCCGGGTCAGTGCTTGGTGCATGGCCGCGTAGTCGTCACCGGGCGTGATACCGGCAATATTGAAGCGCCGGTAATGGGATTTCTCCGGCCCTTCCGGACCGAACACCACACATGAGGCCACCGTGGCCTCACCCAGCGTGTGACTGATATCGAAGCACTCGATGCGACGCGGCGGCTCGGATAAATGCAGCAACTTCTGTAAGTCGTCGAAGCGCGTACCCAATGTCTGCCGGCTAGCCAGTCGCGAGGTCAGTGAGGCTTGTGCGTTGCGTTCGGCCAGCTGTAGGAAGCGAGCCCGTTCGCCACGTACGCTGGACTTCAACTCCACTGCATGACCGGACTGTTGCGCCAACACTTCGGAAAGAATGTCCTGGTCCGCCAATGATTCGCCAAGAATCAGTTCGCGTGGCACAGGCCGGTCGAGGTAGTACTGCGCAATGAATTGCGCCAGTACATCAGCCGGTGAGGCATCCAACGGCAGGCGCGGGAAGAAATCGCGCGAGCCGAGGCTAATGCCATTGCGGAAGAACAGCACACTGACGCAGGCTATACCGGATTCGATACGGCAGGCGATCACATCCATATCCGCGCTGGCGCCCTGCACATGGTGCTGCGCCTGCAGTTGGCGTAGTGCGGCCACCTGATCACGCAGTGCCGCGGCGCGCTCGAAATGCAACGTCTTACTGGCCTGCTCCATCGCCACAGCCAGCTCGTCGATCACCGCACTACTGCGCCCTTCCAGGAACATCTCCACATGGCGCACGTCATTACGGTAATCCTCAACACTGATCAGTTGCACGCAAGGTGCCGTGCAGCGGCCAATCTGATACTGCAGGCAAGGCCGTGAGCGGTTGCGGTAGTAGCTGTCCTCGCACTGGCGCACCTTGAACAGCTTTTGCATCAGGCTGAGGCTTTCACGCACCGCGAACGTACTTGGATACGGCCCGAAATAGCGACCTTGCAAGTTACGTGCGCCACGATGGAAAGCCAGCCGCGGGTAATCCTCGCCACCGGAAAGATAAATATACGGGTAGCTTTTATCGTCGCGCAGCAGAATGTTGTAGCGCGGCTTGAGCGACTTGATCAGCTGCGATTCGAGCAGCAGTGCTTCGCCTTCGGTGCGCGTCACGGTCACTTCGGCACGCGCGATCTGCGCCACCATCGCCGCGATGCGCGGCTCCATCCGTGGCTTCAGAAAATAGCTGCCAACGCGTTTCTTGAGGCTGCCGGCCTTACCGACGTACAGCAATTCGCCGTCCGCATCAAAGTAGCGGTAAACGCCGGGTGAAGTAGTCAGGGTACGGACGAAGGCCTTGCCGTCGAAGGCCTGCGATGGTGTCGGCTGCATGGAAAGATTCTAGCCGTTCTGCTGCCTGATCAGGAGCAGGCCGATGTAAACGTATGGGGAGATATCATGTGAACCCATGAGTCTATGGAGAGACAAACATGGGATGCCTCCCGCTACCGCTGCTGTTCTTGCTTGGCGTATTCATTGGCAACACCTTCTGGGGCGGCAATGGCGCCTTGTGGGGTGCTGGCATCGGTTTGGTGCTTGGCCTGATTCTGACTGGGGCCCTTATCGCCGCGCTGCGCCGCGACCGGTAGCCGCGACGCGGAGCCCTTACGACGGATTCAGGCCTGGCTGCGTAACCATGCTTCGGCACGTTGCAAGTCGGCGTCGGTGTCGATGCCGGGAGGGAATGGCTCGGGGGTGAGCCGCACCGCGATCGGATAACCGTGCTCAAGCACGCGCAACTGTTCAAGTGACTCGGCCTGCTCCAGCGGTGTACGCGCCAGCTCCGTATAGCGTCGAAGGAACCCCGCGCGATACGCATAGATACCGATGTGACGCAGGAACGGAATGTTTTGCGGCAAGGCCTCGCGATTTACGGCAAACGCATCGCGCGCCCACGGCAGCGGTGCGCGGCTGAAATAGAGTGCCCGCCCATTCGCTGCCCGCACCAGTTTCACTACGTTCGGATCGAATAATTCATGCGCTTCGGCGATTTCGGTAGCCAGCGTCGCCATCGGCGCATCATCCTCGGCCAGCGCACGCGCCACTTCGCGGATGCCGGCGGCCGGCGCGAACGGCTCGTCACCCTGCAGGTTCACCACAATCGCGTCATCCGGCCAGCCATAGTGCACAGCGCATTCAGCGAGGCGATCACTGCCCGAAGCGTGGTCTGTGCGTGTCATGCAGACCGTCACCCCCTGCCCGGCCAGCGCATCGGCAATGCGCTGATCGTCCACCGCCACGACGACCTGTGCCGCACCAGCCTGAAGCGCGCGCTGCGCTACCCGTACCACCATCGGGATACCGGCGATTTCGCGCAACGGCTTGGCCGGCAAACGGGTAGAACCGTAGCGGGCGGGAATGGCAACGATAAAGGGCGGAACGGTAGACATGGCGACCTCGCGAGCAAGGGCGCCAAGCCTAACGCATTGCGTGGATCAGGCGGCGACGCCCAACGTGAAACCGCAGCTGTTCGCCAGCTCCAGGAATCCAGGGAACGAGGTGGCGACATTGGCGCAGTCACCAATACGAATCGCACCTTGCACCACGAGTCCAGCCACCGCAAAGCTCATCGCAATACGGTGATCACCGTGGCTATGTACCTCGCCACCGCCAAGTGCACCGCCTTCGATGATCGCGCCATCCGGCGTCTCTTCAATCCGCGCACCGAGCGCCTGCAGACCAGCCGCCATGGTGGCAAGGCGATCTGATTCCTTCACGCGCAATTCGGCAGCGCCGCGGATCACGGTGCGGCCTTCGGCTACCGCTGCTGCGATAAACAACGCGGGGAACTCGTCGATCATGTCCGGCACCAGCGCCTCGGGCAATTCAATGCCGTGCAGCGGTGCATAACGCACTACCAGATCGCCTACCGGCTCACCGCCACTTTCGCTTTCTCGCTCGATGCGGATGTCTGCCCCCATCAAGCGCAAGGCCTGCAATAAACCAGTACGTCGTGGATTCAGACCTACAGCGGATAAGCGCAGCTCGGAGCCCGGAACAATGCTGGCGGCAACAAGGAAGAACGCGGCAGAAGAAAAATCCGCGGGCACGTCGACGTCGGTGGCGCGCAACGCATGGCCGCCACTCAACTTCGCCTGTCCTGGCGCGAATGTAATCGGCCAGCCGAACGCGGCCAGCATGCGCTCTGTGTAATCGCGCGTCGGGTGCGGCTCGATGATCTCGGTCTCGCCTTCGCTATACAAACCCGCCAGCAGCAGCGCGGATTTCACCTGTGCGCTCGCCACTGGCAAGGTGTAGTGGATGCCATGCAGATGCTGCCCACCACGAACAAGAAGCGGTGGTAGACCATCTTGCGTATCGATTCGTGCCCCCATCTTGGCTAACGGTTCGGTGACGCGACGCATGGGGCGCTTCGACAACGACTCGTCACCGATCAGTGTGCTGTCAAACGCTTGTCCGGCCAGCAAACCAGCCAGCAGACGCATGCCAGTACCGGCATTGCCGCAATCCAGAGGTTGATCAGTGCCACGCAATCCATGAAGACCAACGCCGTGCACCACACGCTCGCCATCAGCCGGTACGTCGATGCGCACGCCGAGCTGAGTGAGTACGGCGGCAGTGGCGCGGGTGTCTTCACCCTCGAGAAAACCGCGAATATGCGATGGACCATCGGCCAGCGCACCAAGCATCAGCGAACGATGCGAGACCGACTTATCGCCCGGCACGCGCAGCTTGCCGTGCAGCGGCCCACTTGGGCGGCTGCTCCAATCCAACGAGCCACTCATGGCAGGGCTACCGGGTAGGAGCCGAGCACACGCAATTTGGCTGCGGACTGCTCGATCTCTCGCACCGCTGCCTGTAGTGCCTCGTCATGGATGTGACCGGAAATATCGATGAAGAACGCGTACTGCCATTTGCCGACATGCGACGGACGCGACTCAATGCGGTTGAGGCTAACGCCATGCGCAGCGAAGGGACTGAGTACGTCGTACAACGCACCGGGCTTGTCGTTCACCGTGACCAATAATGAAGTGCGGTCGTTACCCGACGGCGGGAACAGCGAGCGACCGATGACCAGGAAGCGCGTGGTGTTGTCAGCACGATCCTCGATACCACTGGCAACGGTCTTGAGGCCATAGACCCGACCCGCAGTCTCGCCCGCAATCGCCGCGGCATCGTCGGCATGACGCGCCATGCGCGCGGCTTCGGCATTGCTGCTCACCGCCGTACATTCGACGCCCGGCAGGTTGATCCGCAACCAGGTCTTACATTGCTGCAGTGACTGCGCATGTGCATAAACCCGCTTGATGTCTTCCAGGCGCCCCAACTGCGAATGCAGGCACTGGTGCACGCGCAATTCCACTTCACCGCAGATCGTCGCCTCGGAGGTGAGGAACATATCCAACGTGACCTGGATCATGCCCTGGCCGGAGTTCTCCACCGGCACCACACCGAAGTCGGCATGACCTGCGGCCACTTCCTGAAAGACTTCCTCGATGCTGCCCAGCGGAAGGCCGTACGCCGCGTGGCCGAAATGCTTGCGCACCGCCTGCTCGCTGAACGTGCCCTCGGGCCCAAGAAAGCCGATCTTTAGTGGGTCTTCCTGCGCAAGGCAGGACGACATGATCTCGCGGAACAACCGCACCATTTCGGTATCGGATAACGGGCCGTGGTTGCGGTCCACCACCATGCGCAGCACATGGGCCTCGCGCTCGGGTCGGTAATAGTCAATGGCTGATAGCCCCTCGCCTTTCACACGAGCCACTTCCTGGGCCCAGTTTGCGCGCTCGGAGATCAGTTCCTGGATCTGCTTGTCGATGCTGTCGATGCGTTCACGCACCTGGGACAGCGAGGTTTTCGTATCAGTCATTTTGGCGGTCTGGATGGAAAGAAGTCCAAATACTCACGCTCCACTCGGAGGCACTGAGCTGGATTGAGAATCATGCCTGAAAATCGTCAGCCATGCCGCGTTGCAAAATCACGCATGAACGCCGTCAGCGCATCGACGGCCTCCAGCGGCACCGCGTTGTAAAGGGATGCACGCATACCACCGAGCGCCTTGTGACCCTTCAGCGCAAACAGGCCTGCGGTTTCAGATTCCTTTAGGAAGTCGGCGTCGAGCGCGTCATCGTGCAGGGTGAAAGGCACATTCATGCGCGATCGCGCGGCTGGATCGACCGGATTACGGTAATAGCCGCCCGAACCATCGATCGCAGCGTACAACTGCGTGGCCTTTGCACGATTTCGCTCGCCCATGGCGGCAACGCCCCCCCGCTCTTTCAGCCACTGGAAGGTCAGCCCTGCGAGGTACCAACCCCAGGTATTGGGCGTATTGAGCATGGAATCGTTCGATGCCTGCTCGGCATAACGGAAGATGCGTGCCGTCGGATGCCCCACACGCTGCAGCAAGTCGCGTCGCACAATCATCAACACCAGACCGGACGGGCCGATATTTTTCTGCGCGCCAGCATAGATAAGCCCGAAGCGACTCACGTCGAGCGGTTCGGACAAGATATTCGATGACATGTCGGCGACGAGTGGCACTTCGCCGACATCGGGAATTTCGCTGTACTCCACGCCGTGGATGGTCTCGTTCGTCGTGTAGTGCACATAGGCCGCACGCGGATCGAGCTGCCATTGATCGCGTGGCGGCAGATGCAGATAGGCATTCGCCTTGCTGTTGGCCGCCACATTCACTCGCACGTAGAACGCCGCTTCACTGGCTGCTTTTTCGCCCCAATGCCCGTTGACGATGTAATCGGCGCTGTCACCTACGCTGGCGAGATTCATCGGGATCTGGGCGAAGTGCTGGGTAGCGCCACCTTGCAGGAACAACACCGCATAGTCGGCGGGAATCGTGAGCAGTTCGCGCAGATCGGCTTCCGCCTGTGCCGCCATGGCAACGAAACGTTTGCCTCGATGCGATTGCTCCATCACCGAGGTACCGCTGCCGTTCCAGTCCAACAGTTCGCGCTGAGCACGCTCGAGCACCGCCCGCGGCAAGGCCGCAGGGCCCGCACTGAAATTCCACAACTGACTCACTGCGTTGCTTCCCTTGACTGTGTTCACCGCATTATGCCGCGTCGCAGCATCGGGTCGTCAATGGATGACGTAGGTATCGATTAGAAGCGGATCAACAGCATCAGCGCGATACCCAGTGCAAGCACGGCCGCAGTCACAATCAACCACCACACTTCCCCGATTGGGCCTGCCGTCTCTTCGGGTAGCGGCACAGACGGCTCCGGCATGACGATCTCGGGCTCCGGCTCCATGCCAGGCGCATCGATCACGAAACGATGCATCGCCAGACCGATTTGATCGCCCGGTTGCAAGGCGGCCTGCTGCACGTTGATGCCGTTGACGCGTAACGGATAGCGCGGTGACAGGACTTGCCCAGCTTCCAATTGCAGCTGGCCATCGCGCCAGAAGATGCACAAGGACGCGTTTTCGTCCTGCGGCAATTCCAACGGATAACGACCGTGCGGCCCCAGCTCCAGTCGTTCGTCCAATGGCAGCACATGACCCGACAGCGGCCCGGCGACTGCGCGCAACGCTACCGTGCAGCGC
>JBARCX010000065.1:0-9454 GCA_049794535.1 Rhodanobacter sp.
CGGTACGGCCATGCCGCAGAAACAAGGCCTCCAGCACTAGCAGTTGTCGTCTGGGCAACGGCAGCAGCACGTCGTCGACGAAAGCTTCGTGCGCGGAAAAATCGAAACTGAGATTGCCCACGATGGCAACCGGCAGCGCGCGTTGCGAAGGACGCCGCGACACGGCGCGAATACGTGCCAGCAGTTCGCCGACGGCGAATGGTTTGACCAGATAATCGTCTGCGCCAAGATCAAGGCCGCCAATGCGATCGGCCAGCGCGCCGCGCGCGGTCAGCATGATCACCGGCAGGTCAGTGCGATGCTTGCGCGCCAGACTTATGAGTGTTGCGCCATCACCGTCGGGAAGCTGACGATCCAGCAGTAGCAGATCGTGCACGTTTTGACGCAGGGCTTCGGTTGCCTGCATCAGGTTTGGTGCGATATCCGTCAGCATGCCGTGTCGCTGCAACGCTGTGCGCAATGCCTGGGCCATCTCTGGTTCGTCTTCAACCAGCAGGATGCGCATGGTTGGTATCTCCTCACCACGCGTGAACCGCGCGCCGGCAGACTTTACCATTCACCCTTCATGGGTCGACGCAATGTTGAGGCAATGTGCGGTGCGCAGCATGGGCCTCTGTTTAACTTGCCTGATCTGCGCCCCCACATGTCGACCGCATCCCTACGCTTTACCTGCCTGTCCGCCGCCTTGATCTGCACCACGTTCTGCGTACCGGCGAAGGCGCAATCCTCGAACGAACCTAGCCCTACCTGGACCTTGGGTATCGGCGCGGTCTGGAGCCCCAGCCCTTATCGCAACTATGACAACAAGGCCTGGCCGCTACCGATGGTCAACTATGAGGGCAAGTCGTTCTATGTTCGCGGAGCGATGCTTGGCTACCGCTTGTTCAAGACGAACTCGGACGAGTTCTCCATTATTGCTTCGCCATTGGCTAACCGTTTCGTGCATGACGACACCAGCGATCCGCTCCTTCGCCGGCTTTCCGATCGCGATATCTCCGGCCTGGCCGGTGTGGCTTGGAAGCATCGCGCTGGTTGGGGCGTGATCCAGGCCAGCGCGCAGAAGGAATTCACCGGGCATGGTGGCGGTAGCGTATTCGATGCCAATTACAGTTACCCCGTGGTCGAAGGCAGCCTGACGCTGATACCGACGGCTGGCGTGGCCTACAACACCAGTGGCGTGAACAATTACTACTACGGCATCAGCGGCAGCGATGCGATGCGTAGCGGCTTGCCCTTCTATCACGCAGGCGCGGGGGCATCGCCTTATTTCGGCATCGTGGCGGCATACAAATTATCGCGCTCGTGGCTGGCCTCCGGCGGCATCCGCTACACGGTTTTACCTGATGCCATCAAGGACAGCCCGATGGTCGAAGCCGGGCATACGCAAAGCTACTTCGTTTCGTTGAGCTATATCTTCTAAACCATGAGCCACGGAATCATCCGCCGTATTTTTACCCTTGCCGAGCGCCTCGAGCCAGATCGTAAGTTGATCTGGGACTGGTTGTTCCACACGCATATCGAGACATTGGGTGGGTACACCGCGATGGAGCTGGCCTTCGCTGATCAGGGCGAACAAGTGATCGCCCTGCTTGAAACCGCATTGCGCGATGAGGAAGGAAGGGTGTTCTTTTCCGGCCGAACCACGGCGACGCTGCACCCGCGTTGAAGTTCGCGGATGTCATGAAACGATCAGAACAGCAGCGATGCCATCTTGCGGCGATAGCGACCTACCAACTCGGCGTCGTCGAGCGTATTGAAGGCGGCAAGCAGGCGCTTTTTGGCCTGGCCATCGTTCCAGTTGCGGGCGCGTTCGAGCAATAGCAGCCACTGGTCGAGGCCGGTGGCTGGGTCGCCGCCCAGCAACAGGCGCACGCCGATCAGGTCGTGAGCTTCCCAGTCCTCAGCGTTGGCTTGCACGCGTTGCTGCAGTTCGCTCAGCGGCGGTGCGCCATCCAATGTACGAGCCAGGTCGAGCTGATTGCGCAGCCGCACGGCACGCGCGTCGGTGGATAGGTTGACGGGTAGGGCGTTGAGTTCGGTTTCGGCGGCGTTAGCCTGGCCAGCCTGCATCAGCGCGAGGGCCAGGTCGAGTTTGAGTTCGGCGTTATCTGGCTCGGCGGCCATCGCCTGCTGCAAGCGGTTGATTACCTGCTCGGGTGTTTCTTCTTCCACCGCTGGCGTGTTGTCCTCATCGGCCGGCGCATCAAGAGGTTGTACATGGCGCGACAGGAATTCACGTAGTTGACCTTCGGGCAGGGCGCCGGAGAATCCGTCGAGAATCTGGCCGTCCTTCACCAGCATCACCGTAGGGATGCTGCGGATGCCGAACATGCCCGCCAGCTCCTGGTTCTTGTCCACGTCGACCTTACCCAGCCGGAAGGCGCCGTTATATTCCGCGGCAAGCTTCTCGAGCATCGGGCCCAGCGACTTGCACGGGCCGCACCATGTGGCCCAGAAATCCACCAGCACCGGTGTGGTCAGTGAAGCCTGCAGTACCTCGGCTTCAAAGTTGTCCTGGTCCACGTCGAATACATGGGCGGTGGCGGCGGTCGTAGTCACGTGGTGCTCCAGGTCGGCAGATGCCCGTTCAGATCGGGGCGTCGGCGAGCATATCAAGTGCAGTGTGACTTCAAGCGCGATGGGCGTGGATTTGCGAGAATTGACTCTATGAATGCGCCAGAGACCATCATGGATCAAGGAAGTGCGCCCATTGCGTCGCCGCTGGTGATCTGCGAGCACTGCGATACGGTCTACCGTCGTAAGCCATTGGCTTGCGGTGAGGTAGCGCGTTGCGCGCGTTGCATGGCGATACTCGAGCGCCATCATCGACTAGGCGTCAACGGCATGCTGGCGTTGCTGCTGACGGCGCTGATCGTGTTCGTACAGGCCAATATCTGGCCGATTGTCACGTTGGGGCTGAACGGTCAGCTGATCAGTACCACGCTGTGGGGCATGATCCTGATGATGTGGCGTGACCATTCGCAGGTTGTGTCGGTATTGGCGGCGGGCACGCTGTTTTTCTTCCCGCTGAGTAAGATGCTGGCACTCGGTTGGCTATTGCTGTTTGCCCGCACGGGCCGACGTGCACCGGGGTTTCGTCCGCTGATGGTGATGCTGCACTACCTGAAGCCGTGGACGATGAGCGAGGTGTTCGTGCTCGGTGCATTGGTGGCGATCGTCAAGGCGCATGTGTATTTCGATGTGATTCCCGACGCAGGCATTTTTGCGTACGCCGTGCTGACGGTGCTGATTACCGTGTTTTCCGGCATCGACTTGCGGCAGCTGTGGGATACCGTGCCGGAGCCGTCGGCATGAGTGCCTTGCCGCGCGCGCATGAGCTGGGCCTGATCGGTTGTCATGTATGCGGCCTGGTTTGTCGTGATACGCCTATGCATGATGCGGCCTGTCCGCGTTGTGGCTCAGCGTTGCATCGTCGTAAGCCGGCTAGTTTTTCGCGTACCTGGGCGCTGCTGATTGCTGCTTTCCTTCTGTACATTCCGGCCAACCTGCTGCCGATCATGCGCACGGCGAGCCTGGGTGATGTGGATGACAACACCATACTCAGTGGTGTGATCGAGCTTTGGGTGAAGGGCTCGCCTGATTTAGCCGTGATCGTATTCACGGCGAGCATCGTGGTTCCCATGATGAAGTTCTTTGTGCTGACCACGCTCCTGGTGAGTTCGCAACGTGGTAGCGGCTGGGCCAAACGCCAGCGCGGCATGCTTTATCGGTTGGTTGAATTCATCGGCTACTGGTCGATGCTGGATGTGTTTGTGGTGGCACTACTGACCGCGTTGGTGCAGTTCGGTCTGCTCAGCCTGGTGGAGCCGTTACCTGGCGTAGTGTTTTTCGGCCTGACCGTGGTACTTACCATGCTGGCCTCGATGAGTTTCGATCCACGCTTGATCTGGGATGGCAAAGCCGAAGATGACTGACGAATCCAAGCCGAACTTCGGCGATGACCTGCCACAACCGGTAGTGCAGCACCGCCGCGTCAACGTGGCGATTATCTGGTTGATACCGGTACTGGCGGCGCTGGTAGGGCTGTCACTGGTCATTCATGCGTGGCTGGAGGCAGGCCCGGTCATCGGCATCAGCTTCCAGAGCGCCGAGGGGCTGGTGGCCGACAAGACGCAGGTGAAATACAAGAACGTGGTGATCGGCAGGGTCGGCCAGATCAGGCTCAGCCAGGATCGTAGTCACGTGGTGGTCAAGGTCGATCTGGATAAAAACGCCGAAAGCTTTGCCAGGGCCGATACGCGTTTCTGGGTGGTGCGTCCACGCATCGGCCTGGGCGGTGTATCCGGTGTGGATACGCTGCTGTCGGGTGCGTTCATTGGTGTCGACGTCGGCGATTCGACAACACCGGCGGATGACTTCAAAGGGTTGGAGACGCCGCCAGCGGTTACCCATAACGCACCGGGTCGCAGCTATATCCTGCACGCCAACGATCTCGGCTCGCTCGATATCGGCTCGCCGGTTTACTATCGCCGTATCCAGGTCGGTCGGGTCGCGTCCTATCAATTGGACACTGACGGCAAAGGTGTCTCGTTGCAGATCTTCGTGGACGGTCCGAACGACAAGTTCGTTACCGCGTCGACCCGTTTCTGGAACGCTAGTGGCGTAGATGTGTCGCTGGGTGCGGACGGTCTGAAGCTCAACACCCAATCGCTGGCCACGGTGTTGGCCGGTGGTGTGGCGTTCCAAGATCCCATGGGGACGCACGACACTACGTTGGCCGCCGACGACGCCAGCTTCGAACTGTTCAATGATCAAGTGGCGGCCATGGCGCCACCGGATGGCGAGCCGCACTACATCCGGATGCGCTTCGATCAGTCGCTGCGTGGCCTGGTGGTTGGAGCGCCGGTGGAGTTCCTTGGCGTCAATTTCGGCAAGGTCGTGTCGATTCGCATGGATTACGACGCCAAGACGCAGCGCTTCCCGATCATTGTTGGGGCAGTGGTTTATCCGGAACGGCTTGGCCAGGCTAACGACAAGCTGGAGGCATTGGCGAAAGCGCGTGGCGACAACAGCGATCTGTCGCATATGGTTGGCACGCTGGTCGATCACGGCTTACGCGCTCAGGCACGTGCGGGCAACTTGCTCACGGGCCAGCTCTATATCGCGATGGATTTCCTGCCACACACCGCGAAGGTGCATTTCGATCCAAATGCCAAGCCGCTGGAGATTCCCACGGCACCGGGTAGCTTCGACAAATTGCAGGAGCAGATGGCTGACATCGTGGACAAGATCCAGAAGATCCCGTTCGACAGCATTGGCAAGAATCTCGATCAGACGCTGAGTGGGCTCAATGCCACCCTCAAACAGGTCAACGGCCAGGTGCTGCCGCAGGTCAATCGCACGCTGAAGGGCGCGCAACAAACCATGGGCACGGCCAATAACGCGCTGTCCTCCGATTCGCCGTTGCAGCAGAATCTCAACAGTACGCTGCAAGAGTTGCAGCGCATGGCGCGTTCGCTGCGCGTGCTTACCGATTACCTGGGTGTGCATCCGGACTCGCTGATCAAGGGCCGGAGTGCCGATCCGAAGTTGACGCCGCAGCCGGCCCCGACACCACCGTCAGTCGCAGCTCCACCGGCCTCATCGCAACAAGGGAGCCAGCCATGATTCGTAAGGGATGCCAAGCCCTGGTACTGGGCGCTGCGCTGGCTCTGGCCGCCTGTGCTTCAGCACCACTGCATTACTACACGTTGATCACGCCGGATCAGAGTGCGGCAGGCGATTACGTGCCTACGGCAACACGTGCCGCCGTGGCCGTCACACCGGCACCGTTCCAGTTCGAACTACTGCCGGTGGGTGTGCCGGCCCAGGTCGATCAGCCGCAATTGGTTGTGCGCCAAGGCGAGCAAAGCGTAGCCATGCTCAATAATGAGCGTTGGATCGCACCGCTGAGCGATGAGGTGCGCGGTGCACTCTCGGCGGACCTGGCTCGCGAGTTGGGCACGCAAGATGTCAGTGGCCTGCCGGCCACCGGTAAGCCGGTGATGCGAATCAAGGTCGATCTGCGCCGCTTCGATTCGCAACCAGGGGGCTATGCCCTGATCGATGCCGCGTGGAGTCTGCGTTCGCTCAAGGGTGGCCATTCACTGGCCTGTACCAGCCGGATTAGCGAAACGGTAGGCCCGGGTTACGACGCACTGGTGGCTGGTCATCAGCGCGCCTTGGCATCGCTGGCGGCACAGATCGCCAGCGTGGCATCGGTGCTCGCCGCCGGCCAAACGCCGGCTTGCCCTGCGAGCTGACCTTGCAAATCCCGTTGACCCTTTTGCAGGTCAGTCCACAGAGCCTGCCCTCATAGTCCTTGTGGCTCTCTGCCCTCCGGCCCATAGGGCGCGCCATTCTGCTAGTCTGGCGCGTTCAATTCAGCGGCCGGCATGTGCCGGTTCGCGTCGCTAGAAAAAGCACAACGGCAGCGAAACATGCAGGACATTCAAGACCAGGGTACGAACGACTACAGCCCGCAGGCGGTGGAAGCCGCTGCGCAGCAGTATTGGAACGCGAAACGCGCCTATGAGGTGAAGGAAGATCCCTCTCGGCCCAAGTTCTTTTGCCTTTCGATGCTGCCGTATCCCTCTGGCGCGTTGCACATGGGGCATGTGCGCAACTACACCATTGGCGACGTGATCAGCCGCTACCAGCGGATGAACGGCAAGAACGTGCTGCAGCCGATGGGCTGGGATGCATTTGGCCTGCCTGCCGAGAATGCCGCGATCAAGCACCAGACCGCGCCGGCGAAGTGGACCTACAAGAACATCGACCATATGCGTACCCAGCTTCAGTCGCTGGGTTATGCCATCGATTGGACGCGTGAGTTCGCTACCTGCCGCCCGGAGTATTACCGCTGGGAACAGTTGATGTTCACCCGGTTGATGAAAAAGGGCATGGCCTACCGCAAAAACTCGGTGGTCAACTGGGATCCGGTGGATCAGACCGTCCTGGCCAACGAGCAGGTGATCGACGGCCGTGGCTGGCGTTCTGGCGCGCTGGTGGAAAAGCGCGAGATCCCGCAGTGGTTCCTCAAGATCACCGATTACGCGCAAGAGCTGCTCGACGGCATGGACACGCTGCCCGGTTGGCCGGATGCCGTAAAGACCATGCAGCGCAACTGGATCGGTCGCAGTGAAGGCCTGGAGATTCACTTTGCGGTGGATGGCGAAGCCGAGCCGTTGACCGTCTTCACCACGCGCCCCGACACCCTGATGGGCGTCACCTTTGTCTCCATTGCCGGTGAGCATCCGTTGGCGCTCAAGGCGGCGCAGGGCAATACGCAGCTTGCGGCGTTCCTTGATGAGCTCAAGCATGGCGGTGTTTCCGAGGCGGAACTGGAAACGCAGGAAAAGCGCGGCATGCCGACCGGCTTTTTTGCCGTGCATCCGATCAGTGGCGAGAAGGTGCCCGTGTGGGTGGCCAACTTCGTATTGATGGGTTACGGCACAGGCGCCGTGATGGCCGTGCCCGGTCATGACCAGCGCGACTTCGAGTTTGCGCATAAGTACAGTTTGCCAATCAAGCAGGTCATCGCGGTAGGTGGCGCAGGTCATGCCAATGAAGATCAGACCTACGACCCGAATCACTGGAACGATTGGTACTCCGACAAGACCCGCGCCGACATGGTGGTGGTCAACTCCGGTGAACTCGACGGCAAGAACTATCGCGAAGCGTTCGAATTTCTCGCCGCGAAGTTGAAAGCCGAAGACAAGGGCATTCGCCGCATCAACTGGCGCCTGCGTGACTGGGGCGTTTCGCGTCAGCGTTACTGGGGCTGCCCAATCCCGGTGATCTACTGCGCCAAGTGCAGCGCCGTGCCGGTGCCGGAAGATCAGCTGCCGGTGGTACTGCCGGAAGACGTGGCTTTCTCAGGCGTGCAGTCGCCGATCAAGGCCGACCTCGAGTGGCGCAAAACCACTTGCCCGCAATGTGGTGGCCCGGCTGAGCGCGAGACCGATACCTTCGATACCTTCATGGAATCGAGCTGGTATTACGCGCGCTACACCAGCCCCGGCGCGAACGATCAAGTCGATGAGCGTGCGAACTATTGGCTGTCGGTCGATCAATACATCGGCGGTATCGAGCACGCGATCCTGCATCTGCTGTACTTCCGCTTCTATCACAAGCTGATGCGTGACGCGGGGCTGGTGACGACGGACGAGCCGGCCACCAACCTGCTGTGCCAAGGCATGGTGATCGCCGAGACGTTCTATCGCGACAACGCGAACGGCTCGAAGGATTGGATCAATCCGGCTGACGTCGAGATCGAACGTGACGATCGCGCCCGCGTGACCGGCGCCAAGCTCATCTCGGATGGCAAACCGGTGAAGATCGGCGGTACCGAGAAGATGTCCAAGTCGAAAAACAACGGTGTCGATCCGCAAATCATGGTCGATAAGTTTGGCGCAGACACCGTGCGCCTCTTCTCGATGTTTGCGGCACCGCCGGAGCAATCGCTGGAGTGGAACGAGGCAGGCGTCGAAGGCATGGCGCGCTTCCTGCGTCGCTTCTGGCGCGAAGTGACCACGCATGCATCGCAGCCGGATCATCCGGTCGTCGATCCGATCGCGCTGGATGCTGGACAGAAAGCGTTGCGCCGACAGGTGCACGAAACAATCCAGAAGGTCGGTGACGACCTGGGCCGTCGTCACTCGTTCAACACAGCCATTGCTGCGCTGATGGAGCTGCTCAACGCGCTGGGCAAGTTCAGCGACCTAAGTGAGCAGGGCCGTGCGGTGCGCCACGAGGCACTGGAAACGATGGTGCTGCTGCTTAACCCGGTAGTGCCGCATGTGAGTCATAAGCTGTGGCAAGTGCTCGGCAATGCTGAATGCGTGCTGGAAGATCAGTCCTGGCCGAAGGTCGACAGTGCCGCGCTGGTGCGCGATTCTCTGACCCTGGCGGTACAGGTGAACGGCAAGTTGCGTGGCACGATCGAAGTGGCCGCCAATGCGTCGAAGGAGGAGACTGAAGCACTGGCCCGCGCACATCCGCCGGTGATGGCCTTCCTCGAAGGCCAGACGGTGCGCAAGGTGATCGTGGTGCCAGGTAAGATCGTCAACATCGTCGCAGGATGAGATTCATGAACCGCATGCTGAAGATTTCGTTGCTGCTGATGTCCGCCTTGGTATTGACTGCGTGCGGCTTTCATCTACGCGGTAGCGTGGCGCTGCCGCCGTCGATGCAGCATATGCATGTCAGCGGTGGCGGCGACTTGAGTCGCATTCTGACCCGCGCCTTGACGGGCTCCGGTGTCGATGTCCAAGAAAAGGGCGGACCCGGCATCGCCGAGCTGAAAATCACGAACGCGCGATTTAGCAACGACATGCTGACCATTAGCGGCTACGCACAGGTCACGGAATACGCGGTGCATTACAACGTCGGTTTCATGGTGGATGACGGTGCCGGCAAAGTGTTGCTTCCCCCGCAAGCCATCGACATGTCG
>JBARCX010000066.1:0-18958 GCA_049794535.1 Rhodanobacter sp.
TCGCTATACCGATCGTGTCGCCACGACCGGTTGTAAAGCTGCCGCACGTAATGCCGGCCCCAATACAGCCACCTGCCCGATCAGCCACAGCAGCAATGCGCCGACTGGAAAATAAATACCAGGCAGACGCGGCAGTTCGTAATGCAACATCAGGTACAGATTGATCCCGTAAGCCAGCACCATGCCCAGCGCAACGCCGAGGGTTGCCAGCAAAAAATTCTCGGTCTGGAAGTAATGCAGGATGTTGCTGCGCGTGGCGCCGAGCGCGCGGCGCACACCGATCATCCGCCGCCGCTGCGATACCCAGAAGCTGGCCAGGCCGACGATGCCCAAAGCCGTAACGACTAACAGTGCTACGCACACGCCGACCAGGATGCCGGCCATGGCGATGTCATCCTGGAAGAAATCGGCACGTACATCGTCGAAAGTGCGTTGCTCGGTCACTATGCGTTGCGGATCCGCCTGCTTGAGTACAGCCACCGCGGCCGCCAGCACATGCGCGCGGTCTTCAGGGCGGGTACGAATCAGATAGCGCTCATCCTGGCTTGCACCCATACGCAACGGGATCATCGTGGAGTACTGGGCAGTGGTGTCGTCGTAAGCATTGGCACGTGCTAATTCCGCTACGACCCCAACCACCTGTGCCCCCGACTTGTCGGTCAGGTAGACCGTCTTGCCCAGCGGGCTCTGTCCCGGCCACAACCGCTCCGCCAATGCCTGCGTGACTACGATAAATATAGGCGGCATCTTCTCGTTGCCATCAGCTATGGCCTTGATCGCAACATCCACGTCAACGTAATCGTCCGGTTGCAGATCACGTCCCGCCACCAGTCGAAGGCCCAATGTTTGCGTCAGGTTTTCACCGAAATAACTGGCCGCACTAATCGTCGCCGAGTTATGTTCCGGATCGAGCCGGAGGTTGACATTGGACGACGACCCACCAAAAGGAAGCTGATTGGACAATGCTGCCGCCTGCACGCCGGGAATCTTCCGCAGCAGGGCAAGATCCTCCTGCGCTCGCGCATAGCGATCAGGAGAGGGAACGATATAGGCCAAACGGACCTCCACCAGCTCATGCTCCGCGATACCGCTGGGCATGTTCATGTGATGCAGCCGCTGGCCGATCAGAAACACCGCGTTGCATACGATCGCGCAGGTCAATGCGATCTGCAGAACCAACAGCCACGATGTGATCTTATGTCGGCGTAATGTGGAAAGAATCGGCAGAATATCCATAGCCACCTCAATTGCTCTTTAGCTGCAGCGCAGGAGTGATCTGACACGCGCGCCACGCAGGCAGCAGGCCAGCGAGCAAGCTCGCGCCGATGGCAAGTGCAAACGTCGCCAGCAGCATCGATAAATCAAGCTGTGCCAGCGCGGCGTAACTTGAAGGTCGATGGCGTATTAGCCACAGCCCTAACAGTGCGAGCAACAAACCGCCGAGACCACCGGCTAGGCCGATCACGCCCGACTCCATCAGCAACTGTCCGAACAGCGAACGTTTCGATGCCCCCAGTGCGCGGCGTACGCCAAGCTCAGCGGCTCGGCGCATGAACTTCGCCAGCATCAAGCCCACCGTATTGACCAGGCATACCAGCAGAAAGCCAAACGCCAGCCCGGTTTGTAGACGCACGTCGTCAGGTACCACATGCGCGTAGTTGAGCCATTCAATGACATTACGCAAGCGCACATTCGCCGGACGCTGGAAGCGGCCCAGCGCCTTCTGCTCTTCCGAGTAGTGCACGAGAAAGTCGTGATAAGCCGTCACCTTGGCCGGGCTGTCCAGTTCCACCCAAAACTGCAACCACACACACGTCCCCGACGGCAAAACGGAATCCGTGCCACCGGTGCCATTGCCCCAGCAATCGGTGGAGCCGCTGTGGCTCAAATGCAGATCGATAGCTGTCAACAGCGGTAAGAACACATCCTCACTGTAGGCATAACTGCCCGTGTCGAGATCGTAGAAATGTGGATTAGGCCGCCAACTCTCGAGTACACCGACAATACGGAAGGTTGTACTAGCCATGCGCAAGGTACGCCCTACGCTGTTTGCACCTTCGAACAACTTGTCATTGAGCTTGCGTGTGATGACGACATCACGAGCTTTTGCGTCATCGTCGGCAGTACCCCAACTGTGGCCGTAGAGAAAGGGCGCATCGAACATCGGGAAGAAATCCGATGTGGTGTAACGCGCATCGACATAGAACGGCTCAAGCGTCGACGAATCGGGCTGTACCGGCACCCTGCCGCCAGTCATCAACGCCTGGCGATCCGCTCGCTTCGCTTGCAGCAGATTCATACCATCGACCAGCGTGACTTGCCCCAACGGCTCATTGCCCGGAAACGTGCCACTCATATCGCGCGGGTCGATCTGCGGGTAGTACAACAACCCACTTCGACCCGGCAAGGGATCACCCGATAACACGTGCAGCACCGTGAGCGTGGTCATGCTCGCGCCAATGCCCAGCGCAATCGCCAGCACCATAAGTACGGTCAGCGCCTTGTTACGCTTGAGGCTGCGCAACGCCAGATCGAGGTAATAACCGAACATGCATCTCCCCTTGCGTAAGTCCCTCTCCCACCGACGACCCGAAGGCAGTCCCTGTGGGAGAGAGGCGTCGGGATGAGGGTTCGGCAGGAACGAAGCTCATTGCTCCGCACGTACCCTCATCCGCCTTTTAGGCACCTTCTCCCAATGGGAGAAGGGAGAAATATCACTTACACCGACCGTGTTGCTACCACCGGCGACACCGCTGCCGCACGCATGGCGGGGCCGAGCACGGCAAGTTGGCCGAGCCCCCACAACACCACTGCACCTATCGGCAAGTAGATCAACGGCAAATGCGGCAATTCGTAAAACTTCATCAGCACTACGTTCAACGCGAATGCGAGCGCCATACCCAGCACAATGCCGAAGGTGACGATCAGGAAATTTTCGGTTTGGAAGTAATGCAGGATGTCGCTGCGCGTAGCGCCAATCGCACGGCGAATACCAATTTGCTTGCGCCGCTGTGCTACCCAGAAGCTGGCCAAACCAACAATGCCAAGCGCGGTCACCAGCAATAGTGCAACGATCACACCCACCAACATGCCGACCATCGCGCGATCCTGGCGAAACTGGTTTGTACGAAGGTCGCCTAGGGTTTGGGTACCTTCCTGATCAATGACGGTATCCGGAGCAATCTTGGCGATCATCGTGCAGGCATCACGCAATACGCGGGATATATCTTTGGGATCTGCGCGCAATAGATAACTTCCAGCGAGCAGTTTTCCGGGCTGTGCCGGCACGAATATCGACCAGTCCTTGCTTTCGCCGGGCCAACCGGATGGATCCGGCCTGACCAGGTGATCGATGACACCGACGACGCGGTAATGCATCTTGTCCAGCCAGAGTTCTTTGCCTAGAGGATTGGTGCCCGGCCACAAATGCTCGGCGAGCGAGTGGGTGATCTGCACGGAGGCATCCCCCGGCATGAGTCCTTCGAATGGCCGAAAATCATCGTCTTGTGGGCCACGGCCAGCGGTTACATGCACACCCAACGCCTGCAGGCTGCCCGGGCCGCCGACATAGAATTCGACTACGCCGCCGAAATGCTTACCGGCCATATCCAACGTGATGCCCGCGGTGCCCCGCCGCGCACCGAACGGTATGGAATTAAGCACCGTGACTGATTGCATGCCGGGAATATTGCGCAAGCCGGACAACACGCGCGCATTGAGATCCACCGCTTGACTGTCCTCGTAACCTGTCAATTGCACGGTCGCTAGTGAGGCTTCATCCACGCCACTTTCCACGTGCAGCAGATCAATCCTATTGGCGATAAGAAAACACGCATTGCACAACACCGCGCAAGCAAGTGCGATCTCAAACGCAATCAGCAGGGTGGCAAGTCGGTGGCGACGCAGCGCAACGAGAATGGGGCGAATTTGCATGTCTGTGCGCTCCCTTACAACGTCTTCAACTGCAGCGCCGGTGCAATGCGACTTGCACGCAAGGCAGGCAGTGCACCGGCCAACAGACTGACTACGATCGCCAACACGAACGTGGTGAGGAACATCGAGATGTCGAGATGCGCGAGATCGGCATAAACCGTCGGTTGTCGGCGTACCAACCACAAACCGATCAGCGTGAGCAGCCAGCCACCGATGCCGCCGAGCAAACCGATCAAGCCGGCTTCGACAAGGCATTGGGCAAACACCGCTCTACGGCTTGCACCCAGCGCGCGCCGCACCCCGATCTCGCCGCTGCGGCGAAGAAACTTTGCCAGCAACAGGCCAACGGTGTTGAACAAGCAAATGAGTAGAAAAGCAAATGCCAACCACGTCTGCAGATGTACATCGCTAGGTACAACATGGTTGTAATCCAACCACTGCATCAGTGAGGGCAAGCGCGTGTTATCGGCATGGGTGATACGCCCGAGCGCCTTCTGCTGCGCGGCGTAGCCGGACAAAAAGCTACGGTAGTCAGCCACTTTTGCCGCACTACCCAGCTCAACCCATAGCCGGATCCACACGCAGGGAGAGTCTTGCAGATGGCCGGGATGCTCCGGCAGATGCCAGCAAGTGAATTGCCAGAAGTTACCGTCGTTGATCTCAAGGCCGCTGGTGAACGGTGTGAACACATCCTCCGGCTTGGAGTAGTAATCATCTGTTTGACCGTTGGCGAAACGTCCACCTGCCACGGTGTAGAACTGCGGCGAGGGCCGCCATGGCTTCAGCACCCCGACGATGCGCACATCGGTATCACGCAAGCGCAGCGTGTGCCCCACGCTATTGGCGCCACCGAATAACTTGGCGTTGAGATCAGCCGAGATCACCGCCACGCGCGCATGTTTCGCGTCGTCATCCGCGGTCCAGCTACTGCCGTACTGAAACGGCACCTCGAACATCGGGAAAAAATCCGATGTGGTAGAAAGCATCATTTCCATCAGTGGCGGAAGATTCACTTCGGGTGAACGCACTTTGAGCTTGCTTTGCACAAGTAGCGCCTGCCGGTCCGCGCGATGCGCATTCCACAGATCTACCGCCGAACGATAGTCCAAGACGTCCAACGGATCGGCGTGAGTGCGATCATCTGTCGGATCCGAATCCACTTGCGGATAGAACAGCGTGGCGCTTTTTCCCGGCAACGGATCACCAGACAACAGATGCATTACCGTCAATGTGGTCATGCTGGCACCAATGCCCACAGCGATAGCCAGCACCATCAATGCGGTGAGCATTCGATGGCGCTTGAGGCTGCGTAGGGCAAGGTCCAGGTAGTAACCAAACATTTCAGATCTCCGATTTTTATGTCCCTCTTCCATCGGCGACCCGAAGGTAGTCACCGTGGGAGAGAGGGGGTTGGGGTGAGGGTTCGGCTAGAACGAAATGCATCGCTCTGCCTGAACCCCCATCCACCCTCCGGGCACCTTCCCCCCCCGAAGGGAGAAGGGAAACGCTTTACGCTGCGCGTGTTGCCGACACCGGCGGTACGTTGGAAGCGCGACGCGCCGGCACGAATACCGCGATCTGCCCCAAGGTCATAATCGCCACCACACCGATCAGCACATACATCACGGGCATGCGATCCATGGCGAAGCGCGTCATCAGCCAAAGATTGAGACCCACCGCCAGCAGGATTCCGATCACGGCACCGGCACCGGCAATCATCAGGTTCTCGATCTGGAAGTAATGCAGGATGTCGATCTTGCGAGCACCCAAGGCACGCCGTACACCGATCTGCCGATGACGTTGGCCAACCCAGAAACTGGTGAGACCGACGATGCCTGCCGCGGTGACACCCAGCAGGATCAGACAGACCACGCCCATCAGTATCGCCATGCCTACGTCGGCACGGTAAGCCTGATCGCGAATATCGGTGAACGATTTCACGCTATCGTCGTCGAGCACTCGCATCGGGTTAACGCCATACAGCACACCCGGCATCGCGTGCATCGCCGCATCCAGACGACCCGGTTTGGCGCGCACGATGTAGCGCGCGAAGTTCGCATCGATCCGCGCCGGCACCAAGGTCGAGTTGTAGGCAAAATCGTTGTTCCAGCTATCGACAGAAGACGTCTGCATACGCTCGACAACACCGACGATAGTCACCGGTGCGCTACTGCCGTTGAGATAGATGACCTTGCCCACGGCATCGTTGTTCGGGAACAGCTTGTCGGCAATCGGTTTGGAAACAATCACGATCGTCGGATCGCGTTGATCCCGCATACCCTGGTGCTGTACATCGCCAGCATTGAAAGCGCGGCCAGCGACCAAGTGCAAGCCCATGGTAGGCAGTGCCTGCTCGTCGCCGTAGTAATAAGCCGTACGCGTATTGGCACCCGCTCTCAGCTCACTTCCTGGCTTGAGAGACACGGCACCGTCCCAGCTGGAATTGAGCAATGGGATCGAGTTGGTGGGTGCTGCTGAGACCACGTCCGGCATATTGCGTAACGCAGCGAGGTCCTCTCGCTGCATGGTATCGAGCTTCTCGACACCAGCCGTATCGTCTGCACTCGGCGCACCCACCCATTGCTGCTGGACGAGGAACAAATTGCTTTCATCAAGCCCGGTAGGGCGGCCTACTCGCTCGATGCGCGATTGAATAATGAAGAACGCATTGCAAACGATCGCCAGGGTCAACGCGATCTGCAGCGAAATCAACACGACACCGGCTTTGTGCTTACGCAGCGCCGCGAGAATGGGATGTAGAGTCATGGCGTGATCCTCAGTTCGACTTCAGCTGCCACGCGGGCTGCACACGCGAGGCACGATAAGTGGGATACAACCCAGCCAGCAGGGTCGCAATGACGGCGATCAGCAGCGTGAGCGACAGCAGTACGAAGTCCACGCGCGCCAGAGACGCGATGTCCTTTGGCAACACCCAGCTGACACAAGCCACGCCTACACCGGTGAGCAGTAGACCCAGTACGCCACCGGCGAGGCCGATGATTCCCGCTTCGGTGAGGAACTGTGCGTAGATTTCCAACCGCTGCGCACCCAGCGCGCGTCGCACGCCGATCTCACTGCTACGACGGAGGAACTTCGCCAACAACAAACCTGCGGTGTTGACCAGGCAAACGATCAGCAGTCCAAGCGCAACCAGCAATGAAACCTTGGTATCGCTGGGCACTACCTTCTGGTTGTCCAGCCAAGCCGGCAAGTCACGCAGACGGTTGTTTGACGCCCAGCTGAAGCGGCCAGCCGCTTGCTGGTTGTGCGCATAACCATCCAGATATTCCTTGTAGGCAGTCACCGCCGAGGCATCGTCCAGCTCGGCCATATAGGCAATCCACACACAACTTGAGTGCTGCATACCGACAAAGCCCGATTCCTTGGGAATCGCGTTGCAATTGGTATTGCCGTCGTTCGGAATGCCTACATCAATGGCGCGCTGGAATGGCACAAACACATCTTCGACGCCGGTGGAGAAACCACCACTGTTCACCACGTCGTAAAACCGCGGCTGAGGGTTCCAGTTATTCAACACGCCCACGACGCGATAATCCTTACCTTCCATGTTGACGGTCTTACCCACACTGTTGGCACCGCCGAACAGTTTCTGGTTGAGCTTGCTGCTGATCACCACAACGGCTGCACGCTGATTGTCATCATCGGCACTCCAGCCATTGCCGTAGAGGAATGCGGCCTCGACCATCGGAAAGAACTCGCTATACACCGCGTGCCCGCTGACATTGATCGGATGTTTTCCGGCATCTGTCGGCACCACCGACGGTGAAATTTGATACATCGCCGACTGCAGCTTGGCGCGATGATCGCGCATCAATGCAACCGCATCGGTGTAATCCATGGCATTCGGCGGCTCACCATCGCTGCCGCGACCGGTGGGGCCCCATACATCGATCTGCGGCACGAACAGCTTGGATGACTTCCACGGAATCGGATCGCCCGATACCGCGCGAAATACCGAGAATGTGGTCATCGACGCGGCCACACCAAAACCAATGGTAAGCACCATCAGTGCGGTTAAGCCGGGACTACGCTTTAAGCTGCGTATCGCTAATTCAAGGTAATAACTAAACATACGTCCACACTCCCTACATGCGAACCCCACTTCCGGCGGAAATGGGTTAAACCAAAAAGATCCAGCCTAAAAAAGATCTAGCGTGTCGCTTCCACCGGTGGCACGTGCGAAGCACGTAGCGCCGGTGCCAATACCGCTCCCTGCCCCAGCAACAGCACCACAATCACCCCAACCATCAGATAGCCCAGCGCTAACCGATCCATTTCGAATTGCTTCATCAGCCACAGATTGATCGCAAACGCGAACACCGTACCCATCACCACACCGCCCGTACCGATCAACAAGTTCTCGGTGAGGAAGTAATTGAGAATGTCGTGCTGGGTGGCACCCAATGCTCGGCGAATGCCGATTTGCTTACGCCGTTGGCTGACCCAGAAACTGGTAAGGCCAACGATGCCCGCCGCAGTGATCGCCAGTAGCACCACGCAAATGGCGCTCATAAGGATCACCATGCCGCGATCACTTTTGTAGGCCCTGGCGCGTATCGCGCTAAATAGCTGCACACCGTCTATCGGGCTGATCACACGCAACCGATTTGCCGCCATCAGCGCCTTAGGTGCGGCGCGCGCCACCTCGGCGAGCTGCCCTGGCTGCACGCGCAAAACATAGTCCGTAACGCCATTCATAAGCTGGTACGGCACGAGCGTGGAACGCTCGGCCCACTTAGCCTCCGAGCTGCTTGCATACGGCACCTGGAGATGCTCGATGATCCCAATGATCGTGCTTGGTTTGGCGCTTATATATACCGAGCTACCCAACGCGTTACCGTGCGGGAACATCCGATCGGCGAGGTCCTTGGTAACGATGATTTCCGATGGCTCCAACCTGTCCTCATTGCCGATATGGCCAATTTCATCGGCATGAAAGTTGCGCCCGGCAATCAGCTTAAGGCCCAGCGTCGATAATGTGTTTTCGTCAGCGAAATAGATCGCCGCTTCCGAAATCCACGCCTGTTTATCGGGGATGTACCCCATACCCACCGTCCATCCGCGACCACTCAACGGATAGGAGTTGGTGGCATAAACCTGCGTCACACCTGACACCTGGCGAAGCGTGGCAAGATCGGCGGCCATTCGCGATGCGTTTTCATCCTTGGTCGACTTACCTACCCACTGGTTTTCGACCACGACAAGATTGGCTTCGTCGATACCGCTTGGGCGGGACAGGTTGGTCACGCGCTGGTGGATAACGAACAGCGCATTGCACACAATGGCCAGCGTCAGCGCTATCTGCAGCGCGATCAGCACCGTGCCTGCCTTGTGATGTCTGAGCGCCGCGAGGATGGGCTTGATCTGCATCGTCATCGCCTCAGTTGGACTTCAGCTGCCACGCGGGTTGTACCCGTGCGGCGCGCCACGTGGGATAAAACGCGGCGATGACGGTTGCCACGATGGCCACCAACATGGTCAAGCCAAAGAGGCCGATACTGACGTGCGCCAGGCGCGCGATCTCCGGCTCAAACACCAGGCCAACACTGAGCACGCCGATCACGGTAAGTAGCAGGCCAAGCACACCACCAGCGACGCCGACGATGGCCGCCTCTGTCAGAAACTGGATATAGATTTCAGCGCGCGAGGCACCCAGCGCACGACGCACACCTATCTCCTGCGCACGACGCATGAACTTGGCCAGTAACAGGCCAATGGTGTTGACCAGACACACCAGCAGAAAACCGAGCGCGACCACCAACGACACACGTGTTTCAGGGGGAACCGCGCGCTCATGTTCAAGCCACTGGGTCAGGTTGAACAACCGCACGTTCGGTGCCCAATGAAAGCGACCGGTACGTTGCTGCTCCGCGGCATAACCTTCGAGGAAACTTCGGTACTGGCTCACGGCAGCAGCGTCCGGCAACTCAGCCCAGAACGATGCCCATACGCATTCCGAATGCAGCCAGCCATCGAATCCCGGTGCCTGGCCATTCGTGCCGGAGCAGTCGTTACGTCCACTAATTCCTGTCTGGTTATCAATGGCACGGGTGAACGGTAAATAGAAATCCGGCGCATCGCCAAAGGCATTGCCGTTGTTGACGTCGTAGAAGCGTGGCGACGGATTCCAGTCGGCTACAACGCCCGTCACGCGATAGTCGCGGCCATCGAGAATCAGCGTACGGCCGATGCTGTTGCCACCACCGAACAATTGCTGATTGAGTTGGCTGCTGATAACCACCGCATTGGCACGCTGATCGTCCTGCACCGCATTCCATCCGCTGCCGAACCGGAACGGCACCTCGAACATCGGGAAGAAATCCGCATAAGCAGCATAGCCATTCACGTTGAACGGCTGATAAGACGCATTCTCCGGCACCACGGTATAGCTGACGGGATAGATCGCCGTTTGTCGCTTTGCCGCATGCGCGTGCATGAGCGCCATGGCATCGGTGTAACTGAGCGAATCCGACAAGTCATTGCTCACCCGGTGACGGGCTGGCCCCCAGTTATCGATCTGCGGCACAAACAGCTGTGTCGACTTGTGCGGCAACGGATCACCAGAGACTGCACGAAACACGGCGTAGGTGGTCATCGACGAAGCCACACCGAAGCCGATGGCAATCACCATCAAGGTCGTAAGCACCGGGTTGCGCTTCAGGCTACGCAGCGCCAACTCGAGGTAGTAGCCCATCATGGCCGGCTACCTCTTTGAGCCCATACACTCATGCGCTTGCTGGATGGCTCGCTCTTCATACCGAACGTGTCGCCTCCACCGGTGGTACATGCGATGCACGCAACGCAGGCGCCAATACTGCCCCCTGCCCCAGCAGCACCAGCGCGACGATACCGGTGACCACATAGGCCAGCGTGAGTCGCGCCATTTCGAACTGCGTCACCATCCACAAGTTGATACCGATGGCCATCACCGCGCCGATCACCACGCCGATGCAGCTGATCAACAAGTTCTCGGTGAGGAAATAACTCAGGATGTCGTTTCTCGTTGCACCCAGTGCGCGACGAATACCGATCTGCTTGCGCCGCTGGCCAACCCAGAAACTGGTAAGGCCCACGATGCCAGCGGCGGTAATCGCCAGCAGCACCACGCTGATGATGCCCATCAGGATCGCCATGCCGAAATCGTTGTCGTAGGCGTGCTTGCGTATCTCAGTGAAGGTCATCACGCCATCTTTGCTATCGATGACGCGCATATTGCTTTGCGCGTAGAGCGCTTTCGGCGCATCACGCATGGCAGCGGCAAGCTGCCCAGGCCTGGCACGTACCAGGTAATACGTGCCATCGCCGAGCAGTCGCGCGGGAATGAGTACCGCGTAATACGCATACGGCGTGGTATCGCTGGACATCATGTGCGATTGCAGCGTGTCGGTAATGCCGATAATGACGGACGGAGTGTTCACACCCGACACATACACCGTTTTACCCAATGCGGATCCGTGCGGGAACAACGATTCCGCCAGCGCCTTGCTGATGATCACTTCGGACGACAGCATGCGGTCTGGCGCCGACTGACTACCTATTTCGCTACTGTTGAAGTTACGCCCTGCAATCAACGGCACACCCAAGGTCGCAAGGGTGTGCTCGTCGACAAAATAGATCGATGAGTCATGGGTCGGCTTGGCCTCGTCTGGCGTAAGCCGGACATAGTTATCCCAGCCACCGCCATGAAGCGGGAAGCTGTTGGCCGGTGCTGCGTCTTGCACGCTGCCGAGCTGACGCAGGGCCAGCAGATCCGACTTCATCCGTGCATCGATTATCTGTGGCGGGGCCTGGTCCGCCCAATCGCTTTTGATCACGAACAGGTTGGATTCGTTCACGCCGCTGGGACGCGACATGCGCTCGATACGCTGTTGAATGATGAACAACGCATTGCACACGATGGCCAGGGTCAAAGCGATCTGCAACGCGATCAGTAGCGTACCGGCCCGGTGATGGCGCATGGCAGTGAGGATGGGTTTGATCTGCATAGGGGCGCGGCCTCAGTTCGACTTCAGCTGCCAGGCCGGCTGCACCTGTGCGGCGCGCCAGGTGGGATAAAACGCCGCCAATACGGTGGCCAAGATCGCCACCAGCAAAGTCGTCACCACCAATGACAGATCCAGATGCGCCAGACGTGCAATATCCGGCTCGAACAACAGGCCAATGCCTGCCATGCCTATCGCCGTTAGCAGCAAGCCAAGCAGACCACCTGCCAAACCGACCGTGCCCGCCTCGACCAGGAATTGACCATAGATTTGGTGCCGTGGTGCACCGAGCGCACGGCGCACACCAATCTCCTGCGCGCGGCGCATGAATTTGGCCAATAGCAAACCGATGGTGTTGACCAGGCAGATGATGAAGAAACCCAGCGAAACCATCATCGAAATGCGGCTTTCCGATGGCACCACTTTTTCGAAGCTGACCCAGTCGGTGACATCACGCAGACGGACATTGGTAGCCCATTGGAAACGGCCGGCACTTTTTTGTTCGTCCGCATAGGCGGTAAGAAATTCGTGGTAATGCCGCACATCGGCAGCGGTTGGCAGCTCTACCCACATAGGAATCCACACGCATTCGCTGTGCATCCACGCTTCGCGTCCGTAGCCGAAACCACCTATGCCACCACAGTTGTTGCGTCCCGCGGTATTGATCTGCAGATCGATCGCACGCGTGAAGGGCACGTACAGTTGCACCGGTTCGGAAAACGCATTGCCACTGAAGAGGTCGTAGTAGCGCGGCTTGGGATCCCAGTGCTTGGTGACGCCCACGATGCGGTAGGTATGCATACTCAGCGTGACATCACGCCCCACGCTATTGGCGCCGGCAAAAAGTTGCTGGTTGAGCTCGTAACTGATCACCGCCACGGCCGCATGTCGATCGTCGTCGCTCAGGTTCCATGCGCTGCCATATTCGAATGGCACATCGAACATGCTGAAGAAATCGGCATTGGTGGCATAGCCGTTCGCTCTGGACGGCATGCTGTGGCTGCTTTCCGGAAATACCGACATGGACACGTTGTAGAGCAGCGTTTGATGCGCCGCCTTGTGCGCTTTCATCAAGGCTATAGCGTCGGTATAGCTGAGTGCTTCGGGCGGCTCGCCATTGGAGCTGTATTGCGGCCCGCGATTATCGATCAGTACGGTGAAAAGCTGATTGGACTTCTCCGGTATTGGATCACCCGACACCGCACGAAACACCGACCAGCTAATCATGGACGCGGCTACGCCAAAACCAATCGCCATCACCATCAACGCCGTAAGCGCCGGGTTGCGACGGAGGCTGCGTATGCCGAGTTCAATGTAGTACGCAAACATGCATCATGCCTTCGCGTGGATGCTGATGTGCCCATACGGCACGAAGCGGGTGTGATCACAGCCGATGTCATCGCGATTCATTGCAGCAGCCGATTGACGTCTTCCAGATCGTGGAGATCTACCGTTCCCGCGGCCTGCTTGAGTAGCAGTTTGTTGAGGATGAACTGGTGGCGCACCACGATGTATTCGGTTTGCACGTTGGCCATCTGCTCGATGGCGAACACCACGTTGGTGAGGCTCTGCGTGCCGATGGCGTAACCGGCGCGCATCGAATCCAGTGACTTCTGCGCCGCGGATACCGAGGTGTGTGCGCTATCTACCTGCTCGATACCGTCGACCACCAGGCTGTAGTAGTTGTTGGCGTCCCGCGCGGCTTGCCTGCGCAGGGATTCCAGCGTGCCCTGATCTACATCACGCTGATAGATCGCCTGGCGCACCTGTGATTGCGTGAGGCCACCGCTGAAGATCGGCACGTTGAGCGTGAGCCCTACCGTGGTGGTACCCGGGCCGTACGCCGCGCTGCCTGGAACGGCACTCGACCAGCTACCGAACTTGCCGTAAGTCACCGTGGCATTAAGCGTGGGCAAGTGACCCGCACGTGCAGCTTTGATCTTGTGCTCGTCGGCACTCACGGTGTCGCGTCCCGCGAGCAACGTGGGATTGGTCTCCATCGCGGCATCCACCCAGGCCCGGGCATCATTGGGCGAAGGCGGCTGCATCGGGAGATCCTGACGCAACTTCTTCAAGTTGCCGGTGGGCTTGCCAGTGAGCTGCTCCAGCCCGCGCAACGCATCTTTCAGGTTGTCTTGCGCGGTGATCCGCTCCGACTTGATATACAGGTAATACGCCTGCGACTGCGTCACGTCCGATGCCGTTGCCAGGCCATCCTTGAAGCGCTCACTGGACTGTGCAAATTCCTGTTTGTATGCATCCTCGTACGACTTGTAGACGTCGAGCGTGTCCTGCGCGACGAGTACGTTGAAGTAGGCTGAGGCAACACGCACGTAGAGGTTTTGCAGGGCGGCGCGATACGTTTGCTCCTGTGCCTCGTCGGTTGCATGTGCCGCTTGCAACGTGGCGATGCTGGCCAGGTTGATGATCGGCTGCGTGAGCGTGCCACTAAGGTCACGCTCCCGGGTATGCCCCGTCGCACTGGTGGTTACCGTGTTGCCGTTGGAATTAACCGTCGAGCCACTACCACCATGGATCTGTTCCAGGCCCAACCCGGCCGACAGCTGCGGCAGCAGGGCTGAGCGCGCCTGCGGTACACCCTCGGCCACGACCAATCGCTGTGCATCGGCTGTGGCCAATACCGGATCACTGGCGATGGCCTGACGATAAGCATCCATCAGATCTTCGCCGTGACCCGGTAGTGGGGCAGCGGCCAGCAAAAGCATCAAGGGCAGTAACTTTAGACGCATGGGTGAGACTCGCAGGTGGCGGACAAACAAGTAACGAGCGGGTGAACAGGTGTCGCTGGATCAGGCGGGATGAACGCTGCCGCCGCGTGCGGCAACCGAGTTGTGGAAGCGCGGGTCTTCGGCAAGATCCACCACCTGACCGTCGATGACGTGCACATTGCGTTGTGCGCGCAGAGCCAGTTCCGGATCGTGCGTGACCATGACGATGGTGGCGCCTTCGCGATGAATCTCTTCCAGCAGTTCCAACACGCCACGTGCCATTTGCGTATCGAGGTTGCCGGTCGGTTCATCGGCGAGCAGCAAGCGCGGTGAGCCTGCCAGTGCGCGGGCAATCGCCACACGCTGCTGCTGACCACCGGACAGTTCGGCCGGGTAATGCTTGGCACGTGAGGCCAGGCCAACGCGCTCGAGCGAATCCATGATGCGCTGCTTACGCTCGGCGGCCTTCATGCCGCGATAGCGCAGCGGCACTTCAACGTTGTCGAACACGTTGAGGTCGGGAATCAGGTTGAACGCCTGAAAGATGAAGCCGATCTTCTCGTTGCGGATCTTCGAGCGAGCGTTGTCGTTCAACTGGCTCACTTCAATACCGTCGAGGTGGTATTCGCCACCGGTGAATGTTTCCAGCAAACCGGCGATGGTCAGGAAGGTGGTTTTACCCGAGCCGGACGGCCCGGTAACGGCGACGAACTCGCCTTCCTTCACGTCAATATTGAAATCGCGCAGCGCGTAGGTCTCCACAACTTCAGTGCGGTAGACCTTGGAGAGGTGGGTCATCTTCAACATGGTTGCGTCCTTCGTTGGTGGTCTTGACTCCTCTCCCTGTGTATCCCGAAGAAGGGACTTCCTTCGGTCGCAAAGAGAGGCTGGGGCGGGGTGGAGGTTTGCCGTAAGGCTTCACCCCTCCCCAACCCTCCCCTGTAAGCAAGGGAGGGAGAAAATCATCGTCAGCTTCAGAGCGTTAGCGAGTAGCGGTTATCGAGCAATCGCTACGCGTGCCGCGCTCTTGAAGCTGTCCGTACCGGAGATCACGATGCGGTCGCCTTCTTTGAGGCCCTGCAGAATCTCGACCTTGTCGATGCTGCTGGCACCCACGCGGATCGGTGTCTTGGTGGCGATGCCATCGTTCACGATATAGGCGTAGCTGCCGCCGGATTCGTCCACGAACGAGCCGCGCTGTACGGTGAGCACGTTGTCGCGGTGATCAAGCAGGATACGTACCGACAAGCGCTGGTTCTGGCGCAGCTGTTTCGGCGTGGAGCCCTCAAAGCGCACCCGTGCCGCCACTTCGCCGTTAACCACTTCAGGCGAGATCGCGCTGACCAGGCCCTTCCAGTTGTTGTCGTTGCCAGTGATCTCGCCGGACATACCGATGGCTAGATCACGTGCGAAACTTTCCGGCACCTTCACTTCCACTTCCAGCGCGGACAGATCGATCACGCTGAGTAGCTGTGCGTCTTTAGCGACGGTGGCACGTTCGGCGATGAACAATTGGCCGACCTGACCATCCACCGGTGAACGCACGTTGAGGTTGTCCACCTGGCGCTGCAGATCCTGCACCACTAACAGCTGGTTCTCGTGTGCCAGCTTCTTGGACTGGATATTGAATTTGAGGCTGTCGCCATTCATGCCCAGATCGGACTTGGCATGCGCCAGGGCAATGCGCGCTTTTTCCAATGCGTCCTTGTTCTGGTCTACTTCAACGCCCGTGGCAGCACCGGCGGCGAAAGCCTTCTGCACACGAGTGAGATTGGTCTCCGCGCTCTTCTCGTCGATCTGCGCGTTGTCGAAGGCTTTCTGCAAATCGCTTTGCTTGGTACGGGCATCGACTTGCGCCTGCAGGTAATCGACCTGCATGGCATCGGCCTTGGATTGTTCCTGCGCCAACTTGTTGCGCAGTTCCGGGCTATCGATAACGGCGAGGACTTGCTCCTTCTTCACTGTATCGCCAGCGTGCACCTGCATCGTCACGGCGCCACCGTAGGTGGCATAGAGCGTGGGGCTGTTCGCCGCCACCACCTTGCCTTCGGCAGCGATGTCTCGCACGAACGGCCCACGCTCGACAGTAGCGAATGCCAGTCGAGATGCGCTGACCGAAGCATCGGCGGAGAACAGCCGCATGATGCTTGGTGCAACGAGCGCCAGTACGACCAGTGCGGCTATGCCACCACCGATCAGCATCCAGCGACGCTTAGGATTGGATTTGACCTCGACCATGCGGTCTTGAGCGGAGGTATCGCGGATCATCATGCAGTCCCTGGCCGCGGACAGTGCGGCCCCGAGATAGACACTGCAATCCGTGTGCCAACGATAAAATCGCAAAAAATTTTTGCTTATTCAATAGCTTGAATAGACGACCGGCAATTATCCAAGCGTCCGCGGACACTTTCACGGACAGGCGGACAAACAGCGCGGACACGGTGATAGCTTCATCTGAGTTTCTAGCACATCGCATTTTTATGGCGTAGGATCATGCGGTACGCGTGTAATTTTGCGGCGCCGCTGAAGGGGAATGACACGTTACGCAAACAGCCGATCAAGTGGCAGGCAGCTGTGTGTCTGTAGGCCAGGTGCAAAGGAGCGGGACAAGTTCGCGTAAGCAAACAGGGGAATTCGCATGTTGCGTTATTTGGTTGCCTTCGTCATTGGAATGACACTGTTCCAAGTGGCCGCGCCAGCTCGGGCCGCATCCCAAGTATGTTGGGGAGTGGGTGGTGATAAAGGTGGCGTTGATGCCCAAACAGGAGTCGTGCATGTCAATCACGATGTAACGTGCTTCACTTCTGGAGACACCCCCAATAGTGGCGGTGGTGGCAATGCATTTGGCGGCTCCTCTGGTGGCCCTTCTGGCGGTGGCGGATTACAGACATCGACCAACACCACGACGACGTCTGAAAAGAAGAATTCTAAAGCGCCACCTTGTCTTAGGGTTGGTGACCCAATTGATCCCGCATCAGGCACCAAAGTCGATGCAGTCACTGATTTCGCCATGCCAGGCGAAATGGGTCTTAGCTTTAGCCGATATTATGTTTCGAGAAATGGTCATGGCCAGACCCCGGGCGGCGGGGGCTGGAGTGACAATCTCGACTATGAGATTTACGCCGAGTGCGTATATCAATTTTCCAATCCGGCTAGTTGCACAACGGCTATTTTCATCCGCCCGGATGGATCACAGATTGCATTCAAGCAATACGCAACAGCTACAACCGGCGCAAGTCTTACCGGCCCCTTTAATGAAGTGGGCGGCGGTGGCTTAGCCACTTTGCGCTACACCAGCAACGGTGCTGGCGTGCCAGGCACTTATGCGTTGGTCGATGAAGACTCGACTGTGTATACCTGGACTGAAAATGCGGGAGCCTTCTCTGGCAACAACGGCGTACTTGCGTCCATAAAAAATGCATCCGGTATCGGCTGGACGCTCTCATACCCGAGTGCAGGTGTCACCGTTGTAACCCATACGTCTGGTCAGGCAATGCGTTTGACGAAGTCCACGGTATCAACCCCCAACGGAAACGTAGCAGCATTGACGGTGACTGATCCAGCAGGCAGCAACTACGCGTATCAATCCAAGGCCGGCTCTACTGTCTCGTGGAGCCAGGTCCCGCAAGTCCTGAGCTCAGTCATGCTTCCCGGATCGAATCCGACCATCATCAATTACAACTATACGGTGTTCGATCCTAATTCGGGCCACCCTTTTCCCATTGGGCTTACTGAGGTCGATTACAACGGCAACGCCCATGATTTGACCACATACGACACTAATGGCAACGCCCTTACGACAAGCATGGCTGATGGCACTCAAAAGACGTCCATTAAATACGACGCCAACGCTACAGGCTCGGTCGTAACCATTACAAATGCGCTTGGGCACGTATCGACTTATCAATACAACGTAAATGCCGAACCGATTTCTATAGCGGGACAAGCATCCGCGCACTGTGCAGCGTCATTAGCTCGAATGAGCTACGACGCAAATGGCAACATGCAGTCGATCGCAGACAATAACGGCAATACGACGAACTATACTTACTCCGCTACGGGTCAACTTCAGCAAAAAGTGGAAGCGGCCGGCACGAACCTTGCGCGCACGATCAACTACGTGTGGGATACCACACCCGGTACGGATCGCATCCTGTCTGTAACTATCGTTGGATGGTCAAAAACGGCCTATACCTATAACGCTCAGAATCGCCTAGCCTCCGTGGCGATTACCAATCTTTCAAGCAGCGGCACACCGGGTCAGACCCTCACTGAGACTTATCAGTACTCCCT
>JBARCX010000067.1:0-5289 GCA_049794535.1 Rhodanobacter sp.
CGGCAGGCTTGGCAAGCGTCCAGGCCAGTTGCGGGTTGATCTGCGCTGCCTCAGCGATCGAATTCAAAGCTACGACTGTCCCAGCAACCGCTTTCACGCGCTGCATATTGCCTTGTGGATCCATCGCCCAGCTATACGGACTGGCCAGATGTGCGGCTCCATTGGCCAGCGACACAATACCCGCAGCCATTTTGTACGCGCCAATCGAAGCGCCCTCATAAACCCCTATACCGCCTGCGATGGCGCGCCCTGCGATGCCTGCCACCGCACCCTGACTATCACCGTAAGCGGTGATCCCGATCCGTAGCTGATCAAGGAACTGCTCACGCTGCTGCTCCTGCCCATTGATCCATTGTCCGGCCTGATTTATCTGCTTCTCGCCTTGCTGATACTCGCTGGCCAGGTTGTTGTACAACGCGGAGACATTCGGCAACTGTGGCGCAACTGGGCTCAGCTGGATCGAGCCCGGGTCGATGGGTGCGATATCGAGAGCAGGCGACTGCACCACCAGCGGTGGCGGACTCACGGTGAGATCCGATGAGTCAACATCAAAGGTGCCACTATCCATTGGTATAGGTGGGAGTGCCTGGCTCGAAAGGCCCGAGGGCAACCATGCTGACGGTATAACAATAGGCGTTGGACTGCGCGGTCCGTCACCGTACATATTTCCTATGTCACTTGTTGCAGCGGGGTAGATTGGTGTGATGATGGTTCCGTCACCGAACACATTCCCTGTATCGGTTGATGCAACAGGGTAAATTGTTATGGTGTTGGTATTAATATAACCGGATTGCGTTCCATCAGGATTCTGAGTCATCTCCTGATCGATCGTGGTTAATGAATTACCGTTGGTCTCGGTTGTGTACGAACCAGAAGTTATATTTAAGAAAAGATTTGAGCCTGTATTAGTTGCTCCTTCGCTATTCGATGCAGCGGAGGCTGCCGAATAGATAAGATCACCGTCTGTGGATATGATCGGCGGAGGCCCAATCTGGCCCATTGGACCATTTGCGCCATTCCCGGGTGCCCCACTAGGTGCATAGGCCAGCAAAGCCTGAGGATTAGCCGAGATTCCGGCCATGTAGTTCGCCATCGCGCGGTCACTGGGATAGCTGCTCGATTCGCCGATCGATGCCACATTGCCCAACTGGTTGTCGATGCCACCCTGCGCCTGCTGCCACGCATTATCGAGCGCCGCCTGCCCCTCATTCGACAGCCCGCCCTGTACATCCGTCGACGCGCCGTTCCAGATGGCGTTGTTCAATGATGTCTGCGTAGTTGCCAACAGATTGTCTTCGTTCGCATCAAGCTGTACCTGCCCTTGTTGCAGCTGATACGCCTGATATCCCTGAATCCCCGCGACGCTCGCATTCCCCAGGGCACTGCCTGCGACATCTTCGCCGACCTGAGCCCAGCTCGGCACATCGTCATCACCTAATGCAACGCTAACTTCGCGGTCGACGACATCGCCCACAAGGCGTCCAGCCGTATTGCCCAGGAAGTTGTCACCCAGATTTCCCTCCTGCACATCAGAAGGCGTAGCACCCAACTCGCCACCGACGCCACTACCGACACTGTTTGCCACCAGGCCTACCCAACTGAAGTGGGCGCTATCTCCAACAGCATTCGACAGTACGTCCTTACTAGCGTAGGAAACAGCACCAACAATAAGATTGCCCCCGAAATCCAGGCCCTGCCCACTGCTTGCCGCAAAGATGCCGCCATCGACTGCTTGCAGGCCTTCGGCGACCTCACTTCCAATGCCCGCGGTCAAGCCAGCGACTAGCACCTCTCCTACGTTGAAACCTTGGCTTATACCTAGGGCGTCACCCGTGAGCTGCCCAGCGGCATCCGCCAACATGGCGGCGACTATGATGCCACCCACTGGTGCGGCGACTACTGCCACCACGATTTCCACCGCGATCATCACGACTTGTGCCAGCCCACTGCATCCACTGCTACTTGGCGGCGGCGGCGGTGCAATCGTCGGCAGATTCGGCGTGGTACTCCCCGTGATATTGCTCGGGTTATACGGTTTGAATGTCGTCGCCGTATTGCTGTTCGTGGTGACCGCCGGAATCAGCAAGCGCTGTCCGAGTACCAAGTCCGTTGAGCTATCCAGATCATTCGCTTGCGCCAGCACGTACCACAGGTTGGCGTTGCCGTATTCGGCCTGCGCGATGCTCTGCAGCGTGTCGCCGGCCTGCACGACATAGCTATCCGGACTGTCGTTGTTGCTACTAAAGGCAGTGACTTCGTCGAGTACATCAAGCGTGCCGGCGTTGTCGAAGTGCGCTAGCTGCTGGCCGTTGACGTAGGTGTAGTTCTGCACCTGGGTGGCGGGGCTGCTGCCCTGGTTGAGGGTAGCGCCGGTGCTGCCGGTACCGTCCTGACGCTCGATGATCTCGCCGTTACCGTTATAGGCGAAAACGTGCACGGTATCGGCGATATTGCCGTAGGGATCTTGAGTGTGTTGTTCCAGTGCGACTTCGTCACCACGGGTGTCGTAGACCGTTTCATCCGTCGCGGGTTGCACGTTGGCCGTGCTGGAGATGCCGGTGGTGTCGGCTTGCAGGTACGTATCTTTCTTAAGATAGGTGACTTGATACTGGTCGATACGCCCGCTGTCATCGCGGTACTGGTATGCCACCACATCACCGTCGGCGTCGTAGCCACTGGTGCCATTGGGGCCTTGGTACACCACTTCGCTTTGGTATTGCAGGCTGCCGTAGGTGGTGGCGTTAGGGTCGAGCGGGCCGGTGGGCACGGTGCTGGCGGTGCCGTCCCAGTCACTGGGGTTACCGAAGGTCTGCGATTCGGCAAGGCGGCCGACCACGTCGTAGAAGTTGACGGTGGCTGTTTCCAGCTCGCCGCCGACATTCAAGGGTTCGCTGCCTGGACCACCGCCACTGGGATCGTCCTGATCATCGCGATCTGAATCCTGCACGTTGATGGTGGCGTCCAACGCGTAGAACGTATCGGTTACCAGCGCGTGACCATCGGCATCGTAGGTGATGGTTTGCTGCACACCGTTGGAGGTGGCGCCGATGGTGACGTCGACAGCGTAGTTGGATTCGGTGAGCTCGTTCTGCGCGTTGTAGACATTGGTTTGCGCCATTGTGTCACCGCTGGCGCTCTTGGTGACTACCTGGATCACGTTACCGTTGGCGTCGTAGGCGTTTTCGTACGACTCGGTGGTATTGGTAACGACGATCTGGTTGTTCACCAGCGAGCCATCGGAGACCAGCACACGGTTATCACCGTCGTAGGTATACCAGGCATTCTGCGTGGTGCCGTCGCTGGTGGCACTCACCTCTCGGCGATTGCCGGCGGCGTCGTAGCTGAAGCTCTCGTTGAGCATCACGGCGCCGGTCACCTCATTGGTTTCCACCACGGTGCTGATGCGGTTGTGGCTGTCGTAACTGGTTTGGGTGACGGTGTGGACCAGGTTGTTGTTGCCGTCGCGGGTCGTGTCTTCCTCGCGTATCTGGTTGCCGTTGGCATCGTACTGATAGCTGTAGCTGGAACCGTCAGAGAAGTTTTCCGTGGCGATTTGGCCATCCGCTTCGTAGGTCAACGTTTCGCTGTTGGGCGTGTTGATCGGGCCCGTGACGTAGCTCGGTGCGATCTGTCCTTGGGTCGCGGGTGACCAGTTGTCACTCTCGCTGGTTTCCAGACCGGTGTTGGGATCGTAGGCGTAGTTGTAGGTAGCACCGCTCAGGTCGGTGTGCGTGACAGCCTGGCCGTACTGGTTGTATTGCCAGGTTTCGTTATCGCCATCGGCGGTGGTTTCACTGACCAGGTCGCCGTCCATGTTGTAGACGTAGGTATCTTGCACCACGCCGGTTGGCGCTTGCGGGATGTACTGGTAGTTCCATTGCACGTTGTCTACCGACACGCTGCCCACACCGTTGGCACTACCAAAGGCGGCCAGCGACGCGTACGCCGCACCGGGCGGCGCAGTGGCGGTGAGATAGGACGTTTCCCAGGCGCCCTTGTGGTCGTTACCCACGTAGGTGCCCGTGCTTGCACTGATGAAGTTACCGCTGGCGTCGTACCAATTGATCGCCACTGCACCGCCTGCCGCAGCGCCATCGGGTGCCAAGTACAGCGAGAGCTCCATCGTGGCGCTGATGGTTTGTCCCGGCGTGACCGGCACGCGGTCCTGGTTCACCATCACCGCCGTGCCGTTGCCGCCATAACTGGCTTCCCAGCCGCTTGCTGCATTGTTGGCTTGATGGATGGTCCAGCCGTTGGTGTCCCAACCCGTGTCGCCCTGATCGAAGTTGGTGTTGGTGGCCTGGTCGGTGAATACACCCGTGGGCAGTGTCACCACGGCACCCGTATTGCCCGTGCCAAGCACGGTGGTACCGGCAGGCGGAACGTAGTTCCACCACACACCCGAGCACACCACGCCAGGGAAGCCTTCGTTGTAATTGCAGCAGCCGATAGCGATGGAAGCATAGGCGGCACCCGGAGGCGCTGTGCCAGTCGTTGTAGCGACACCCGAGCCGTTGCCGGCGGTCTGACCGGGACCACCGCTGGATTCGGAAAGCCAATTGCCGTTGGCGTCATACCACTCAATGTAGACAGCGCCATTGCCATGGTCGCTGAGCACGTCGAACTGACCGTTGGCAGTGATGCTCTGGCCGGGCACCACCGGCACGCGATCGTTATTGGTCGCGCCACCGGTACCGTTATTGGGGTTGTCGGTGGGGCTGAACATTAGCGGCCAGACTTGACCATCGAAGCCGTAACTGCCGGTCGAGTAGCCAGAGTCGAAAGTCCACCCGGTCATGCCTTGCGAGAAGTTCGCATTGGTGGGCGTCTGGGTCCAGTTGCCCGCGTAGTTCTGGTGATCAGCCGCCGTGCTGGCGGCGTGCTGCGCGGCGTCCTGGCTCCAGATCACCCTGCCCTGGCTGTCGTAGCCGTCGTAGGTGGCGTGAAGCGCGGCATCGGTGGTGTCACCCGTTTGCAGGTAGGCACTGCCGATGCCGTCGTAGCTGATGATGCGGTCGCCATTCTGGTCAAGCACATAAGCCTGTTGCCACACAGCCTGACGGGAAGCACCACCCGCGGCGAGTACGAATTCGCCCGTTTGCACGGCACGACCGAGCGCATCGACGTTAGTGAAGGTGATATTGCCGTTGCCGTCTTGAGCAGCCACCTTGTTGCCAAGAGCGTCATAGCCTACATAGCTAATGGCACCGGTGCCGTCGATCGTTTCAACCGCTGCACCCAGTGCATTGAATACGGTTTTAGTGGTATTGCCATCTTCGTCGGTGCTGG
>JBARCX010000068.1:0-3472 GCA_049794535.1 Rhodanobacter sp.
CGCACATCCGGTGTGGCTTCGCCGTAGATCACTACGCGATCCTCACGAATGTCCGCGTATTCAGGCTGCCAGGTGGAGCTGGAGAGACCGATCGGTGAGCGCCATGCGGCCGGTTTCACATCGCTATCGCCGCCCTGGTCAGCGTTCTGATCACTACTTTGATCACCGCTCTGATTACCACTCTGATCAGTATTGTCCGATTGATCACTCGGCTGGCTGGTCACCGGCGGTGGCGGTTCAATCACGGGTTCAAAACCACCCGGCAGCAGATCGACAATCGCCACATTGCCGACGCCATCATCACCCGTGGCGCGAATCTTCACGTGCACGTCGATTTCCTGGCCAATGGTGACCTGTTCCAGCGCCTTACCCTGGGCATCGGTGTAGTCGCGCACGATCTCGATACCGTTCTTGATCGCCGTGTCTGGCGACGTGCTGTCGTAACCGCCCTGGCTCGCCACCTGCCACACCGGCAACGTGCTGTGGTTAATGAAGCGCAACTTGCTCGCTGCAGCATCCCAACTGCCGGCTTGTAACAGATTGCCTTGCAGGGTGGCGATCGATTTCGCTGTACCGTCGGCATGCACTTCTTCAATGCCGAGCTTGTCCAGATCAGTGGCTGTCTGCGCGGCGTAGCTATCCAGTGCAAGGATCGTCATCGCCGACGACAAGGTGTTGTACTCGTTGTGTGCCAGTGGCCAAGCGATATTCTCGAACACGCGCGGTGGCAAGGCTTTGGCCTGATCCGGGAAGTGCTTGGCCAGCAGGTAAAGCACGCTGGCATCACGGGTCAATGGATCGTAGTAGTACGTATACGCAAAGTTCTCGTTGGCAAGCTTGCGTGCGAGCTGCTGTTGCGGCCCGGCTATCAGCGCGTTGGCCTCGTCGTCCTGCTTGAGCAATTTGTAAGACGCCGCCAGCCAAGCCGCGGCAAGGTCGTTTTTCCATACCTTTGGATAGGCGTCCTGCAGACGTTTCTGCACGGCAGCCAGATCATTGGTGGTGACGTTGCCTTGGCGGGTCAGCAAATAGACCGCATAGGCACGCTGACGCAGCTTGTCTAACGAGTCCATGCCATCGTCGGCAGCGAGCTGCTTGAGATACTTGTTGCCGGCGTCGAGCATGTCCTGCGGCACGCTGACACCTCGGTCACGCGCTTCCAGCAGGAAGTTCATCGCGTAGTCGGACACGAACGGTTCGGCATCCGGCGTGGCCGACCACAACCCGAAGCCACCTTCGCTGTTCTGCCGCGAGTGCAATACATCGAGGAACTGCACGATGGCTTCGTCGTTACTGATTGGCTTGTCACTGAAGGCCGGTTGCAACGCATGTGCGAACACCGGCACGACAGGCCACTTCGCCACCACCAATCGTGGCATCGCTGAGCTGATGATCTGCTCGCTGCAGTAGTTCTGGTAATTCACCAGATAGCTGGTAAGGCCCTGCGCCAACACCAACGGCAAACTGGAGATGGCCGCATCACGCGAAGCATAGGCGTCGTACATCGGACGCAGATTGGCAAGGTCCGTCTGGCTGTTGGCATCGACACGGCCAACGTCGACCTGTGTGCGATAAGCCGAGGCCGGACGTACGGATAGATCCACGCTCTGCTTCGCTGTTTTGTCGCCATAACCCGCGGTAAAGCTCAGGTTACCCGAGCCCAGCTTGTCAGTCGCCTTGACCCGGAACGTCAACGCACCTTCGCGCATTTCGCCTAAGCTCAGGCTCTGTGTGGCCTGGCCAACGACTTGCAGTTGCGGGCCTGTTTTCAGTGTCACTGCAACGGGCACGGACTTACCGGCAAGGCCCGTCAGATTGTTCGCTACGCCCACGCTGACTTCCGCTTCGTCGCCTGGCGCTAACGTTGTTGGCACATTCGGCGACAGCACGAAGTCACCACGCACAGTGGTCGAGCCTTCGTAGGTACCGATGCGGTCTGTTGACACCGCAACCGCCATGACGCGCAACTTGCCATTGAAGTAATCCGGCACGTTGTAGGTGAAGTCCTTCTCACCATCGACATCGACGATGCCTGACCAGTACACCACCGGTTTGTCACGTTTACGTTTGAAGGGATTGAGCTGTCGACCAATCGCCGCATCGGCATCGCCGCCCGGTGCGGCCATGGCCATCAATTTCTCGAAGTCCGGTAGGATCAGATCGAGTATCTGAGAGGTCTGCACTTCCAGCATCTTTTTGCGGAAGAAGAACTTCAGCGGATCGCCCAATTTGTAGCGTGCCACTTGCAGGATGCCTTCGTCCACCGCGAACAGTACTACCTTGGTGGGTTGCGCAGCATGTAGCTTGAAAGTAACCGCATCACCCGGCTTCACCAATGCGGGGGAATCCACCGTGAGCACGTTGCGCCGCGCGTCGAGGTTCACCGAGAACGGCACTACGCCATAACTCAACGGACTCATGAAGACCTCGTCGGACGACGGGTCACGAATAAACTGCACGTTGATGTAACCGTTGCCTTCAAAATCCTTGGGTACCGTGATGTGTTGCACCGAGCTGGTGGTGTCGGCATGGAACCATGCATGCGCGTAAACCTTGTCGCGCTCGAGCGTGATCAGGCCACTGCCAACGTACGGCGCATGCACCGAAATCTGCACGGTCTCGCCCGGTGCGTAGTCCTGCTTGTCCAGGTTCAATTGCAGTTCGGCATTGCGATCGAGCGAACGCGAAAGGTTGGCATCACCAGCCACAGAGTAGGTGACCCGATTGACCTCTTTGCGATCGCTGGCGCGCAAGATCACCAATGCGTAATTGCCTGGCTTATCGGTGGGCAGTGCGTAATCGAGGCCTGCCGCCGGGATGGTCAACGGCTGTTCGTTGACTGGGATTTCCTTGAGCTTGGACTCGTATTTGTAGACACCTGAGCCCTGCTTGGTCAGCACGGACACATAGCGACGCTCGATCAACTGCGCCTTCAGATCCTTCAGTTCGAATGATTTGGCCTGTGGATTGATGGCTACCAGATGCACCTGGCGGGTGGTGTTACGGCTGACGTAATCCAGGTTATCGACGGATTTGTAGCCCACTAGCCAGTCGTTGCTCGAGACCAAAGTCTGCGTCGCGGCAGCCACGCTTCGCCCACCCTCGGCCTCATAGGCCTTGGCGAGGAAATACAGTTGATAGGTGGCGTCTGCGTATTTCTTCAGGTCGAGATCGAACTCGGCATGGCCTTTATCGTCGGTTTTTCCGTCCTGCAACGCTTCCTCGTAGCCTTCTTTGGCACGACGGATGTCGTAGAAATGGTAGTCCGGCCAGCTGTGAAACTCCGGCCACGCCGGGCGCAAGGTGAGTGAAGCTTCGACGCGGCGATCCGCTGCCGGCGTGCCGAAAAGATTCTGCACATCGACAATGCCTTTCAGCTGATCAGGTTTAACCCAACCCTCCGGCACCTGCTGCGACAGTTTGGCGTCGACCTTCATACGGTCAGGCAGAAACTCCTTGACCTGTACGGTGG
>JBARCX010000069.1:0-5159 GCA_049794535.1 Rhodanobacter sp.
TCACGTCGCAGGGATCGTTATACCCAGGATAGGTGGTCGAAATACCACCAAACAGATCGCCGACCGTCGGCGCGCGGAAACCCGTGCCGTAGCTGGCGCGAACCAAAAGGTCATTGATCGGCTTCCAGCTCAGTTTGAACTGGTTGTTCTTCGTGCTGCCGAAATTGGTGTAGTGCGAGAACCGCCGCGCTACGTCCAAATCCAACGATTGCGCCCCAGGTAGATCCTTGAGGAGCGGCGCATTCATCTCGACCCACGCCTCGTTAACCCCATATCCGCCGCTGGTAGGCTGGCCCGCGAGATTGGTGGTCAAACCCTCGGACGATGGCACGTCTGGCGTGTCATAGCCCGACACGGAGCGATGGGATGCTCCCACTGCCATCGTCAAGTCACCGGCGGGCAACGCAAAGATGTCGCCGCTCAGATCGATCTGCGGCCCCTTGTCCGAACTGCCGTAGTGCTCATAACCGTTGATGGCGATGTAGTTAAGCATCGCGCTGGAGTAGCCACCCGGACCCGCCAGGGCATTCAGCGGCACGCAACCCGCGATGACATTGCCAGGCGTTCCGCATTGAACGCTGCCGTTAGCAGCCATGAACGACGGACCAAGCGCATTGGCGAGATTCGGCAGATCGAAGTTACCGGTTTCAAGGATCGTGCCGGAATAGTGGGTGTCGTAGTAATAAGCGTCCCAGTTGAACAGATGTTCGCCAATGCCGAAGTAACCCTCCAGGCCCAAGCTAACGCGGAAGTTTTCCACCTTGTTCACGGACAAGCGCGGTAATTCGCCCACGTAACGTTGGAAGTTCAGATCCGACGGCGTCTGTCCCGGCGCATTGGTCGGGTTGTAATAGCTCTGCGAGGACAACTCCAGATTGTCGTACTGCGGTTGCTGGATGGAGAACAAACCGGCAGTGGAGAGCGGAAATCCCGCCAGCTCATCGGTGTTGCCCTGCTGGTTGAAGCTCGCGGTGAAATCTCCCGTGAGGTTCTTAAAAAAGTCGTAATGTCCCTGCAAGAACAGGTTCTTCATGCTTGTGGCACTGAGTAGTGTGTTCTGGGGATTGAGGTTGTAGGTATCGCCGGGGTTGGTCACGACACCGTTGGCACCATAGGTCGGCAAAACCTGCTGATGGTAATCGTTGATATTCCGCGGATCGCCACCGGCATTAAGGATTTCGAGCTGACCTGCCGCGTTGTAGAACTGCCCATAAGGCCCCAGTGGACTCAGGCCATTCAACGGATAGTTATTGGTGAGCGGATAGGCGCTGTAGGGCCGGTCTCCCGCACCAATAGAGTTTTGGTTTTGATACTGCGCCGAAAACATGATCGAGCCGCGCGGAGTGCTCTTGCCGAACGTCAAGGCGTACTGCCCCTGATTGCCATCGCCGCCAGGCAGATACTTGCCGTTATAGGTATCCAGTTCGGCACCGTTGAAGTCTTTCTTGGTAACGATGTTGACCACGCCCGCAATTGCATCCGAGCCATAGATTGCAGAAGCACCGTCCGCCAGCACATCAACGTGATCGATGATCGAAGCTGGAATGGTGTCCAGGTTGGTGAAGCCGTCGAAAGACGTGCCAATGCGCTTGCCGTCAAGCAGCACGAGGGTGCGCTGCGCACCAAGGTTGCGCAGATCGACATAGGTACCGCCCACGTCCGGCCCAGATTCATCCGGATCGGATTTGCTGATATCGGGTGTAGATGCCGCGGTAAGGTTCGCCAGAAACTGGCCGACCGTGGCGAAACCCTGGCGTTGAATCTGCTCTGCCGTGATGGTGACCACCGGCTGTGCCAGCTCCACATCTACGCTGCGAATCAGCGAGCCGGTGACCTGCACCGCCTTTAGGGTTTGTGCCTTCTGCGGACTCGCAGGTGCCGCTGTCTGGTCTTGACTCTGAGCAGCTGGCGCCACCGCTTGTTGCGACGATCCAACTGGCTGCAGAGGAGTAGACGTAGGTGCGGGACCTCCGCCATTGGGTGCGGCCGTTTGCGCGCTGACAAAATCAGGTAAACCCAGAGCGCTAGCAAGCACGCCGCAAATCAGAACGGACAACAGCTTTTGTTTCTGTGGCTTCATGAAAACTCCCCTTAGCGTTAGTTGACGCAAGCTTCGTTTCATCCACGCCGTAACGCCGAATACAGGAATCCGACGAGGCGTCCCCAGACTGGAGCCCGGACACGATAACGAGAGATTTACACAACTTCACCAAGCAGGATTTTGCGATTCAATAATTCATACGCAAGTTTGATAACGCAAAAAATCGCTTCACTGAAATAATCAGCCTAAAATAATAAAGACGGGCCGTTGAAACGGCCCGTCTTTATTTGTACCGCTTAATGAATAAACTCAGCCTTTCGGCTCTGGCCCCTTCACTGCTGTAACAAAACCATCTGCTCGCAGATGCTTTGCATAGGCTTGCTGCACTTCCGGCGCGGTGAGTTGCAGATAATGCTCGCCGGCAATGGTCATCGCGTTGAGCGGCCGACCTTGAATCGACAAGCTCAATAGCTGGTCACCAATACTGCCAAAACTCGATTCGCCCAAGGGGATCTGCCGCAGCAAGATGCCTTTGGCGCGCTTGAGGTCCGTATCGGATACCGGCTCGTTTTGCATCTCCTTGAGATCCTTCACCACGATCGCGCGTGCGGCGACGACCTTGTCCGGATCGCAACCATAGGACACCGTGTAGGTGCTGCGGTGTTTACCTAAATCGAAACGCGTGCCGACGGTATAGACCAAACCGGATTTGTCGCGCAGATCGCGGAACAAACGCGAGGCATAGAAGCCCCCGCCCAGCACTTGGTTGCCTAGATTCAACGCGTAGCGCACTGTGTCATCGCGGGTCACGTCAATGTTCTGTGCCAACTGCACACTGTCCTGCACCGACGTGGCATCCGGCACATGCAACTGACTGGCTTTGTTGAGCGGCACAGCGGCGTAATCGACATCCGGCTTGGCGCCCGCCGCTTTCCATGCACCGAAAGCCTGCTCCACCACCTGCTTGGCCTGCTCCGGGTCCACCTTACCGACGATGACGATCGTGGTCATGTCCGGGCGGAACGTCTGCGCGTAGTACTGCTTCACCTTGTCCAGGGTCAGCCCCATGACTTCTTCGGGCTTGGCATAGCGCAATTGCGGATCGCCTGCCGGGAGCAATGCATTACCGAGCCCCAGCTCAGTAAGGAAATCCGGCGACTGCACCTGCCCGGCCACAAGACCCGCTTGCTGGTGCTGCACTACCGCGAAGGCCTGCGCTGGCAGTGCGGGGTGCAGCTCATTGTCGGCCAACAGTTTCATGCCATCGGCGAAATGTGCCGACGGTACCGCCAGCGAAAAGCCGGAGCCGGCACTTTCGTGCGCACTGATCTGATCCAGCGCTTGCTGGAACTGCAGCCGGTCCAGGCTGGTCGTGCCGAACCCGAACAAGCCTTCGAGTACATCGGCTACGCCCTCCTGCCCATTGGGAGCCTGGAGATCTTCGTTGGTCTTGATTCGGCCAAACACCGTGACCGTGTCACTGATCGACTCTGGCTGCACGATTAACTTGAGGCCATTGGGCAGGGTGTACGACACCGGGTTGAGCGAAGAGCGCGGCACCTCGAGCTTGGCAAATGCTTGTTCGGCCCAATCCGGTAACTGCACCGGCTTGTCCGGGCTGGACGCAAAGCTCTCGGCACCACCGAAGCCTTTGTCAGACACGGGCTTGCCGGAACTCTCCGGCGTGAGGATGGCGGTGACGGCATGTGCGGGGTCGAAGGTAGCCTTGGCCAACGCGTTTACCGCTTCGGGCGTCACCGCTTCGAGCGCCTGTTTCATGGCATCCGGCGAGGTCAGCCCTTGGAAAGCGAGCGCACTCGACCACGCATTCGCTAAGCCGTCCACTGAGTTCTTATCGAACTCCAGCCCGGCGATCGCCTTGCGCTTGGCCGCCTCGACCAACGAAGGATCAACGCCCTTGCTTACGGCATCGGCGAGAATCGTCTGCATGCGCTGCAGGATCGGCTGCGGATTGCCGCCTTTCGGGAAAATGCCCACCGCCATACCGAAGCCCGCCTGCGGCATCAGATTGGCGCCAAAGGTGCCGAACAGCGCGGTGCCTTCCATACCCATGCCGTAGAGTGCCGCGCGTTGCGAGGCCAGCGCGCTACCCAATACGAGTGCCGTGGCGTAATCCTTCGACTGTGTACCCGGCATGCGGTAGGCCAGATAGACCGATCCATATGGACTGTCCGTGGGCAATTGCACCGTTTTCGCCTGCACGGTGTTGAAGTCAAACCCAGGTCTCGCCGGAATCGACTTGCGCGGGATATCGCCAAACTCCTGCTTCACCGTAGCCAGGGTGGCAACGGGATCGACGTCACCGGTGATCACCAGGATCGCGTTGTTCGGCGCATACCATGTGTCGTGGAACTGCTTGAGCATGGACGCTGTGGTTTTATTGAACGAATCACGCGTGCCCAGTGGGGTATGGGCATACGGCGTCCCTTCGAACAGCTGCGCCTGAAGCTGCTCATAGAACTTGTACGTGGGATTGGACAGGTCACGCGACACTTCTTGCTCAATCGCACCGCGCTCCTTCTCCCACGCCGCCTGATCCATATCCACACCGCGCATGCGCAATGCTTCGGTATGGAGTGCCACACTGAGATCCGTCGACGGCGTCACGAAGTAATACTGGGTCACGCTCTGCGTGGTAGCCGCATTGAACGAACCGCCCATGTTCGCCGCGATCGCAGCCAACTGGTCCTTGGTCAGGCCCGGACTGCCGCGAAACATCATGTGTTCCACCGCATGTGCCGTACCTGGGAAAGCATCCGGTACTTCATCCGACCCGGCCAGGTAGTTCACTTCCGTCGCAACCACCGGCGCCAAGGTATCCCGCACGATGACGACGCGCAGACCGTTGTCCAAGGTTGCGCGGGTAATGTCCGCATCGCTCGTCTTCGCAGTAGCGGTGCCGACGCTGCTCAGGGCCAACGCCACGGCAGCGGCGAGATAGGTCATTCGCTTGCTCATCAACTTCCTCTCCTTGAGGGTTGCATTGAATTTATTCTGTGTAGATGTCACCGGCTCTGGATGTGCCGCCTAGCCACTTGGCTGCCTTACGTTGCGCTAAAATCGTGCCCGCTGTCCAAGGACAGTTAGAACGCAGATC
>JBARCX010000070.1:0-4291 GCA_049794535.1 Rhodanobacter sp.
CCTTCGACCTGCATGCTTCGCCCCATTACGCCGCGATCGCCGCCATAGCGGCGCATCCAGAATCCATGGCTCAGGATCACTACCGGTGGCCCATGCGGGCGATCCTCCTCGGCGCTGAAGTTACGTCCCAATGGCAAGCGCACGCCCAGCGTCGGCAGCAGACCGCGATCGGCATAGGTGACGGGCACCTGCTCCGGCGCACCGCCACCGGCAATGTTTGCCACCGGCCCGAAATCCTCTCTCAAACCGATCGACGTAACGCCCTCTAGCGCAGTCAGTTGCTGATACTGCTGAGGCGAAATAGTCCTGACATGCCCGCCATCCAGTGGCCCCAACATCACCAAGCGCGAAGCCTCGGCTACTGGTAACGGCTTCAGCAAAATCTGATCAATCAACGCAAACACCGCCACGCTGGCACCAATACCCAGCGCAAGCACACCGGTCGCCAACAGCAGGAAACCGGGGCGGCGAAAACTAGCGCGCCATGTTCGCCAGAGTTCGCCTAGCCATACGTTCATACACCGACCTCGATGCGCGGGCCGATCAATGCGTCCAGCCGCTGCTCGTCTTCGCGGCGCAACCGGTCGAAGGTTTCCTCGTCGACCACGCGACCATCGAACAGGCGCACTTTGCGCTGCGCCAGTTCTGCGTAGCGCGCGTCGTGGGTGACCATGCAGATGGTGGCGCCGCCTTTGTGCAACTCGTCGAGCAAGGCCATCACCGCCTCGCCATTGCGCGAATCGAGGTTGCCGGTAGGTTCGTCGGCAAGCAGGATCGCTGGCTTGCCAACGAGCGCACGCGCGACGGCTACACGTTGCTGCTGACCGCCCGAAAGTTGCGCCGGATAGTGACGCATGCGATGCGCCATTCCGACGCGCTCCAAGGCTTCCTGCACGCGCTCGCGTCGTTCGCCAGCGCTTATGCCATTACGGTAGGTCAGCGGTAGTTCGACGTTCTCCTGCACGGTGAGGTCGCCGATCAAGTTAAAGGCCTGGAAGATGAAGCCAATCTCGGCGTTGCGTATACGCGCACGTTCGGCAGCACCCAGTGCGGCAACGTCGTGCCCGTTCAATACGTAACTACCGGAGCTGGCCGTATCGAGTAGGCCGAGGATCGACAGCAACGTGGTCTTGCCACAACCGGACGGGCCCGAGATCGAAACGTACTCGCCGCGGCGGATGTCCAAATGCACTTCGCTGAGCGCGTGCGTTTCTACCTCATCGGTCTGAAACACTTTGCGAATGCCGCTGAGCGCAAGAACAGAGGCTGGTTGGTTCATGACGTGGCTTCCCTAAATGTAATCAACCCTGGATGTAATCAACGTACGCGAATGCGTTCGTATTTGTCCCACTGACTGGCGTCGGAAAGGATCACTTGATCGCCAGTATTGAGGCCTTGCATCACTTGCACCCGATCGACCGAAGCGACACCGATGCGCACCGGCACACGGGTGGCGGTGTCGCCGGACGGATCGAGACGAAACAGGCTGATGTCACTGTTGTTCTGCGCCAGCGCGGGACGGCCCACCGACAACACGTTATCCAGCGTGGCGATGCGAATATTGCCGTCGACCGAGAGATCAGGTCGCGCACCGGATGGCAGTGCACTGGTGAGACCCACATCCACTTGCACGCTGCCGTTGCGCACGGCTGGATCGATGCGCTCGACCTTTCCATCGATCACGCCGTTGTGCGTATCCACGCCGACCTGCATACCCATCGCCACGTCTTTGGCCTGTACCTCGGGCACCTGCAGCCGTGCGATCAGCACATCCGGCCGCGCCACGCGTGCCAGGTTGGCGCCCACGGCAACCTGTGCACCTTCCTGCACGGCAACTTCCTGCAACACACCATGGATGCCTGCCTTCACTTGCAGCGCATCGGCCTGACGCTGGCGCAACTGCAAATTGCTGCGCTGTTGCTGCAACTGAGCCTGCACCGCGTCCAACTGCGCTTTCATATTGCCGGCGAATACGGCAACACGCTGCTGATCGATCTGCATGCGCTCCAGGAGTTGTTTCAACGCAATCTGGCCCTGCTCAAACTGCACGCGCGAGATCACCTGCTCCTTGGCGGCGATGGTGTCAGCATCAGCCTTGACCTTGGCCGAGGCGTAATCGGATTGCGCTTGTGCGAGTACAGAGCGCTCGTCCAGCAATTGCGATTCGAGTTCAGCGCGTTTGGCTGCAACGCCTGCCTCGGCCACTGCGACCAATGCCTGCGCATTACGTAAGCTGTCCTCCACCTCTGGGTTCGACAGCTGCATCAACACGGTATCGGGCTGGACCTGTGTGCCTGGCCAAACCAGGATGCGCTCCACTTGTGCGGCGGTACCCGCCGCCAGCCAACGGCTCTCGCGTGGAACCAGGGTGCCGGTGGCACGGACGCTGCTCAGCATTTGACCGCGCTGGACCGTGCCTATCCACAAACTGGTGCGCGTCACTGACGGCAATGCTGGCCCCAGTTTCCAGACGATCAGGCCAAGGGCCGCCACGGTTAAAGCTGCCGCTGCGGCCATCCATCTCAGGCGCTGGGTCTTACGAGTTTTCAGGGAGGTGTTGGCGATATCCATATCGCTGTGTATGGCAAGCCGCGTGCCAAGCGGTGGGATGGAAATAAATCTCAACCGATCAATGAGATGTCGTTGAAGGCTCGCGCGACGCTGCTACGTGAGGCGTCCACATACGGACGTGGCATCCGATATCGGACAGGTCAGATGGATGTGAAGAGTTCGTCTACTGCCCTCTCCGCCAGATACGCAAGTCGTCAAACAAGGAGTCCAGATCGCGCGTTGACAAACCCACATGCACCATGAAACTCCAACCAGTATTGCCCTTTGGGCTCTATACGTTTCTGGTCTGTGATCGGCCTTTCATAGACATACTTGTTTGGATTCGTGAATCCCTTATCTCTCTTCTCAAGCTTGTAATGCATTGCACGATCAGCCTTGATCGCCTCGATCGGGTGGGCAACAGATCGACGCGCGGCGTTATTGACACGGCTAGCGTACTGAGAAGAATGTTCGTCTCCATAACCAGTGATCGCCTGTTGACCGTTTGTAGCGATCTCAAGCGACGCCTTCATCGATGGGATGACTAAGCTACCGATGAACGCTTCGCCGCGCCTCTGCGCCTCCTTGAGTACCGCCTTTCTTCGCGTTTCATAGAAGCTAATGAACCACTTATCCTGGCCTGCTGCGAGGGTCGCAACGTTGTTCGCAGAACGAAACGTATCCTTCGTCAGCACATTAGCGGTCGAATACGAAGTCAGGCGAGCGCCTAGCTCTTGTGGGTTTTGGGGTGAGTCTTGTTTTTGCGCCCAGTTATTAACCGCGCCAATTAGGCCGCCCTCATTGTCAAACCACTTCTGCCAGCGCGTGCAATCGACCAAATACTCCCACAACGGAGACCGGCGATACGACATTCCGTCGTTGTCCTTTGCGAACACGGGGACTCGCGACATGCGCCCAGCTACGTTGGCATAGTGTTGCCCGGTCTGGGGGCCCCAGTTGAAGGCTAAGCCAGCCGTAAGCCACTGGTAGGAGTGCGAGAATTCGCCGTGCCCAAGGGCGAAAGAATCCTTCCAAAGTACTTTGTTGCGGACTCGTTTCCCGAAGGCGCTGCCGCTAAGAGGCCCTGCGAACACAACATTGTCCTGCGTCAGAAAGCCGAACTGGGTGTTAGCTAGGTTGATGATCGAGCGCGAGTAGCGGTTGGGCCGATCCTGCATTCCCGGTTTTCTGTACTCAATCCATAGCAGCTCGGAGATGCGCTCCAACTCCTTCGCGAAACTCGGGTAGCCCTCCAAGCCACATAGCAAACCCAAAAGCTGCACGTACGGCGCAGCCTCTTCGCCGTCGATCGCATAGAGGTCTCGCAGCCGCAGCCGCGCGTCAGTCTCATCTCGAATCTCCGTGATCGTCATGAGCTACCCCTGCCAGAACAAGACTTACACCTTGTAAATCGGAACCGCCCGGAGCGCAATCCCGAATAGCAATCAGGTGTTGCCATTTAGGGAGCTACCCGCATCTGGCTGGACCTCGACGCATGAAACGGCGATTTCGTCGAACTGGAGGGTTCGTCCACCACCGTCTCTCCGCTAGATACGCAAAACGCCCTCTAGCTTCGATGGCGGTTTCGTTAGCTTGAAGGGAGGGATTGTTCGGCCCTTCCATGGGCCTCACCCCTTCGCGCTACGCGCTACGGGGCCAGCCATTCGGCTGTCCAAATTTGTTCCTGACAAATTTGTCGAACCGGAGGGTTCGTCCACCACCGTCTCTCCGCCAGATACGC
>JBARCX010000071.1:0-9731 GCA_049794535.1 Rhodanobacter sp.
TCGCGGAATTGGGAGTGGACCCTGCTTACTTGGATATGTTCGGCCTTGCGAGTCCCGGCATTATGGATTCGACCGCGGATGACCTATCGGCGGGACAGCAGCAGAAGCTCGCGTTGGCGTTGGCGCTGTCGCAGGATGCGGACCTTTATATCCTCGACGAGCCGTTGGCGAACTTGGACGTTGAGAGCCGGTTGGTGGCCATGCGCGCCATTTTTGAGCGCACGCGGAGACGAGCGTTGATCGTGATCATGCACGGTGCAGATGAACATCGCGGCGCCTTTCACAAGGTTATTCCGCTTGGCGAGGCGACGTTCGAGATGTCTCTCGCTTCGTAAGCAATATGCCAAACAAGGGCTGGCCAAATGTGAAGACGATGAACAAGTTCGAGCGAGATCATTTACCAAACACCGGATAACCGCGCGAGCGTACTCCGATAGCACGCAATGAAATGGAATGGATGAAATGTTCGCCTACTATCTCGATCTCGCAATACACAGCTTAAAGCGCAACAAGGTACTCACCTCGCTGATGGTGTTGGCGCTCGGCCTCGGCATCGGCGCATCAATCACCACGCTGACGCTGCTGAAGTTGCTGTCAGGCGATCCGTTGCCACAGAGGAGCGCGCGGCTGTTTACGCCGGTGATCGACCCGACACCTCCCGACAACGATGCGACGGTACCCACCAGCATGCCGCAGTGGTGGGGGAATTTGATGACCTACGCCGATGCGATGAACCTATTGCATGCGCCTAACGCTGAAAGGCAGGCCGTGATGGCTTTGACACAGGCCAAGATCGCGCCACCGCAGACGGGCGGACATCCGTTCTATGGTAACGGGGTGATGACCACCGCAGATTTCTTCGCGATGTTCGACGCACCATTCGAGTACGGCACTGGCTGGAGCGCCGAGGACGGCGAAAACGGCGCACGAATCGCGGTAATCGGGAACTCGCTCAACGACAAGCTGTTCGGTGGCAAGAACAGTGTCGGCCAGACCATCCGCGTTAATGATCACGATTACCGCATTATCGGCGTGTTGAAACGGTGGGCGCCTCAGCCGCGCTTCTACGCGATAAGTTTAGGTGGAAATGGCTACGGCGAAGGCGATGCAGTGTTTCTACCGCTGCAATCAGCCCGCGCCGACACGCTGAGTCCTGAGCAAATCAGTTGTTGGGGAGATGGCGCCGACTTGGACCATCTGGAAACCGCGCCTTGCGCATGGGTCGGCCTGTGGGTGGAGTTAACGCATGCATCCGATGCTAACGAGTACGAACGTTTTCTCTCCAATTACGTGCGCCAGCAGATCTCGCTGGGACGTTTGCACCAGCCCAAAGTCTGGTTTTATAGCCTGACTGACTTTCTGGACTGGCAGCAGGTGGTGCCCGATGACGTGAAGTTGCAGACCAGCCTTGCGTTTGGATTTCTGCTGATCTGCATCGTCGGCACGGTCGGCCTGCTACTGGCAAAGTGTTTGCTTCGCTCGCAAGAAATCGGTGTGCGCCGCGCACTGGGCGCAACACGCAGTGCGGTCTTTGCTCAGTTCATGGTTGAAGCCGGGATGATTGGTTTGGCGGGTGGCGTATTGGGGCTGCTTTTTTCCGAACTCGGCCTCTGGGCAATCCGGCATCAGCCAGCACCTTATGCCGGACTCGCGCACCTGGAGCCAACGATGTTCGTCTTCACCTTCGTGATCGCGTTAGTCGCGAGCTTGATTGCGGGTCTGCTGCCCGCTTGGCGTGCCTGTGTAATCGTGCCGGCCCTGCAGTTGAAAGACGCCTGACGGAGTAATTATGGAAATCTGGCCCATTCTCGTCAGTCTACGCAAACACAAGATTCCGGCCATCTTGGTCGTACTGGAAGTTGCGCTGGCATGCGCGGTTTTCTGTAATGCCATATTTATGATCGGCCAGCGGATCGCCGAACTCAACATGCCCAATGCAATCGATGAGACCGTCCTGGTAAACATCAGTGTGAAGGGGGTCGACCCAAAGCTCGTCAACGACGATATTCCCCGCGCTCTGGCCAGCCTGCGGCGTATTTTCGGCGTCGTGGATGCCGCAGCGACTACAACCATACCGTTTGGCAAAGGCCTGGGCGTTGATAGCGTTTCCACCAAACCTAATAGCACGGACACGCCCGGTGCGTCCCGCTACATGTTCACGCAAGGCGGCCCGAAGACCTTCGGTTTGCAACTCCTTGAGGGGCGATTCTTCAGCGACGATGAGTATGTCGCCAGCAAGGCCGGCGGCACCTCCGTGCCGATCAGCTACGGTGTGATCGTCACCCGGAGCCTGGCACGTCGTCTGTGGCCAAGACAGAGCGCGCTTGGCAAGCAGCTGTGGATGGGGAGCACGCACCACTACACGGTGCTGGGTATCGTTGCCGATGTCGCGCGTCCGGGCGGCTCCGGCATCGGTCAGAGCTCTGCCTATTATTCAACGTTTTTCCCGGTGGGTCCGGACCCGGCGTTGACAGATTACGTTGTGCGCAGCGCGCCGCATGAGCGTGACCGAGTGCTCCACGAAGCTATTGCAACACTTGCGTCTCTGTCACCCAATGCCGTGGTGAATGGGCAAACCTTCACCGAGATCCGCAGTGATACGTTCGCCAACATCCGCAGCATGGTGTGGATATTGGTGCTTGTTTGCGTGGTGATGCTGGTAGTAACCGCGTTTAGCATCGTGGGCCTCACCAGTTTCTGGGTCAACCAGCGGCGAAGGCAGGTCGGTATCCGCCGCGCGCTAGGTGCGAGCCGCGGGAACATCCTGCACTACTCCCAGATCGAAAATTTCCTGTTGAGCAGCGCCGGTGTGGTGCTCGGGATGATCCTTACGCTCAGGATCAACTTGTACTTAATGGGCCATTACCAGATGGACCGAATGCCTTGGTACTACCTTCCTGTCAGCGCGGTCGTGATGTGGATTCTTGGCCAACTCGCCGTGCTAGGACCGGCCCTGCGTGCCTCTAGGGTGCCGCCAGTGGCGGCGATAAGGAGTGTGTAATCTGCATTGGCAGGAGGATTCAACGGCCGCTATTCGGCAGATCGACGGGAGCTGAGACTGTCTCGTTTTGGCCGATAGCGGTCGTCTGGCATCAAATGACCAGCATAAGCGCCGCGTCCAGCCCTGACAGGCATCGTGTCCAGTTAATGCCAGCACTCGCAATCACCGACACCTCTACGAGGAAGAGTGCGTATACATTCTCTCAGGGCATGAGGAGGCGCTCATCGATGAGCAGCGCTATAGCATTGGCGCGGGAGATTTTCTCGGTTTTCCTCGAAGGGGCGCCGCTCATGTCATTAGAAATGCAGGAAATGATCCCCTGGTGTTTTTTGCTGTTGGACAACGACTAGAACACGATGTGTGTGATTACCCGCATAAGGGAGTGAGGCTCTACGTGGCCGGTGAGGATGAGGCTTACACCAAGCTCTAAAATTTCTGTGCATTCAGGCAGGTTCTGCTGCCCTCACCACACCTCAAGCTCGTAGATGCGTGTTGCGGGATCGTCGGTCTGGGTGGGCTTGGTAACCACAAGTTTTACGTAGCGTGCCTGCACGGCAGGGATAGGATGGCGCGTCACACTGGCAGTGTTGTCGCGTACCGAGACAATCTCCTCCCATTGCTGCCCATCTCGGGAAACAGAAATGGCGAATGCGCGGGTATTCATCCAGAGTGGTTCGTCACCCGCCCCGGCGTGCTTGACCGTAAATCCATGAATCGCTCTAACTTCCTGTAGATCAATCTGCAGCCATGAGGGCGATTGCAATGAGCAGAACTTGTTCTGCGTCTTGCTAGCGACGAGGCCATCGACAGCCTTCTCAGCCTCCTCGCCCGGCTTACATATCGGTGATCCCGTGGTGGGCCGGTGCAGGGCAAGGTTGGGATACGTTCCGGCTTCCGCCGCAACAACATTAGGAGTGGCGAAGACGAGAAAGGTTGCTACGCAAAGGCAGAACAACGACATGCTGGAAAATAGCTTCACAAGGCAACCTCATTGGTGAAATGGCAGACAGGTCAGGCCGAACGCTTTCTTGATTCCAGCTACATAGACGAACTGTCTGTTGCAGTCTCTTGCATCGCCCCTTGTAGCAACGCCAGCTTGGCAACTCGGGCAGTCTTGTGATTGCCGTCGTGGCTCCAGCCCGGCGGCATCACCAAATACATAATTTTGTTGCGCAGCCCTGGCGCCGTCACAACGTCTCTGCCCAACAGGTAAAACTCACCTAGATAAGCATCTAATACGCTGTATGGCTTGACTGGCCGGGTGATGCCATATTCGATGACGATATCGTCGCGCTGCTCGCAATAGGTACCGAACACGCGGTCCCAGATATTGAGCAGGTTGCAGAAGTTGGTATCCATATAGAGCACGTTGCGAGCGTGGTGTACGCGATGATGTGACGGCGTGAGGATCAATCTGTTCAGTGCACCCAGTCGACCATTCTTGAGCATGGTCTCGCCAAGATGGATGAACTGGCCCCAGAAGCCGTCGATGATCATGATCAGGACAAGCAAGGGCGGACTGACTCCGGCCAGCATGCAGATGCTGGTGCGGATGAAGTCGGCATAAGGTGCTTCCAAAAAAACATGCGCATAGTTCACCGATAGATTCATTGCCACCGGCGCATGGTGCGTAGCGTGTAAACACCACAGCAGTCGCACCTTGTGCGCCAAGTAGTGATAGACGAAGTGCGAAAACTCCCAGGCCACGTAGCCGTAGATCAACCCATACCAAGTCAAGCCAGCCTGGAACAGCGCAAAGCGTTGGAACAGTCCGATGCACAGCCCCACCATCGCGATCGAGATGACGTTACCGATGACTCGGTTCACTACCAGGATCAGCAGCGGGACCTGATAGTGCTCGCGCTTGAGCGCCTTAGTCACAAGGCTACGCAGCAGTTCAAATACCAGCAGAAATGGAATGAGCGGGCTGAGCAAGGCCCCAAAGCCGTCGACGGTAAGCAGAAAGCGATAGTCGCCGGTAGCGACCATTTTTAGCAGCGGACCTAGGCCGAAGAACTGCACTAACTGATCAGTGATCAGATTCAAAATACCCATCTAGATAGGTTCCCGAGGCGGAAAGAAGCGCACTGATCGTGAATCATTTGACCGTATTACCTCGGCGTTAACGGCACAGAGCCGCCTTGAGCCATAGACCGTCATGACCCGGCTCTTTAGTCTTTTAAGAATGTCCACGTCACGAGCAAGCCAAGACCCCACCCGGGTCTCACTTATCGTGTCTTGCCTGCCCCCTTCGCCGCACGTCCGAGTGCGGCCCGTATGGGGCGCTTGGGCGTCCGTCTTAGCAATCGTTTTTATTGAGGCTCGATCAGTAAGTCATGTCATTGGTAAACCAGAAAAATGGCTCTGTCAACAAAATTTCTCTCGATCCAAATTTTGCCCGTGCGCCGTGTATATCCATGAATTCAATACGATAGATCGGGCCACTCGTGCTGCATGGCAATAAAATCCACGAAATAATTTAGATCGATTGAATCATCAGTGGGAGTTTGATGTTGCTGCGATGCAATGTTGCTGATATGCGCAAGCAATTTTGCGAAAGCCCACCGTCCGCTTCATGAAAGAAACATAGGCAAAGGCACTAAAGGCCGTGAACGAGATGTTCTGCTCGGTGCAACTTCCCGGAGACGTATGGACGTCTACATTCTTACTTCCGTAGATGGCTTAATTCGCTGATGTGCCAATATCTGGCCAATCTTCCACTTGATAATTCGCAGGGAGATTGACCGGCCGATAGTCGGGCATTCGCTCGATCCGCTCGAACACCGATCGATGTACGAAGGCACCTTCCGGAATAGCGCGGGGTTCGGCGCGAGGTAGGTACCAGCCGAGCAGTGAGTGGCGTTGCGCGCACTCCCGCCACTTAACTTTCTTGGGTAGCCATTCAAGCAGCTTCCATCCTGCCGTCATCGACACATGAAGCTTTGCCGTTGCGTCGGGCACCACATACACATGGTTGCTTCCCTTTCTGGGGTGGCCAAGCACGAGGTGATTCACCATCGCACGGTTGATAAGGAGACCCTTTGCATACGCCTCCTCGATCATCCACAGCAACGGGTATTTTGAAAGACCACTTTCGGCCTCCGTGTAACCGCCGCCCACATCAGCATGGACACCCGCGAACCACACTTGGCGGATATCCTGTGGAATTTCGCTATCAGCCTTAAAAGGTGCGGGTCGATAAACCTGCCCTTCCTTCCACGCATTCAGCCGAAACATGCGCCGACGTTCATCGATCGCCATCGCATGGCGGAACGTCTTGACGCTCGAATTCGTCCGCGTGAAGCGCAGCGTTTGCAGGTCAGGCAGAAAGGTGTCATCACGCGGCACGATGACGGAGGCCACCGTGTCCCATACACCGACAAACTCGATACGAATCGGCTTGCCGCCAGCGACCCGACTGAAATGCCATGCAGCCTCGAGTGCTTCGCTTCGGTGTGGCTCGCCTGTTTCTGCTTGATCGCCAGCCTGATTGCTCCCCTGCCCTGTGCGATTCACCCGCTGGCTATCCGCACTGGATCGCTTGAAGGCGGTAAAGGCATATCCCGCCAGATTGAGTTGATCCGGTGGCAGCAAACCGATGACATGGATAAAGGCCGCCAGAACACGCACCGTATAGGCGCCACGGCTGAATCCGAATAGCCAGACCTTGTCGTCCTTTTCATAGGTTTGGCTCAAGAAGCGGTAAGCGGCCAGCACATCATCATCGAGCCCGTAACCGGTCGCGAGGCCAAACACGCCATGGGTCTTTTGCTTGAAGCGTTGCCAGGCGTTCTGCTGACCGATAGTTCCGATGCCCGGGTTGTAGTAAACGCGCTGGCGAACATTCTTTCCAAGAATGCAATACAGCTTGAGCACATTCGAGATGGTGCTGTCGATCTGATTACCCGTACCGTCACAGCAGATGACAATATTCTTCGGCATGGCCCATACCCCCTGTGGCTCTGCCAACAGACGATGATGGCATTGAGCTCCCTGGGTCTATCGTACCGCCCAAGATGCCCGCTGTTTCAGCCCGATCGACCTACGTCGTGCGCTTTGTACCCAATCACCCCTGAAGTTAGGAATCGTCTGAAAGCAACCGCGATGCGGCGAGACTAGAGTTTCGTCGCGCAGGCTTCGGTCAATTGGCTTGCGGCCTGTGGTCTTGGCCGTTGCCCTGCGCGCTTATCGCATATCACTCAGGTTCGTGGGATACACGACGCCTACTAAAGAACAACATGACGTCTTAGGACATCGGGGAGTAGCTTCAATGGCATCACACGACATTCTTGCCTGGCTGATCATCGGCGCTGTTGCAGGCTGGCTTGCCGGTTTACTCGTCAAAGGCGGCGGCTTTGGGCTGCTGGTCGATATCGTTGTCGGCATTGTCGGTGCTTTTATCGGCGGCTGGCTGTCCGGCGTACTAGGTGTCAGCATCGGCAGCGGATTGATTGCATCCATCATCACGGCCACGATCGGCGCAGCGATTCTGCTGTACGTCGTACGTATGTTTAAACGGGCCTGAAGCAACCACGGGTAGCGTGCGACGCGCCAAAATGGAATGTAAGTTGCTGCCCGCCTTTATGACGGGCAGCAACGTTTCTCCTCGCTCACCCCATACCTGTAACGCCTCTACCAACGAACGGCACCAGCCTGTGCGGCGTTCGCAGGGGCACTCCAATTGATGTCGTTCGTTAAGCGCCGAGAACGCCGCACTCTCCTGACTGGTACTGCCGTTGGCCATGAAGTGGCGCGGCTCTTTCTTGCATGTCACGCAAGCGGAAAACGTACCTGGAGCATGCGTTATCTGGCGTTGGATCATGGTGCGATGGGAGGCTTCGGTTGAGATGGTATAGCCATCCTCAAGGCGCGTGATCCAGCCATGCGTCGGGGCGTATTCCAAGCAACGAATCGCTGCAGATGGTATTGCGCCCCGCGAGCTTCGCTGCATACAAAGCCTTATCTGCTGCACATACGAGTGCCTCGCAGTTGGCATCTATTTCTGGCAATTGGGACCAAGGCTCGAGCGTTGCCACCCCGACACTCAGTGTGACTCTGCCAAAATCGCTTTTGGCATGCGGCAGATTCAACTCCCTGATCGCATGCAAGATATCCGCGGCGATCTTTGATGCACCTATGGCGTCAGTGCCCGGCATGATGGCGACAAACTCCTCGCCACCGTAGCGCCCAGCAAAGTCGCTATGCCGATGCAGCACATGCTTGAGCTTGGATGCCACCATGCACAGGCATTCGTCGCCGAGTAAATGACCGTAATGATCGTTATATCGCTTGAAAAAATCGACGTCGGTCATCAGCACCGATAACGGATGTCCGTTGTGTATCGCGTTTCTAACCTCGCTGGCCAAAACTTCGTCGACATAACGCCGGTTCGCTAGCCCGGTCAGATAGTCATGCCTGGCGTAGTGCAACAGTTGCCGATTGGTTTCAGCCAGCGCTTGCTCGGCTCGCTTTCGCTCCGTGATATCCATCAGCGCAGTGGTAATACCTGTCACCTGCCCTAACAGGTTCTGCAATGGCCTCACAGCTACTTGATAGATACGTCCGCGACATTCGACTTCATGGTTCGGAACGTCATGCCCCGCATCGAGCAGATGCAAATCGTTACGGATCATCTCGCGGGCACCGGGCAGAAGCTCCTCGACCTTGCGGCCGATAAGCACGCCGGGCGTCAGGTCATAGATGGCAGCGTAAGCGTTATTTGCAGCCAGATAGCGCCCGTCGCGACCGACAAGGCATAGCGCGGCAGGTGCCGTGTCGTAGATGGCCCTCATCCGATACACGCTGTCACTTTGCATGAGATCGAAGTGGGCCACGGCATGCGCGATGCCTCGATAGCCTTTCAATGCACCATCATCGCTCTGTAGCGGTACGGCCCCTGACTCGATCGCAATCGTCGTTCCATCGGCACGCAAATGATGCGATATGGCGCCCGAGTAAGGTCGCCCGGATTTGGCCGCGATGATGCGTGACACGCGTGTCGCGTCGCTAGGAATCATGAAGTCATACACGGGTCGACCGATGACCGCGTTGCGCTCATGACCGAGCAGGTTAAGTAAACTCTGCGATACATCGGTATAGCGGTAACGGTCATCGACCTCCCACAGCCATTGGGGATGTGTGCGAATGACGGTATGCAGGCGATCAAGTGCTTCGCTGGTACGTACTGAAAACATCAGGTACCTCGTACTGTTCAACAACACGGCAGTGGTGCCACCAAAACATCATGGGTGGCTGGTTATGTGCACGTGCTTAATCAGTACATGCACATAACCACGGCTTACGTTCCGCTCTTCACTTCCACATGACCGCTACCTGCGATGTCGACCTTGACGACGACACGGCGATTCGGTGCCAGGCAATCGATCAGCTGCGCTTGCGGAGCATCAAGGCAATCCTTGACCGGGTTGTTCATGCCGAGTCCTTCAGCGGTAATCGCTTCCTCTGGCACACCGTGATCGACCAGGTAATGCATTACGGCGTATGCGCGATGTTCGGATAGATCATCGTTGTAGGAGGCGCTACCCAGTCGGTCGGTATAGCCGGTGATCTGTACGTTGCGCACGCCATCGCTGGCAGCGGTCAACTTATGCGCCAGATCGTTGAGTTGCACCTTGCCATCGTTGGTGATGTCGGCCACCGAATACTTGTCGAATGCGAACAACGCATCGGTCGATAACGTAAACACCTGTTCCTTCACTGGCGCTACAGC
>JBARCX010000072.1:0-12912 GCA_049794535.1 Rhodanobacter sp.
GGCCCGTACTGCTCGGCCCGGTGTCGTTCCTTCGCCTGGCAAAAACCACCGACGGCAGTGACCCGCTCGCTCTGCTGGATGCCTTGCTACCTGCCTATGTCGAACTACTCGAAAAGCTCGCCACTGCCGGTGTCGACTGGGTCCAACTGGACGAACCGTGCCTGGTGCTCGACCTGGACGATGCCACTCGACACGCCTACACCCTGGCCTACACCACGCTCGCACTCGGCCCCTCGCCGCAGCGCTTACTCGCCACCTATTTCGGCGCATTGGACGACAATCTCGCCTTGGCTGCCAGCCTGCCGGTGGATGGCCTGCACATTGATTTGGCACGCGCACCGGAACAACTCGACGCCGTGCTCGCTGCACTGCCCGCCGACCGGGTACTCAGTGCCGGTGTCATCGACGGTCGCAACATCTGGCGCAGCCAGCCCACGCAGGTGCTACCACTGCTGGAAAAAATCGCCGCACGCCGCGGCACCGATCGCTTGTGGCTCGCTCCCTCTTGCTCATTACTGCACACGCCAATCGATGCCACGCAGGAAACCGCACTGCCATCGGCACTGCGTAGCTGGCTCGCATTCGCCCAACAGAAGCTGGAGGAGTTACGCCTCTATGCGGACGCATTGAGTGGAAGCCGTATGGCACGCGATGCACTGGGTGAACAAGCCGCCCTGCTCGCTCAACGTCCACATACCCCCGGTGTGCAGCGACAAGACGTGCGTGCTCGGCTGCACGCACTGAGTCCGCAGGCGACGCTGCGACGCTCGGAATTGGCGCATCGCCGCGTCGTCCAAGCCGAGGCATTGGCATTACCGCTGCTACCGACCACCACCATCGGCTCGTTTCCACAAACCGATGCACTACGCCGCGCGCGTGCCGATCATCGCGCCGGGCAGCTCAATCAAAACGCCTACGAAACCGTACTCGCCAATGAAATCCGCCACGTACTGGAGCAGCAGGAAGCCGCTGGGCTGGACGTGCTTGTACACGGCGAACCCGAGCGCAACGACATGGTGGAGTATTTCGGCGAGCAGCTCGACGGCTTTGCCTTTACACGCCATGGTTGGGTACAGAGCTATGGCTCGCGTTGTGTGAAGCCGCCGATCATCTGGGGTGACGTGGCTCGCCCTGCACCGATGACGGTGCGCTGGTCGAGCTACGCACAGTCACTCACCGACAAGCCCGTGAAGGGTATGCTGACCGGCCCGGTGACGGTGTTGCAGTGGTCCTTCGTACGCGATGACCTGCCGCGTGAAACCGTTTGCCGGCAACTCGCCCTGGCCCTACGCGATGAGGTGCACGATCTTGAGCGTGCCGGCATCCGTGTGATCCAGATTGACGAGCCCGCTCTGCGCGAAGGGCTTCCGCTGCGTCAGGCTGATCAGCCGGCTTACCTCGACTGGGCGGTGCAGTGCTTCCGGATCAGTGCCGGCGGCGTAGGCGATGCCACGCAGATCCATACGCACATGTGCTACGCCGAGTTCAACGCGATTATTGATGCGGTCGCCGCACTGGATGCCGATGTCATCTCCATCGAGAGCAGCCGCTCGCGCATGGAACTGCTCGACGCCTTCGAGCGCTACAGCTACCCAGGCGATATCGGCCCCGGCGTGTACGACATCCATTCGCCACGCGTACCGGGTCGCGAAGAAATCGTCTCGCTGCTACGCAATGCATTACGCGTACTCGACGCGAAACAGCTGTGGGTCAACCCCGACTGCGGCCTGAAAACTCGCGGCTGGGCCGAAGTCACTCCGGCCTTGGCGGCCATGGTGGCGGCTGCGCGCGAATTGCGGGTGGAGTTGGCTGCTCAGGCCAGCTGAGGCTCTCGTTCATGCTCCTCCCCCTATTCACAGGGGGAGGTTGGGAGGGGGTAAATACTTGCCTCACTGGACGGGCTTCACCCCACCCCAACCCTGCTACGACCAACGGAAGTCCCCTTTTCGCGACACGCAGGGGAGGGAGTTATGTCGCGTGGCGTATGAATTCACAGCGCGATTTTGGGTAGCCCCAAACAGCGTCCACGTAACCTTTGCTCGGCTATTCTTTGGCCCAATATCCACCTCAGCGACCACTTACCTGAACCCGCCGAGCCACCCCAAAAGCCGTCCAAACGGCTGAATCGGCATGAAATCGTCATCCTTGTATTGCAAGCTGAAGCTGCAAACCCGGGGCACCCCGTGTATCATGTCCCGCTTCTTTCATCTCTCTATCCGTAAGGAAGGATATAACCCGCGATGAGCAACTTCCTATTCACCTCCGAATCGGTTTCCGAAGGCCATCCGGATAAGGTCGCCGACCAGATCTCCGACGCCGTCCTCGACGCGATCCTCGCGCAGGATGCCCGCGCACGCGTGGCTTGCGAAACCATGGTGAAAACTGGCGTGGCCATCGTGGCCGGCGAGATCACCACCAGCGCGTGGATCGACCTCGAGGCGCTGACCCGCAAGGTCATCGTCGACATCGGTTATGACTCTTCCGACGTCGGTTTCGACGGCGCCACCTGCGGCGTGCTGAATCTAATCGGCAAGCAGTCGCCGGATATCAACCAGGGTGTGGATCGCAAGAAGCCGGAAGAACAGGGCGCTGGCGACCAGGGCCTGATGTTCGGCTACGCCACCAACGAAACCAAAGATTTCATGCCGGCGGCGATCTACTACTCGCACCGCCTGGTCGAGCAGCAGGCGAAAGTCCGCAAGAAGAAGAACTCGCCGCTGTCCTGGCTGCGCCCGGATGCGAAGAGCCAGGTCACCCTGCGCTATGAGAACGACAAGGCCGTGGCGATCGATGCCGTGGTGCTGTCCACCCAGCACGATCCAGACGTCAAGCAGAAAGACCTGGTCGAGGCTGTGCGTGAGCTGATCCTCAAGCCGGTGCTGCCAGCCAAGCTGCTGCACAAGGGCACCAAGTTCCACATCAACCCAACCGGCAAGTTCGTGATCGGCGGCCCGGTGGGCGATTGCGGCCTGACCGGTCGCAAGATCATCGTCGACACCTACGGCGGCTGGGCTCGTCACGGTGGTGGCGCGTTCTCGGGTAAGGATCCGTCCAAGGTCGACCGTTCGGCTGCTTATGCTGCGCGTTACGTGGCGAAGAACATCGTCGCTGCCGGCATCGCGGACCGTTGCGAAGTGCAGGTCTCCTACGCCATCGGCGTGGCGCACCCCACCTCGATCTCGGTCACCACGTTTGGTACCGGCAAGATCAGCGACGACAAGATCGAAAAGCTGATCCGCAAGCATTTCGACCTGCGTCCGTACGGCATCCTGCAGATGCTCGACCTGATCCACCCGATGTACCAGCAGACCGCCAGCTACGGCCACTTCGGTCGTGCGCCGTACGAGATGAAGGGCCCGGATGGCAAAACCTTCACCGCGTTCTCGTGGGAAAAAACCGACAAGGCCGACGCGCTGCGCGCGGATGCCAAACTGAAGTAAGCCACACCTGCTTCAGCGTCACGCAAAAGGCCGCAGCGATGCGGCCTTTTGTATTTTTGGCCTAGCGTCATCCGCTACAGAACACGCTCACTTGCGTAGCGGCGACGTATTGATCACGGCATCGTACACACCCCGCCAATCAGCTAATCTTCGGCAAATCCCTTCCGGGCAATGCTCATGGACGAAACTTCCCGTCGACCGATTCGCGCACGCGGCAGTCACTGGGCTCAGCGTAGCGCCACGATGCTCGCGCGTTCGGCTATCACGCCAAACCAGATCTCCGTGGCGAGTGCGTTATTCGCCGCTGCGGGTGCTGCATTTCTGATCTATTGGCCCACATGGATAGGACTGCTGCTGTGCGCGCTATGCGTGCAAGCCCGCCTGATCTGCAATCTGCTCGATGGCATGGTTGCCATGGAGGGTGGCAAGAAATCAGCAGTGGGTGCGCTGTACAACGAGTTTCCGGACCGCGTCGCCGACTCACTGCTGATCGTGGCCCTGGGTTATGCCTGTGGACAACCATGGCTAGGCTGGCTCGGCGCGTTACTGGCGGCGCTGACAGCCTACGTGCGATTGGCTGGCGGCAGTCTAGGTCAGCCGCAAGATTTCCGTGGGCCGATGGCAAAACAACATCGCATGGCTGTACTCACCGCCGCGTGTGTGTTTGGTGCCATCGAGCGCATCTGGCTTGGTAGTCACTGGACGTTGTTGATTGCCGCAGGACTAATCGCTATCGGCTCGGCGCTGACCTGCGTCACCCGAGCGCGCGCAATCGCCGCGAAACTGCACACAGGAGGCGCTGCATGATTACCTCACGCCTACTTGTCGGGCTTGTTCGCGCACTTGTGGGGGCACATGGTCGCTGGATCGGCAGTGCACCAGCATCGACCCAGCGCATCTATTTCGCCAACCATTCCAGCCACCTCGACGCGCTTGCACTGTGGGCTGCATTACCGCCAAAACTGCGTGCAAGCACACGCCCGGTCGCAGCACGCGACTATTGGGGGCGCGGTGGCATTCGCGGCTTCATCGCTGACCATGGATTCCATGCTGTTTACATCGAGCGGGACGCAAGCCAACGCGAGGGCGACCCACTGCAACCGTTGATGGATGCGTTGGAGGCGGGCGATTCCCTGATCATCTTCCCTGAGGGCACGCGAAGCCAGGAACCCCTGCCCATGCCGTTCAAAGCAGGGCTTTTCCACCTGGCCCAACGATTTCCGCGAGTGGAACTAGTCGCGGTGTATCTGGATACGTTGCATCGGAGCATGCCCAAAGGCAGCCTGCTGCCGGTGCCACTGACCTGCACGGTACGCTTTGGTCGCAGCCTGCAGTTGCAGCAGGGTGAGGACAAGGCTGACTTTCTGAAACGCGCCCATGCGGCGGTAGTGGAATTGGCATGACGACGCCGAATAGCACGACTCCGGGCTCGATGATGCAGCACCTCTCAATGCAGGATAAATTCTGGTGGGTCATGGGCGGGGTGCTGGCACTACTGCTGATAGCAAGCGCTATCGGCGGGTGGCTGCAGCATCGCGCCACGCCCGGTAAACGTGAGGTGATCGACAATCTCAACGCACGCATTCGCGCTTGGTGGGTAATGGCCGCGTTGTTGTGTGCGTGTTTCATGTTGGGACGCGTGACCACGCTGGTGTTCTTCGCATTGGCTTCGTTCTTCGCACTGCGCGAGTTCATCACGCTTACCCCAACCAGGCGTGGCGATCACCTTCCGCTGTGCCTATGCTTCTACGTTGCCATTCCTTTGCAGTATTGGCTGATTGGCATCGACTGGTACGGACTGTTCGCGATCTGCCTGCCGGTCTACGGCTTCCTGCTGTTGCCTGCGGTTTCCGCACTGACCGGCGATGTAGAGAATTTCCTTGAGCGCACCACCAAGATCCAATGGGGGCTGATCCTCACTGTCTACTGCATAAGCTATGCACCCGCGATGCTGCTGCTAAAGATTCCAGGCTACGAAGGACAAAGCCTGCTGTTGATGCTCTACCTGCTATTGGTCGTGCAGATCAGCGACGTATTGCAGTACGTGTTCGGTAAATTGTTTGGCAAACGCAAGCTAGCCCCATTGGTTAGCCCGTCAAAGACAGTGGAAGGACTACTTGGCGGAGGACTTTCGGCCACGGCGATCGGCGCATGCCTTTGGTGGATTACACCATTCTCGTTCTGGGGCTCAGCTGGCATGTCGGCGCTGATCGTGCTATCCGGTTTTCTTGGAGGGCTGGCACTGTCTGCGGTGAAACGCAGCCTCGGCGCAAAGGATTGGGGCACCATGATCGAGGGACATGGCGGCATGCTGTACCGACTCGACTCTGTCAGCTTCGCCGCGCCGATCTTCTTCCACGTGGTGCACTTCGCATTTATGTAATCACCAAAAATCATGGCCCACCGCACGCTAGGGACAAACCATCACTTATCGTGAAATCGAAAACGGTGACGACTGGCATCACTACATTCTGTCCAGCATTGACGGATGTGGCGTACGAATCGCGTCATCGCATTGGCTGCTCAATCGGCGGCCTAGCGGGCGACCACAGCCACTTCGGTCGTGCGCCGTACGAGATGAAGGGCCCGGATGGCAAAACCTTCACCGCGTTCTCGTGGGAAAAAACCGACAAGGCCGAAGCGCTGCGCGCCGACGCCAAGCTGAAGTAAGCCGCATCCACTTCAGATGTCACGCAAAAGGCCGCAGCGATGCGGCCTTTTGTATTTTGGTATGTCGTATTTCGGAACGCCCTACAACCTAGAGCCGTCCATATCTACAACCGCAATAAACTGAGCACGTTATCGCGCTCACTACGCATGCTTGCGTTGAGCGTGGCTGGATTCATCGCAACCACCGGATCCATATAGCGCTTGCGCACTGCGCTAGATCCACCCATGTCGTGCAGCTTGGTCAATGCCTCGTATAGGCGCGAAGCACTTTCGATAGTCTGCGGATCTTGCGGACCCATCTGGTGATCGCGTCCTGTTAAGGCCTTTCGGTAAGCGGTACTGGCGCCGGCCCAGTCACCGAGGTCTTTTTCGATGTCGCCAATCATGCTCAACGTGCCAAGCATGATCGGATCATCAGACGCGAGCACTCGGCGCTGCCCCTCCAGGGTCTGTTCTGCTTGCGTCAATGCGTCGTTGTATTGCCCTTCCTTATCGAGCAGGTTGGCGAGACTGCCGCGGGCAAGCAGTGTGCGTGGGTGATCGGGACCAAGCATACGGACATGTGAATCAAGGATTGTGTGTTCCATGGCGATAGCTTGCGTGTAATAACCCATCGCCTGTTTCTGGATCAACGCGGTATCCCCCTCCTTCGACAACAACGCGACCATACCCGTCATGGCCGATATCGTATGCGGATTATCTTGGCCGAACAGACGGCTATATGCCGCTATGACTTGCTCGATCCGCGCTTGGATGGGTGCATAAGCCACGGGGTCCTGCGCCAGCTTTGTCGCGTCAGTAGCCGCCACGTAGCGAGCATCCAACGTGTCCGGGTGTTCCGCGCCAAGTCGCCGCTCGCGCACGTCCGCCACCTGGCTGGCCAGTGCTAGCGAATGCTCGAATTCACCCTGTGAGCGCATGAACTTGGCCAGCGTGAGCGTGGCTCTTAACGTCTCCGGGTTTTCCGCCCCGAGCACGGTTCGATCCAACGCAACGAGTGGCTCCAACTCATCACGTGCTTGATCAAGACGCCCCATCTGCACGAGCGTGTCTACCAGATCACGACGCAATTGCATCAAACCGCGATCACTGGAAGGTAGCAATGGCTTTAGTTCCGTAACCAGCCGCTGTTGCATGGCTAACGCTTGCGGCGGATGGCCCTTCGTCATCATCAGCCGCGCTTGTCCAGCCTCAGTCGCAATACGCAGCTCATTGGTCGGCGAATAGGCCTTCGCGGTAGCACTCGCTTGTGCATACATAACCGCTGCCTCATCGATCTGGCCTTGCCGCTCCAAAGCATTGGCCAGATCCAAGCGTGTAGACAACAGTTGCTCATCATCCGCTGGCTGTATGCGACTGCGTGTGGCTAACACACTGCGCAATTCGGTAGTCGCATGTGCGTAGCTACCAATATTTAGCAATACACGCGCCATTGACTGGCGCAAGTCAGCGGCAAGCAGTGGCGCACCGGGGAATGCGCGATCAAGACTGTCCAGCGCATGTGTCACGACATACGTATCCAGCGCATTGCGCGCAATGTCGGTGGAGTCGACACGCGCAAAAGCCTGATTCAATGGCGTGGCTGAATCGGTATCCGCTTCTTTATGTGTCGGCTCTGCCACTAGTGCGGCCTGCACCTGCTTCTGTTGCGCATCCGCCATGGCATGTCCCATCGCATCGACATCCACGCTATCGAACATGGATTGCTGGAACTGCACCATGCGCTCAAGTTGATGCTGCCGTTGCTCTGCCAACTGCTCCTGCGTGCGAGCTTGGTTCAAGGCGTATAGCGATGCCCCGAGACCCGCGAGGACACTGAGCAAAAGCATCGATGCTGCAGCCAATGGCCAGCGATTGCGCTGCATGAAGCGTCGCGCGCGATACCACTGGCGTCCACGACGCGCCAGCACGGGTCGCCGTGCCTGCCAGCGCCGCAGATCAGCCGCGAACTCGCTCACGGAGGTATAGCGTTCGCTCGCCTTGCGACGCATCGCTTTCAGTACGATCGCATCGATGTCCGCAGGCACCGTGCGTCCGCGACGTAGGTTGTTACCAGACTGCTTCGCAGCCTCCATCACACTACGACTGGGCGGCATCACATCGCCGCCAATGATCGCGCTGGTCAATAAGTGTGGCGTAGTGATGTGTTGGAACGGTCGCCGCCCGGCCACCAGCTGATACAGCACCACGCCAAGCGCATACACATCGACCGCCGTGGTGAGCGGTTGCTGCTCGATCTGTTCCGGGCTGGCATAGGCCAGGGTCAGTGCGTGCTGACCTATCTCGGTTATACCGGCGTCGCGCTGATCATCAACGATGCGTGCGATGCCGAAGTCGAGCAGCTTCGGTTCGCCATCTTTGGTTACCAGGATATTGGCCGGCTTGATATCGCGATGAATGATCAAGTTGCGGTGTGCGTATTCGACTGCCGTGCAGACTTTGAGGAACAACGCGATACGTTCGTGCAAACCCAACGCTTGTCGCGCGCACCAGACATCGATGCGCTCACCCTCGACGTATTCCATCGCGATGAATGGTTTGCCATCAGCCAGTGCGCCACCATCGAGTAGGTGCGCGATACCCGGATGTTCCAGCCGCGCCAGCAACTGACGTTCTCGCGCAAAACGCTCGAGGAGCAGGGGCGACCCTTCCGCGCTCGCGCTCAATACCTTCAACGCCACCGGCTGCACAAAATCGCCATCGCCGCGTTCGGCCAGATAGACCACGCCCATGCCGCCCTCGCCCAGGCGTCGCAGCAATCGGTAATGGCGTGGCGCGGTGGCCTGCGCCTCATGACCGCTGAGATCCACAGTCTCACTGGATCGATATGGCAACGTGGCGGTATGAGTGCGCTCAATGGCAGCGATCATCCAGCGCACTTCACGGCCAAGCGCCTCATCCGGCCCGACCTCGCGCTCGATAAGTACCTCACGCTCATGGACCTCGGCATCCATAACGGCCATCGCAATGCGTTTGGCCTGCAAATAACGATCAGTCAACGGCTCGGTCATGGATTCCCCCTAGAATCCTACGTGCAGGCTGTCGGCGGTGAAGATCCTTCCCCACGCCCCGGCGGCCACCCTGAATCACTTAGAATACCCACATGTCCCTAATCCAGCTTCAGCGCGTCGATTTCAGCATCGGCGGCCCCCTCCTGCTCGAACATGTCGATCTGTCGATCGAAGCGAATGAGCGCGTGTGCATCGTCGGTCGTAACGGCGAAGGCAAATCCACCCTGATGAAACTGATCGCCGGCGAACTCCACGCCGACGACGGTGAAATCCGCGTGCAGAACGGCGTAGTGATCGCCCGTATGGCGCAGGAGGTACCGCAAGACACCTCCGGCAGCGTGTTCGACGTGGTGTCTGACGGCCTCGGCGATCTCGGCCATTTACTGGCGCGCTATCACCATCTGCTCGCCGAAGGTGACTTCGACGCGCTTGGTGATGTGCAAACGCAGATCGAAGCCCAACATGGCTGGGATCTGGATCGCCGTGTTACCGAAGTGCTGACCAAGTTGGAACTGCCAGCCGACACCGATTTTGCCGCGCTATCCGGCGGTATGAAGCGTCGGGTGCTGCTGGCGCAAGCCTTGGTGCGCAAGCCCGACGTACTGCTGCTGGACGAGCCGACCAACCATCTCGATATCGAGGCCATCGGCTGGCTGGAAAACTTCCTCAAGCAGTTCGCTGGCAGCATCATCTTTGTCACCCATGACCGTAGCTTCCTGCGCGCACTGGCTACCCGCATTGTCGAAATCGACCGCGGCGCGCTGACCGACTGGCCGGGCGATTACGACAACTACCTGCGCCGCCGCGAAGAGCGCCTGCACGCCGAGGCACAAGCCAACGCGCTATTCGACAAAAAGCTGGCGCAGGAGGAAGTGTGGATTCGCCAAGGCATCAAAGCCCGCCGCACTCGCAACGAAGGCCGCGTGCGTGCACTGAAAGCACTGCGCAATGAACGCGCTGAGCGGCGCGAGTTGGGCGGTAACGCAAAGATGACGCTCGCCACTGCGCAAGCATCCGGCAAGAAGGTGATCGACCTGGAGCACGTACACCAGGCTTATGGCGGCCGCGTGCTGATCGACGATCTCACCACCACCATCATGCGTGGCGATCGCGTTGGCATCATCGGCCCGAACGGTGCCGGTAAGAGCACGCTGCTGAAGATCATGCTCGGTGAGCTGAAGCCGCAACGCGGCGAAGCCACGCTCGGCACGGGCATCCAGATCGCTTACTTCGACCAGCACCGTGTGCAGCTCAACGACAAGCTCAATGCGCTGGACAACGTGGCCGAGGGCCGCGAATTCATCGAACTCAATGGTCAGCGCAAACACATCATCGGCTATCTGCAGGATTTCCTGTTCTCGCCGGAACGCGCACGCTCACCCATCACGCGCCTCTCAGGTGGTGAACGCAACCGCCTGTTGCTGGCCAAGCTGTTCGCGCAGCCGTCCAACGTGCTGGTGATGGACGAACCGACCAACGATCTCGACGTGGAAACGCTGGAGTTGCTCGAAGAACTGCTCACCGAATACCAGGGCACCCTGCTGCTGGTTTCGCATGATCGCGCGTTTCTCGACAACGTCGTTTCCAGCACGTTGGTGCTGGAAGGTAACGGCCAAATCGGCGAATACATCGGCGGCTATAGTGATTGGCTACGCCAGCGTCCTGCGGCTGCCGCGGCGATTGCCGCCGCAACGGCTAAGCCAGGACTGGTGCGCGATGAGCCCACACCGGCGCCAGCAGCCAAGCGCAAATTGAGCTTCAAAGAACAGCGCGAACTGGAGCAGTTACCGGCACGCCTGGAACAACTCGAATCCGATATCGCCAAGCGTACTGAGGCGATGAACGATCCGGCATTCTTCCAGCAAGACAGCGCCGCCATTCTCAAAGCGAATCAAGCCATCGCTGCACTACAGGCTGAGCTTGATATCGCTTTTTCACGCTGGTCTGAACTCGAAGGTTGAGTGACCGACTGCACTGATCGGCACAGCCGATCAGTGCCCCTCTTTGATCCGGCTAAGACCGGCCTGCATGATGCGGTCGGTCCAGGCGATGCCGATCGCCGACACAATGAAGACCAGATGGATAATGGTCTGCCACATCACACCCGTCGGTGTGAGCGTGCCGCACTTCAGCGTCGCTCCGGCGTAGTACATCTCGGAATTCGCGACGAGCGCATCCGGTGTGCAAAACGGCAAACCGCCCAAGGTGCCCGCCGCGATAAAGGTCTTGAGCAGGTGAATCGAGGAGATGCCAATAATCGCCATCGCCAGCTTCACCTTAAGCACGGATGCGTTGACGTGACTCAACCACTCCGGTTGATCAGGATGCGATTCCAGACCCAGCCGTGAGACGAACGTCTCGTAGCCGCCGACGATCACCATGATGAGTAAGTTGGAAATCATCACCACGTCGATCAAGCCGAGTACGAGCAGCATGATCTCCTGCTCACCCAGCTGCTGAGCTTCTGCGACGAGATGCCAGAGCTCCTTGAGGAACAGGAACACATACACGCATTGCGCCACGATCAGGCCGACATAAAGCGGCAGCTGCAACCAGCGTGAGCTGAAGATGAGCGTGGACAATGGCGCGATACGCGGCTTAATTTTCTCGTTCATATCGAAGACGCTCCTGGGCAATAATCGGCCTAATCTTAGCGGCACAACATGGCATCAACCCGTATTCTGCAAGCCTTGTGACACGCCATTGACGCAAGCCACCAGCGCACGCAGCAGTTTATCGTCCTCGCCATTTGTTGCGCGCCAGCGCTGCAGCAAATCCACTTGCAGCAGACTCATCGGATCGACATACGGGTTGCGCAGTCGAATGGATACGGCCAACCGTGGATCGCTACGCAACAACTCACTGCTGCCTTTCAATCGCAGCAGCCAGTGACGGGTGCGCTCGAATTCAGCACGGATCAGGCTGAAGAATTCGTCGTGTAATGGACCGGCCAGTTTCGAGAAGGCCTCGGCGATATCCAGATCGCATTTCGCCAGCACCATCTCCACGTCGTCGAGCATATTTGCGAAGAACGACCAGTCGCGTGCCATGTCTGCCAGCGCGGCTTCGCCATAAACGGCCGCGCCACGCTCCAGTGCACTGCCAAGGCCATACCAGCCGGTGATGATCGATCGACATTGCGTCCATGCGAATACCCAAGGGATGGCGCGCAAGTCTTCAACGCCACGCATGCTACGACGACGCGAAGGACGCGAGCCGAGTGCCATCCGTTCGATGACGTCGATCGGCGTTGCGGTACGAAAGTAATCCACGAAGCTGGGACGATCGACCAAGGCGCGATAGGCGCGTCGGCTGTCGGCTGCCAGTGCGGCCATCCATTCACGCCACGTGTCTTCCCGCGGCTCATCCTCACGCGGACGCAGGCTGGCGCGCAGCACCGCGCCCACCATCTGCTCCAGGTTACGCAGTGCCAGTGCGCGAATGCCGTATTTGCGATGGATCACCTCGCCCTGCTCGGTAAGGCGCAATACGCCAGCTACCGAACCGCGCGGAGAGGACATCAGAGCGGGCGTGATGCGAGCACCACCGCGACTGGCCGAGCCACCGCGTCCATGAAAAAACGCCAATCGAATGCCGGCCTTATTAGCCACCTCCAGCAGCTCGACCTGCGCGCGTTGCAGCCCCCAGCGCGAGGCCAAGGTACCGCCATCCTTGCCGCTGTCGGAGTAACCGAGCATCACCCATTGGCGGTTATGCCGTGCGGCGAGGTGTTCGCGATACAACGGATCGTCCAGCAGTGCTTGCAGCGTTGCCGGTGCATTGCCAAGGTC
>JBARCX010000073.1:0-8708 GCA_049794535.1 Rhodanobacter sp.
ATACCTAACAACGACGTTATCGGGGGAGTAAGGCATGGGTTTGATGACCGACATGACCCGGCGCAAGTCGGTACAAGCGATGCAGCGCGAAGTGGGAGAACGCAGCGGATTGCGCCGGGTGCTGGGCTTGTGGCAACTCACTGCCATTGGCCTGGGCGGCATCATCGGCGTCGGCATCTTTGTACTGACGGGCACGGTGGCTGCAACCCAGGCGGGCCCAGCGGTTGTGATCTCGTTCCTGCTGGCCGGTATCGCTAGTGCCGCTGCTGCACTGTGTTATGCCGAATTCGCCGGTTTGATCCCCGTCTCTGGTAGCGCCTATACCTACGGCTACGCGGTGTTGGGCGAGTTCGCTGGATGGATCATCGGTTGGGATCTATTGCTTGAATACGCGTTGATCGCTGCCGTAGTTGCCGTGGGTTGGTCGGGCTACGTACAAGCGCTGCTGGACACTGCCGGTATTTCGCTCCCCGTGTGGGCGCAAGGTGCTTATGGCACCGCGCCAAGCCGCTTGTTCAACCTTCCCGCCGTCGTTATTTCACTGGCGATCACGACTGTGCTGGCCACACGCATGCAATGGGGTGCGCGCTTCAACACGGTGATCGTGGCGATCAAGATCGCCGCCGCTGCATTGATCGTGATTGCGGGCGCCGCCTATGTGAAACCCGAGCGCTGGCATCCGTTCATGCCGTTTGGTATGCACGGCGTGGTTACCGGTGCTGCCGTAGTGTTCTTCGCCGTATTCGGCTACGACATGCTGACCACCGCGGCTGAAGAATCCAAAAATCCGCAGCGCGATCTGCCACGCGCCGTGCTGCTCTCCTTGGGTATCGCTATGGCGCTTTACTTCGCTATTTGCCTGGTGCTCACCGGTATCGTGCCCTACACCACGCTGGACAATGCCGCACCAGTTGCCGGTGCATTCACCGCCATTGGCCTACCGCAGGTCATGGTCGCCATCTCGCTGGCATCGATCTGCGGCATCACCAGCGTGATCTTCGCCAACTTGCTGGCTGGCGCGCGGATATGGTTTTCGCTGTCACGTGATGGCTTATTACCCGGCTGGTTCGCCAAAGTGCATTCGCGCTGGCACACCCCACACCGCACGACGGTGTTGCTGGGCCTGGTCACAGCAGTAGCCGCCGGCCTGTTTCCACTCGACGAGCTGGCCAAGCTGGTGAATATCGGCGTGCTCGGTGCATTCATCGTGATTTGCACTGCTGTCGCCGTGTTGCGCTGGCGCAGCCCTGATCTGGAACGCCCCTTCCGTACGCCGCTGGTACCGCTGGTACCACTTATCGGTGTGGGCTTTTCATGCTGGTTGATCTGGGGGCTACCCAGCATCACCTACGTGCGCTTTGCGCTATGGCTTTTGATTGGCTGCGCGGTGTACTTCACCTATAGCCGACACCATAGTCGTCTAGCCGTCCACTCCGATACAGTAAATACGAATGAACGTGACGATAAAAACAGGCCCCGAGGACGTGTATGAGTAGTAACGCCATCGCTGCCGAACTCAATGCACCGGACTACCCGCAGACACTTGGACATCCACGCCCGCTGTGGATGCTATTCATGACCGAGTTCTGGGAGCGCTTTGCTTTTTATAGCGTCAGCTGGGCACTTGCTCTGTATATCGTGGCGCACTTCTATCATGGCGATCCAGCCGGACAACTGTGGGCCAGCAAAATCTATGGTGCCTACACGGCGCTGATTTATGCGGCCAGTATTTTTGGCGGCTACGTCGCGGACAAGCTTATCGGTTACCAGCGTTCGATCCTGATCGGTGCGTTGGTGATGGCGCTTGGCTTGTTTGTCGTCATGCTCCCCGGCAAAGAGATTTTTCTGTTCGGGTTGTCGATGGTGATCGTCGGTAATGGCCTGTTCAAGCCGAACATCTCTACGATGGTCGGGCAGCTTTATGGCCCGAATGACAACCGCCGCGATCGCGGCTTCACCCTGTTCTACATGGGTATTAATGCGGGCTCGCTCATCGCCCCGCTGTTGACAGGGTGGCTTGCAAGCCGATTCACCGATACACCGATGCAGCAAAACTACAAGCTGGTTTTCGGAGCCGCCGGTGTCGGCATGCTGTTTAGCTTGTTTTGGTTCTGGTACGGGCGACGCAGCCTGCGTGGTGTGGGACGACCGGCACCCGAAGCCGTTGGGCTAACACGCGTGGTTTGGGTATTGCTCGGCGTCATAGCGGCAGTGCCATTGGTCTGCCTGCTGCTGACTTTCGTCGATGCGAGCGGCCTGCAATGGATGCTTGGCCTATTGTTCATCGGCGTGGCCACCATGCTGATCGTCGAGGCGATGCGTTACGACCGGGTGCAGCTGCATCGCGTCATCGCGATGCTGATCATCTTCGGCTTTAGCGTGCTGTTCTATATGTTCTATTTCCAGCTGGGGACGTCGTTCAACTTCCTCGCGGAAAATATGGTCGATCGACAGATGTTTGGCGGCTGGACGTTTCCCGTCGGTTGGTTTCAGTCCGTGAACCCACTCGCCATCATCGTGCTCGCTCCCATCATCAGCCACATCTGGGCACTTCTGGCGAGACGCCATAAGGAGCCTTCCATTCCGCGCAAGTTCGGCCTCAGCCTGATTTTCAATGCACTGGGCTTTACGGCACTGATGTATGCGCTGTCCCGCATGCTCAGTGAACATGGCGAGCTGATTCCCTTCTGGCCATTGACGCTGTGCTATGTGCTGCAGAGTGTGGGCGAGTTGTGCCTTTCACCGATCGGTCTGTCGATGGTGACCAAGCTGGCACCGCCACGACTGGTCGGCGTGGCGATGGGCGGCTGGTTTCTATCCCTCGCCGCAGGCGGCAATCTCTCGGGACTGCTTGCTGGTCACATCAGCGGAGAAAGCGGAATGACCGCAACCTCAGCACTCAGCGGATTCAGCTTTAGCTTTTGGCTACTCGCCGGCGCGGGTGTTTTCCTGCTACTGATCTCGCCACTTATTAATCGCTTGATGCATGGTGTGCGTTAAAGGCGCCATAGTTAAAGTAAAAACTCATTTCAATCCACGCTCTTGCCCGACGGACATTGCAAGCCATAGCTTTTGAAGCCTTGCACGGCCTCCGCGATCTCGGCTTGAGATAACAGAACCGGCCCGCCAATCAGCAGGCTGTAATAATATTGCCTGGCAAGGCATTCGAGTTCATTCGCGAGCCACATCGCTTTATCGAGACTTGAGCCGACGACGATCATGCCGTGATTGGCCAGTAGGCATCCACTGCGATCCTTAAGTGCTACCAACACATGCCCGGATAGCTCTGACGTTCCGTACTGCGCATAGGGCGCACAGCGGATATCGCCACCGCCGAAGGCCGCTATCATGTAATGCACAGCCGGTATCGGCTTACGAGCGATGGCCAGAATCGTGCAGTAAGGTGCATGCGCATGCACTACAGCAGCGCCATCCGGGTGATCTTTAAGGATATCGAAATGAAAATGCCACTCGACCGAAGGTTTGAGCGGCCCTTCCCAGGAACCATATTCGCTGTCCAGTGGCATGGCGGCGATCATTTCCGGCTCCATCACGTCATAAGGTATCGCTGACGGTGTAATTAGCATCCGGCCGTTATAGCGAACAGAAATATTGCCTGATGTGCCCTGATTAAGATCATGGTCATTCATCCATCGGCACTGGGCAATAATGGCACTGCGTAATTCCAACTCTTCTTTCTTCATGGCGATTCCTTATCTCAAAAGGCGCCTATGCTGATCACTTCATACGCTCGCCATCTTAAGGTCTTCGAGTGGCCGTGACGCATCAGTGATCATCGGCCTCCATCGCGGCCCAACAAAAGGCCAGTAACGATAGGCCCGCCACCGCCAGCAGCAGAATGATGGCCGGTGCCGAGAGCTCACCATGCATCCAGTCCTGCCAGCCGACATGCAATAGCGGCGTGGGCAATAGGCTCAGCCAACACACCCCTGCTCCCACCAACGTGCCAGCCCACAACGGCCACACCGCGCGACGTCGGCGCGGTGGCAGCCGTTGCATGACACGCTCGGAAAAGCCGTCATCAGCTACCGGTCCATCAAACTGCTTGCGTAGCAGCGCATCGATCGCATCGTCGTGTATATGACTCATAAGGTTTGCTCCTCGTCGACAGGCTCGTGCCATGCCGCTAACCACGTTTTCAGTTTTGCCTTGCCGCGTGTCGCATGAGTTTTCACTGTGCCGAGTGGCATCGCCAGTACATAGGCAGTCTCTTCGTGACTCAGGCCCAGTTGCACGCAATGCAGTAACACCGTCCGCTCGCCGACCGACAAGCGTTGCATCGCACGCTCAAGATCCAGTTGCAGATCGACCGCTTGGGGCGGTGCCGGAAGTTGTTCGACCTCGCCGTCGTCGGCATCGCCCGAAGACGGCGGTTTCCTGCGATATGCCTGGAGGAAACAGGAATAGGCGATGCGGTACAGCCAAGTGGAGAATCGTGCTTCGCTACGAAACTGATCCAGTTTTCGCCACGCCAGCAGAAACGTCTCCTGAGCCAGATCATCGGCAGCGGCCTCGTCACCGTGGAGCAGGCGGCGCAACTGCGCGCGCACCATGCCCTGATGACGACGCACCAACTGCTCGAACGCCCGGTGATCATTGCCCTGCAGAGCTCGGATCACCAACGCCTGATCGATGCGCGCCTCAGCGGCGCTATCAGCCATGCGCGTTCTCGCGCCGGTTAAGCCACCAACTGGCGAGATAGCCCAGGCCAATCATCAGTGGCAACAGGCCGAGCCCCCATAGGCTGTGGATGCTGGAGCCATTGTCGAGCTGGCCCGGCAACGCCTGAAACATCGCCATCAGTCCCAGGCCACCGCCGATCAGCACTAACGCTCGTCGCCGCTCGGAATAAGCCACCTGCGGTTCCAGCAGCAGTTGGGGCGGTAGTTCTACGCCCTTATCGGCGAGTTGCAGCAGGGTGTTGTAACGCGCCTGCGTCCGCCGATAGCTGTAGCGCAGCACGATCAGAACGATGAGCACAGGGGCCGACATCACTACGAAGGGAATGAAGAGGTATTCCATGGTCTTGCTCCAGATGGTGTATCGAGCCGGAAGGCCGTTGGTAACAGATGATGGGACAACGCGCTTGCCAGAATCAGTTTTTTGCGCCCTCGGCGGCAAGCAAGTCGGCAATCTTCTCGGCCAGAAGCCAGTGCTCCGACGGCCCCTCGTTACTGGTCAGGGCCACGGCCGCGCCGGTTTCCCAAACCATTTCCAGGTTTGCCGTAGTGCCCGCGATGCCGCCTTGGTGACCACGGATGTGGCGTCCGTGAGAGAGGCGATCACCGAATCCGGTCGCATAACCGCCGGGGCCTGCCGGCACTTCGCCGTCGAACATTTTCGCTAGGGTGGCGGGCTTGACCAGCTTGCCTCCCTGCAACGCTTTGGCGAATCGCAACAAATCGGCGTTGGTGGAATAACCACCACCTGCCGGACCACTCTTGTAACCAATCTGCAGCCAGTCGGCCTTCCATGTATGGGAGAAAACCCCATCGTCGTGGTAATAGCCCACTGCAAGCTGAGGAACGATATCTTCCTCGCTGTCGAAGCCGCTGGATGCCATCTTCGCCGGTTCGAAAACGTGGCGCTGGATATAGTCGAAGTAAGTTTCGCCGGATGCGTTCTCGATGATGCGGCCGAGCAACATGAAGCCGGCATTGCTGTAGTTCATTTGCTTGCCGGAATCACTCACCACCGGTTGGCGTGCAATGAGCCCCAGGTAGTCCACCGGGTTGACGAAGCGTTCGGAGTGCTCGAAATATTCCGGCACCAGGAAATCGCCCAAGCCCGCGGTGTGGTGCAGGAGTTCCCACACCGTGATCTTCTTCGCCATCGCCTGATCGGGATATTCCGGAACAAGCTTCGCCAGCGTGTCGTTCCACGACAATTTGCCAGCCTCAACCAGTTGCGCGATAGCAACCGCAGTAAACATCTTGTCCATCGAACCGATGTGGAACTTCGTTTGGTGGTCGATCGGCACATTGAAACTGCGTTCGGCCAGACCACGGCACTCATCGAACACGGTCTCGCCGCCATCGGCAACGGTCACGCAGCCGGAGAAGTCAGCCGTGTTCACCAGCCGATCGAGCATGGTGTGGATCCGTTTTTGCAGCTCCGCATGCGACACCGGCCCCTTGGGCCAGTCGGTATAAAGTTGATTGTCCATCGAGACCAGGACCGCCTGCGCGAGCCGGTCCGGATGCGCCGGGTCCGCGCTCAGCCAGAACAGGGCGGCTTGCGCGTTGCGACGTCCCTTGACGGCAACTTCGAGCAGCCCCGGTTGGTGAGGATCGGTGCGCACATCGAACACATCCAGGCCGCCACTGTCGCGTGCCGCCGAGGCTAAGTTCGTGATGAACTCTGCTTTGTCGTCGGAGGCCATGGACGCCGAAAGGACGTTAGGCGCCCATTTCCTAATTCGTACCGGGCCGTCGGCATTGGCATGACGGATCAACTCGCCAGCGAGCTTGCCTACCGGAGTGTCCGGCAAGGTCGCTGTCACGGCCGTTGAAGCGGTGGTTGCGGCGGAAACGGAAGTGCAGAGCAAGGTGGCCAGCATGAATGTCGGGATCAAAACGCATCGGCGGATTCCACGCGATGTGATCTGATCCGACGTGATCTGAACGTAGTGATTCATCCGTTACGCTCCAAAAGGTGCCCAATCCGCCTGCATGCGGATGACGGGCTCATGAGTTTGAAAGGGTTTGCAACAGACGCATTCGCTGTTGTCGGTAGGTTGGATGCGCCGACGGGGCCAAATGGATTCAAGCGACCTGGATTCATATAGCTCGGGCGTCTTGCGCGCTGAACCATGGCGACGCTTGGCTATCTGCAGCACCGCGCCGAGCAGCCCTCCGTAACCCGTCGCCCCTAAGCGCCGCTCAATCACTCGAAAGCGTGCTTCGTCTCATAGCGCCTTTCGTGCTGATCTACCAAGGGCAACACTGCATGTCGACAGGTAAAGCTACCTGTCGGACAGCCTCCAGCCGTCCTGGGGCGATCACTTACTTCGTAAGGACTACGCATGAATGCCGCCGTGGTGACTGGATCAGTACGAAACTCCCTGGCCGATGCCGCACTCAGAAATGCCGCGCACTTCTGGTTTCTCGTCGCCGCGGCGGGCCAGTGGGTCTTCGCCTTTTACATCGCGTTCTTCTATGGCGGATCAGCGGCGCAGGGAAAACCGGAGGTATGGAACCAGATTCTTCCCAACGGATACATTCCGGGTAACACCATGGGCAATACGGTACTCGCCGCACACCTTCTGTTCGCCGCCATGATTACGGTCGCCGGAACGCTTCAGCTCATCCCGCAAGTCCGGACACGTTTCCCAGCCTTTCATCGCTGGAATGGGCGAATCTATATCGTGATCGCTTTCATCATGGGCCTCAGTGGCCTTTATCTGGCGTCATCTGGGCGAACGGTAGTTGGCGACGCAGCACAACACACCGCGATATGCATCAACGCCATCCTGATCATGATGTGCGCTGCACAGGCATGGCGCTATGCGATGGCTCGTGATTTCAGTACACATCGCCGCTGGGCGCTGCGCCTTTTCCTGGTGGTCAATGGCGTTTGGTTCTTCCGTGTCGGGCTCATGTTCTGGCTCTTCATCAACCAAGGTCCTGTGGGCTTCGACCCGAAGACGTTTACGGGCCCGTTTCTCACCGGCTTGAATTTCGCCCAGTTTCTGCTTCCACTCGCGGTGCTCGAAATCTACCTTCGCACGAAGGAGCGAGGGTACTCAGTAGGCAAGCTCGCTACGGCGACGGGCATTGTTGTGCTGACGGTAGCCATGGGCCTTGGCGAGTTTGCGGCCTTTATGGGTTTGTGGCTTCCGCATCTCTAGGCCAACCACGGTCGGGCAGCAAAGGCTTGAGCCAACTAAGCGTTGGCTCAACCTCGATGGCAGGTCGATCATTGCCTGGCCACGGCCGGACAACACAGCTGCATCGTGGAGAGACTGGCTGGCTCTATTCTCAGCGCAGGATGCGCCCTGTCCGGGCTGCTGGTTATGATCGAATGCAGAAGGCGTCTGCTTCCGGCTGCGGACTCAACCGGCACAGAGCACAGAGCTCACAACCCATAACCCTATCTATCAGCCGCATGTGGAAAACGGCATAGTCTGCGTCGCCACCCGGTGCCCAGTAACACCGGGGTGCAAAGCGCGGTGGTGGTGGGCGACGTGCGGCTCACGTATATAGACAGCATCTGCCGCAAGACCGGTCAATTCAACAACGATCCGGGTCTGCAACCTAGCATCCCCTTGTGAGCGTTAAAAGGAATTTGAGAAGTGCAATCTACCAAGGCAAAACCTTCGTTGTTTCCCTATATGGTGGCGTTGGCCATCATCGTTGTGAATCTGGCCTTCGACGCGATCAGCGTCTATCGGGTTTTGCACATGCCCAGCATGTCCGGCGATAACTCTTTTAGCCAGAACGCGCTATACCTCATGCTTGGCAGTGAGCTTGGGACCATCGTGCTCACAGCGGCCTTTGGCCTGGCCTGTGCTCAGTGGATATCCGAGCGTCGCCGAATCGCGGGTTTGCCGGGATATGCGGCAGTGGGCGTGGGCGTCGCCTATGCCCTGGTCGCCGCGGCGTTACTCTTTTCATGGTGGTTCGTTACCCAGGCAATCACAAAGCATGCGGGCGAGATAGGCATACAGCTAATGGTGATCGTTAACC
>JBARCX010000074.1:0-7778 GCA_049794535.1 Rhodanobacter sp.
GTCCATGTACCGGCGCATCACGCGTTGGCCTGGTGGTCACTGGCTGTTTTCGCGTGCCGTCTGTTTCAGGGCACCGTACTTTGCGACCATCGCGCCACGCTTCATGGCGCTTGATCCGGGGCGTTGCGAAGTCCGTATGCGCGATCGTCGGCGCGTACACAACCATATTGGTACGGTGCACGCCATCGCGTTGTGTAACCTTGCCGAACTCAGTGCCGGCGTGATGGCCGAGGCGACCATGCCGACAGGCATGCGCTGGATTCCCAAAGGCATGACGGTCGAATACCTGAGCAAGGCGACCGGCACTATGCATGCCGTCGCCACGCCGGAGACGCCCTTGACCGTGCTGGATCGTGGTCAGGAATGGCCGGTGATGGTGCAAGTTACCGACACGGCAGGCCATGTAGTGTTCGGTGCGCGCATCACCATGTGGGTATCGCCACGACAGCACAGCGCGCACTGAGAGCCAGCGTCTCCTATCTGCGTCGCGACCAAACGGGTGCCACGATGCTTCCACGGCGCAGCGCGACGACTAGCAGGGACAGGGTCACTAGCAAGCTGACACCCAGGGCTACTACCGACGCTTCCGCACCGAATACACCGCCGCTCAACCAATCCGGGCCGGTACGGTTAGAGACCAGCCAGCCTTTGGCGGCACCACCGGAAACCGGAATGCCGTAGACCGTACCCTGCATGATGTTCCAAGCAGCATGCAGGCCTATGCAGGCCCAAAGCGAACGCGTGACGTGATAGATCATGCCAAGCAGCAGGCCCGCTTCGATCGCGATGGCCGCTGAGCTCCACAGCGTGGCACCCGGATTGAAGATATGCGCGATGCCAAAGAACAGCGCCGAGATCACCAAGGCCCACCATGTGCCGAGCCCTTCTTCCACGATGCGGAAGATCACGCCACGGGCGACGATCTCCTCGCCAATCCCTGCACCGAGACCGATCACTAGCGCATCAGGTAACCAATCCACCTGCGGATCGGTGCCGGTCACGTGATAGCTGCCAGCGAGCCACAGCACGCCGACCACGGTACTGAACACGGCGGCGCCAGTGACAAGGCCGGCGAGGCCAAGCGTTGGAATGGTGCGTGGTGATAATTCACTGGGACGTCGGCGTTCGATCAGGCCAACCAGGATCGCGTAACCAAGCAGTGCTGGCAGCAATTGGATGCTCAGCATCGCAAACGCATGATGTAGCGGATTGGCCGCTTTTGCGGTCCAGCCCAATGCGACTACCACCGCATGCGTAGCCATGCTGAAGCCAATCAACATGGCTGCAAAGAACACGATGCGGGCCAGGGGTGAGAACACCATCCAGCGCTGCCAGGCAGGGGCATCAGGAGGCGTGGAGAAGGCTAATGATGTGTTCTGCATGTCTAAGCCACAGCCTTATAAAAGAATGAGGCGGCAGACTAACAGTGCATCCTGACTAGGCCACAGTGACGCAAGTCACTAACGCCCAGTCAGGAGTGGGGTCTCTCTTACAGTTCGACGGACGCCGCGTGCTCACGCGTGGCGGAGAAGCGCACCTGTGGCCAGCGCTCTTGTGCCAGCTGCAGGTTCACCCGTGTCGGTGCGATGTAAACCAGTTCGCCAGCACCATCCAGCGCGAGGTTCATCGCGTTCTTCTCGCGGAATTCCTCCAGCTTCTTTGTGTCGTCGCAATGCACCCAACGCGCGGTGGTCACCGTGACAGGCTCAAAGCTGGCGTCGACGTTGTACTCGTCTTTCAAACGGTAGGCCACCACGTCGAACTGCAGCACGCCGACGGCGCCCAGGATCAGGTCGTTGCTCATGAGTGGGCGGAAGAACTGCGTCGCACCTTCTTCCGATAGCTGTGCCAGGCCTTTCTGCAAAGCTTTCATCTTCATCGGGTCGCGCAGACGCGCACGGCGAAACAGCTCGGGCGCGAAGTTGGGGATGCCGATGAAGCTCATCAGCTCGCCCTCGGTGAAGGTGTCGCCGATGGTGATAGTGCCGTGGTTGTGCAAGCCGATGACGTCGCCCGGGTAGGCGGTCTCGACGATCTCGCGATCGCTGGCCATGAAGGTCAGCGCGTTGGCGATGCGTACTTCCTTGTTAGTGCGCGTCTGCAGCATTTTCATGCCGGCCGTATAGGTACCCGAGCACACTCGCATGAACGCCACGCGGTCACGGTGTGCCGGGTCCATATTGGCCTGGATCTTGAACACGAAGCCGCTGAGCTTTTCTTCCTCTGGCTGCACCGCACGTGCAAGTGTTCTGCGCGAGCGTGGCGACGGTGCATGCTCCACGAAGAAGTCCAACAGCAACTGCACGCCGAAGTTGTTCACCGCTGAGCCGAAGAACACCGGCGTCAACTTGCCGGCAAGGTATTGCTCAATGTCGAAGGGATGCGAGGCGCCCTGCACCAGCTCCAGTTCGTCACGTAGTTCGCGCATCGCTTCGGCGCCGATCGCCTCGACAAGGCCCGGTGCATCAAGGCCTTTGAAGATGGTCGAATCCTGCCGGGTGAAGTTCTTGCCCGGTTCGAACACATGCACTTCATCGAGCAGCATGTGGTACACGCCCTTCAGGCGCTTGCCCATGCCGATCGGCCAGGTCAGTGGGGCGCAAGCAATGCCGAGCACCGACTCCACTTCGTCCAGCAGCTCGATCGGTGAGCGGCCTTCGCGGTCAAGCTTGTTGATGAAGGTCATGATCGGTGTGTCACGCAGGCGGCACACTTCCATCAGCTTGATGGTGCGTTCTTCCACGCCCTTAGCGCAGTCGATCACCATCAGCGCCGAGTCCACTGCAGTCAGCACGCGGTAGGTGTCTTCGGAGAAGTCGGCGTGACCTGGGGTATCGAGCAGATTGATGATCTTGCCTTCGTACGGGAACTGCATCACCGACGAAGTCACCGAGATGCCGCGCTCTTTTTCCAGCGCCATCCAGTCCGATGTGGCGTGGCGTGCCGCTTTGCGGCCCTTCACTGAGCCGGCCATCTGGATCGCACCGCCGAACAACAGCAGTTTTTCAGTCAGCGTGGTCTTGCCTGCGTCAGGATGGCTGACGATGGCGAAGGTGCGGCGGCGACGGGTTTCAGTGAGATGGCTGGACATGCGGACGGGTCGGCTGGAACGCGAACCGTCAATGATAGCGTGGATCGGCCCGTGGGCCGGGTTTGACTACAGGTCGCCCGTGTCGTCCTGCGCCCAACCATTTTCGAAAATCAGCGCTTCCAGCGGTTGGCGTGAGGCCCACTTTTCCTGTTGCAGCATGGGTTCCACATAGAACGTATCGACGTGCCCAAGGCATAGCACGGCCACCGGCGTGGCCCCTGGCGGGAAGGCCAGAAGCTGGCCCAGTGCCTCAGGGTCGAATAGTGAAACCCAGCCCATGCCGATGCCCTCGGCGCGTGCGGCAAGCCACAGGTTCTGGATCGCGCAGGCCACCGATGCCAGGTCCATCTCAGGCATGGTGCGTCGCCCGAAGACGTGTTGTTCGCGGCGGTCCATCAGCGCGGCGACGAGTACTTCGCCGCAATCACGAATGCCCTCTACCTTGAGCCGCATGAATTCGTCTTGGCGCTCGCCGAGCGCGCTGGCGGTACGTTGCCTTTCCTCGTCGACCAGTCGGTGAATCTGCGTTCTTAGCGCGGCTTTGGTGATGCGGATGAAGCGCCACGGCTGCATGAATCCAACGCTCGGACCGAAATGCGCAGCGCGAAGCAAGCGTTCGAGCAAGGCGGGATCAATCGGGTCAGGCAGGAAGTGCCGCATATCGCGACGTTGTTCGATGACGCGATAGATCGCAGCGATTTCACTGTCGGTATAACGATTCATCGTGGAGCAGGCTCTCAGGTTTGCGGTGCCAGTACCGGCACCAACGGCGCCGGCGCAGGGTCTGGCTTGCCCATCCGCCGCAACCAGCGGTAGTGCGAGGCGATGCCTGCACCGAATGAGCGATTCGCATGGTACGGCACCCCGTATTCGAGGCAAGCCGCTTCGACCACCCGCGAAATGGCGGGGTAGTGAATATGGCAAATGCGTGGAAACAGGTGATGTTCGATCTGGAAATTCAGACCACCGACCAGCCAGGTGATCACCCGGCTGTCGCGCGAGAAGTTCACCGTGGTTTCGAGCTGGTGGATGGCCCATGGCGTAGCCATGCGTCCGGGTTCGCTCGGGGACGGAAACGACGCCTCTTCCACGGCATGCGCCAGCTGGAACACCAGTGCGAGTAACAGGCCCGCCACCATGGCGACTACGGTGTAATACAACAAGACGGCGCCGATCGAATGGAAGATCAGCGGCAAGCCGAAGGCGAGGGTGAAGAACACCACCTTGCCGAGCACGAAAACTGCCAAGTCTTTGCCACGCGGTCGTGGAATCCGGCGCTTACCGATGGTGGCGGTGGTGATGTCGCGGAAATCGTCATGCAGATGCCAGCTTACGGCGGTGAAGCCGTAAAGCATCCATAGGTAGATGTGCTGCCAGCGATGATGCCAGTGGTGCTTCTGCTGCGGCGCAAATCGCGCCAGGGCGCCGAGGCTGATATCGCTGTCGTAGTCGTCGATGTTGACGTAGGTATGGTGAAAGTGGGCGTGCTTCCAGTGCCAGATATATGAGCTGCCACCGACAAGATCCAGCGTTCTAGCCATCCATTTGTTGATTGAGCGGCGCTCCGAATACGCCTGGTGGCCGGCATCGTGCTGAATATTGAAGCCAATCTGCGCCGTAGCGATGCCAAGCACAACGCTGAGCAGTAAACCTTGCCACCACGTTGCCGCAAAAAAGACCAGCAGCACATACGAGGCGATGAATGTAGCCAGGATGATGGCTGTCTTGAAGTACATGCGCGCGTTGTCGCGCTGCTTGAGACCGCTTTGCTTGAAATAGTTCTCAACACGCCGCCGCAGCTCACGATGAAACGTATTGTCGCCGCTGAACTTCAGCCGATCCGTGGCTTCCACTGGCGAGGCGGCGTCCACGGGCGGGGATCGAACAGCATCAGCCGTTCGAAGGGGCGACTCAGGGGGCATGCCGTGCACTCGGGAGGAAGTGAGTGCATGGTAGTCGATGCGCTGGTAAGTGCGTGTTGAATGGGGGGCGAGGAAAACGTTAAAGCCGCATGCCGAGCCAAATAACGGTCTCAGTCAGCATGTCTGGCCTCGTCATGCTGAAGTAGCAGATCCTCATAGAACGCCCCAAACGGCTCGGTCGGATGCGCGATTTGGATTTCCAGAATCCACAGCCCGCTCGATGGCGCAGCATCCAATTCGCCCAGATCGCCGGCCTTGTGCACCGAGTGCGGAAAGTCGCTGACGCGGTGACCTTTCACCTCGTGGTTGAGTCGCCAGCCCATCGCTTCGGCGCGCTCTTCGGCGAACGTGTAAAGCGATTGGCCGCTTAGGCCTTGCGTACGCCATGCATCGGCTACCGCATGGAACAGCTCACGCGCCGCGTCTGCGCAGGCTTGCTGTTCCGGTGCATGACCCACCACGAACGTATCGCCCACATCGCCTTCGTGTCCGTCGAATACCAAACCCAGGTCGATGAAGTAGGTGTCGTTTTCACCTAGGCGTATATCGGGATTGGAGCGCTGCCGGTACGTCTTGGTGGTGTTCGGGCCGATGCGAATGATCACCGGGTGCCACAGCCGTTCCATGCCTAGCAAGCGGAACACTTCAGTGGCTTCGGCTTTTGCCTCGTCCTCGCTGATACCTGGGCGCATGCGCTCGCGGATGCCTTGCAGTGCGACCCAGCTGCGTTCGCGGGCGTGGTGCATCCGTTGCGGGTCGAAATGCGTGCCGACGGCTTCGCGTTGAATCGTTGTCATGGGAGTTTTGAGTGTGTCTGGGTGCGGTGATGCAGGGTCAGGCCAGTAGTGTAAGTACAAGTCCGATGGCTGCAGGCAACGCCTGAATCCACAGAATCTTCCGGCTTGCCGTGAGTCCGCCATAGATGCCGGCAATCAGTACGCAGATGAGGAAGAACAGCTTCACGCTGAAGCCGCTGCTGCCAAGGCTCAAGCCCCAAATCAGTCCTGCGGCGAGAAAGCCGTTATAGAGGCCTTGATTGGCGGCCAGCGTCTTGGATTGTGCGGCAAATTCCGGAGTGAGGCCGAACGCACGACGGCCCGCTGGTTTGTCCCACAGGAACATTTCCAGCACGAGAAAATAGAGGTGTAGCAGGGCGACGAGCGCGATGACGATAGTGGCGGCGATGAGCATGACCTCTCCCCTCGGATGATGGTCAGTGATGCGCTCCTTGGAGCCCGTTTAAAGTCCGGGAGCACAATGCCGCAGTGTTGCAGCCAGCCCGGTTCATCGCAAACCGGGCGGGATGCCATCGGGACGTGCCATTGCGGCACGTCCCGATGTGGAAGCCTTACTTGGCTTCCTTCTCCATCAACTGGGCAACCATGTTCGTCGGCACTTCTTCGTAATGATCGAAGAGCATCGTGAAGTTGCCACGGCCGCTGGTAGCCGAGCGCAGGAAGTTGATGTAACCGAACATTTCGGCCAGCGGCACGAAGCCCTGCACGAAAGCGTTGGTACCCTTCTGGCCCTGTTCGGTGATCTGGCCGCGACGACGGTTCATGTCGCCGATCACGTCGCCAAGGTAGGTGGCTTCGGTGACCACTTCCAGCTTCATCACCGGCTCGAGCAGCTTCGGCTTGGACATACGCTGAGCTTCACGGAAGCAGGCGCGGGTGGCGATTTCGAAGGCGAGTGCCGAGGAGTCGACGTCATGGAACTTGCCGTCGATCAGGCGTGCCTTGAAGTCCAGCACCTGGTAGCCGGCAACCTGGCCCTGGCGCGATTCCTTCGTAATGGCCTGCTCCACGGCCGGGATGTACTCACGCGGCACGCGGCCACCGACGACTTCATCGGAGAACACCACGCCGCTACCCGGTTCGCCCGGCTCGAAGATGATCTTCACTTCGGCGAACTGACCCGTACCACCGGTCTGCTTCTTGTGGGTGTAGGTGTGCTCGACGCGACCACCGAACGCCTCACGGAAGCTGACCTTGGGCTTGCCCATGTTCGCGTCCACGCCCAGCTCGGTGCGCATACGGTCGATGGTGATTTCCAGATGCAGCTCGCCCATGCCCTTCAGCACGGTTTGTCCGGTTTCCTGATCCACTTCCATGCGCAGCGACGGATCGGCCTTGACCATCTTGTAGAGCGCGGTGGACATCTTGTCGATGTCGCTGCGGGTCTTCGGCTCAACCGACACGCTGATCACCGGGTCGGGGAAGCGCATACGCTCCAGTAGAGCCGGATGGGCCGGATCGGACAGCGAATCGCCTGTCTCGGTGTCCTTCATCGAAACGAAGGCGCAGATATCGCCGGCGCGCACTTCATCGATTTCCTTGGTGGCGTTGGCCTGCACTTCCACGATACGGCCCACGCGCTCTTTCTTGCCGCGGGTGACGTTCTGCAGGGTGTCGCCCTTCTTGATCACGCCCGAGTAAACGCGGCAGAAGGTCAGGGTGCCGAACGGGTCGTTGATCACCTTGAACGCCAGCGCGCGCGCCGGTGCGTCGTCGGTTACTTCCTGCTCGCCGATGACGTTACCGTCCTCATCCACGATGGAGATACCGCCGTTCTCGCCCGGGTAGGGCATGTAGTCGACCACGGCGTCCAGCAACTGCTGCACGCCCTTGTTCTTGTACGACGAACCGCAGAACACCGGCACCAGCTTGCCGCTGACGCAGCCCTTGCGGATGCATTCCTTCAGTACCTTCGGATCATGCTCGCCCGTTTCGATCAGGCGCTCGAAAGCAGCGTCGTCCATCGCC
>JBARCX010000075.1:0-1644 GCA_049794535.1 Rhodanobacter sp.
GACTTACGCTGGTTGCCAAAGCCAGCAATACGAAGCAAACAAGCTTTTTGTTGTCCATAAGGTTCCCTGTCCCTAAGAAATGGGGCGCCGCGTTCTATGTGCCCTTGCGACGCAGTGACAAAAAAACTGACGTCGCCATAGATAATGCCATTACGCGAATGGCACCGTCTACTGTGACTGATTTGACTCCCCGCTAGACGACCGCACAAAGCGATCACAGAAATGATCGAAGCGTGGAGCGCAGAAAAGAACGCCCAACAAAAGCGCTCCTTAGTGATGTCCGCAGTCGAAGGTGGATATCAGAGCTTATGACAAATCGCTTATGTCACCAGATCGCAGGTATATATCCAATACTCTAGGGGCAGCCGAGGCTGACGAAACCGATTTCTGGGAAGCCTGCGACATGGACTCAAGGACCGTAAGCGTGCGGTAAACCAGCAGTCATACGCGAGGTGGCTATTCCGCTCGTTAGAATCGTGGCTTCCCTCATTCAGGAGCTCCCGATGGGTCAGCACATCAACCTCCCCACCACTCGTACCCAGTGCATTGGCGCCTATCTTGCCCAGCCGACAGGCAAGCCCAAGGGTGGCATCGTGGTGATTCAGGAGATCTTTGGCATCAATGCGCATATCCGTAGCGTTGCCGATCGCTTCGCCGAAGCGGGCTACACGGCGATTGCTCCAAGCTTCTTCGACCATCTGGAAACCGGTGTGGAGCTGGGCTATGACGAAGCTGGCTATGCGCGTGGCAAAGAACTCGTAGCGGAATTAGGGCTTGAGCGTGCCATCGAGGATGTAGCCAGTGCTGCAGAAGCCATCGCGTCTGCCGGCAAGATCGGCACGGTCGGCTACTGCTGGGGCGGCACGGTTGCCTTGCTCTCCGCACTACGACTGGGCCTGCCCTCGGTAAGCTACTACGGCGGCCGCAACCTGCCCTTTCTTGGCGAAGTGCCGAAGGCGCCCGTGATGTTCCACTTCGGTGAGAAGGACGCCGGCATACCGATGGATAGCGTTGCCAAGCACCGCGAGTTGCTACCGCAGATGGAAACGTTTACTTACCCCGCCGGCCACGCGTTCAACCGCGATGTCGATCCGCGTGCGTATCACGAAGAAAGCGCCAAGCTCGCTTTACAGCGCACACTGGCCTTCTTTGACAAACACCTGGCCGGCGCATGAAAGAGCCGGACTTCATTCTCGATGAGCGACTGGATGCGGACACGCAACTGGTCATATCGCTCGCCTTGTGCGACGTACGACTGATGCGCGACGCACGCTTTCCTTGGCTCGTGCTGGTGCCGCGCCACGCCGGGCTGGTGGAAATGCTCGATCTACCCAGCGAACTGCAGCCGGTGTTGTGGCAGGAGATCCATCAAACGGCGGCGGCGTTACGCACAACCGTACCTTGCGACAAGCTCAATATCGGCGCACTCGGCAACATCGTGCGCCAACTTCATGTGCATGTGATCGCACGGCGGGAAGGCGATGCCGCGTGGCCGGGGCCCGTGTGGGGTTATGGCCGTGCGGAACCCTACACGGACAACGACTTGCACTCGCGCATCACATCGCTACGAGATCGGCTACAAGTCCCCGGACATTAAGGCGACGCTGATTAAGTATCGCCTTGACCACGCCCTGCAAAAAACAA
>JBARCX010000076.1:0-7967 GCA_049794535.1 Rhodanobacter sp.
GTATTGCATCGCTGCTATTGCGAGCGATGATTGAAGATGGCGCGAGCGAGGAAGATGCGCGTCGTCGCTTCTATGCCGTCGACCGTTATGGCCTGCTTGTCGAAGGCATGTCCGGTATTACGCCGGCACAGGTGCCTTTCGTGCAAACGCAGGTAAGCGTCGCCGGCTGGACGTTGCAGAAACCCGGCGAGATCGGACTGTTCGACGTTGTATCCAACGCTAAGCCGACCGTACTCATCGGTGTCTCAGCCCAGGCAGGCGCATTTACCGAATCCGTCGTGCGCACGATGGCGCAGTATGTCGAGCGGCCGGTCATCTTCCCGCTATCCAATCCCACATCTCGCAGTGAAGCGACTCCAGAGCAGCTCATCAACTGGACGGAGGGGCGCGCACTGATCGGTACGGGCACTCCCTTCCCTCCCGTGCAGTACGACGGCAAGACGATCAAAACCGACCAGACCAACAACTCCTACATCTTCCCCGGTGTGGGACTGGGCGTGATTGCCATCGGCGCACGGCGAGTTACCGATGCCATGTTCATGGCGGCAGGACGCGCCCTCGCCGCGCTATCGCCAACCACAACGGACAAACACGGGCATTTGCTTCCGCCGGTGGATCAGCTTCGCTCGGTATCCGTTGCAGTCGCCATGGCTGTCGCCAAGCAAGCGCAAGCCGATGGTGTAGCCGATCCGTGCGGTGACGACATCTTGGCCAAGCGCATCGCAGATCGGGTCTGGGCGCCACAATATCGACCTTACGAGGCACGCAAATAAGGCGCGCAGAGTCCCAGCTATTCCCTTCTCCCATTGGGAGAAGGTGCCCAAAGGGCGGATGAGGGTGCGGCAAAATCATAGCGTGCCGCGCTGGCCGTACCCTCACCCATCAGCCAGCTATCACTGCTACGCACCGACAGGTTTGCCGATAACGCACCTCATCAATCAATCGATGATTTGAGTGCTTTCGTGACTTCGCTGGCGATGTCGTCCTGGATCATCAATTTATCGGCCCACGGTCGATCGTAGGTTTCAGACCAGACAACGAATCCGTCGTCGGCGCGAACGAGTCGCGCGGAGACGCGCAAGGTCGCTTCGGATTTGCGCACGCTCCCATCCAGCACATAGGCCACATGCAGCGATTTGGCGATATCCGCGATGGTGACTTGCTTGCCTTTGAAATAGAACGAGTCGGTGGGGGCCGATACCTGAAGGCCTGGGAATTTACTCAGCTTGTCGATCAGCTCATCGGTCATGCCATCGGCAAAAGGTTCCTCGTTCATCGCATCGGTCATATCGACAAATGGCAATACAGCGATGGATCTCGGATTCGGCACCACTTGGGCTGATGCAGCCACAGCTTGAGTGGTCGAGCGATTCCGAACGAGCAGATACGAAGCGAAGCCGCCAACGAGCAACACGACCACGACCAGCAGCAGTGCACGCATCATCGGGCGCGAACCCTCCTTTAGCACCTCGTCTCGATACGGCCCGATGTCTGCGTCAGTCACCGCCGGCACGGCAACGGGTAGCATGACGGGCTCGTCGACTCGCAAATCAACAGTCGCGACCATGCGATATCCACGCCTTGGCACCGTCGCGATGTAAGCAGGCTGCTTAGGGTCATCGCCCAGAAGGCGACGCAGCGACGTCACGGCCTGATAGACAGAGTCGGGAGTGACGATGACTCCTTGCCACACCTCGCTGAGCAAATCGTCGATGCTGACCACCTCGCCCGCGTTTTCGGCGAGACACAGCAAAAGACGCATCGTACGGGCCTCTACCCGTATGGATTCCCCGCCTCGCGACATCTGGCCCGATGCCGGATGGACTGACCAGTCACCGATACGCAGCGTTTTTGTAGGCGAGTATTCCATTCCAGGCGTCATATAACCCATTGTTTATAGCCATGAACGCATGGCGCGCTGGATCTTCGCATCAACGTTGTGAACCAGCAATTGTCGTAAGAGCCTGTTCAAAGAAGATCGCCGGTCTAGCCGCCTCATGGCCGGCACCCACGCCTTGCCATACAATACAAAAACTCATCAATAAGTGGCTCAATCATGATTGTTGAAAATGGATTGGCGCTGCGCCCGCTCGACCTGGATGCCGTGCAGGCCTTTGTGCTTGTGGCCGATCTCGCCAGCTTCACGCGGGCGGCCGAGGCTCTGGATACCACCCAGTCGGCGGTAAGTCTCAAACTGAAACGGCTCGAGGGCCGACTGGGCCGACGGCTGCTTGAACGCACCCCGCGACGTGTGCGGCTATCGGCAGAAGGCGTCACCTTTCTCGACGCTGCGCGCGAATTGCTCAACGCGCATGAGCGTGCACTCGGTAGCCACGTAAATTCGCGCATGAGCTTACGCATTGGCATCGGCGATCAGGCAGCGGGTACGCAACTGCCTACACTGCTAGCGAAGGTGGGTGCGTACGATCGCGCGCTACGTTTTGAGGTGCGCATTGGCACGTCGCGCAGTTTGCTGGCCGCCTACGACAGCAGCGAGCTCGACGCAGTGATCGTTTGTCGCGATATCGAGCGGCCCGATGGCGTGGTGCTATTCGCCGAGCCGCATTATTGGTACGCCGTTTCCGATTGGGAACAAACACCCGGCGAACCGCTACGACTCGCCTCACTGGCATCACCCTGCATCGTGCGCGGACTGGCACTTAAAGCATTGGACGAAGCCGGCGTGGCCTGGAGCGAAGTGTTTGTCGGCGGCGGCATTCCCGCAGTGAGCGCGGCTGTCTCTGCCGGCCTCGCGGTATCACCGCTTACGCGCCGCACCTGCCCACCACTGGCGGTAGATGTGGGAGCACGGCTGGGACTGCCGCAACTACCGCCGATTGAAATCACGCTCTATACGCGAACAGCTGAGCCACGCACGCGGGAGGCCATTCGCATCCTGGTCGCTGCGTTGCGAACGACCGTATCGAATTAGAGCCGCTTACCTGGTCATTCCGGCCTACGCCGGGATGACCAGGTAAGAGCGCTGGCCGCAACGCTGCGACTCAGGACCCGTTACTTGCTAGCCAATTGATCCGATGCCCAACCACCACCAAGTGCGCGAATCAACTGCACACTGGCACGCAGACGCTGGGTATCCAGGCTGAGCAAGCCACGCTGCTCCTGCAAAGCAACCGTCTGCGCCTGCACCACATCGAGATAGCTGACGGCACCGTGCTTGTACTGGGTCATGGCGAGATCCAGTGCGTGCTGTGCGGCGTCGGAAGCATCTTTCTGATCGTTGCCGGCCGTGCCAAGGTGATCGAGCAAGGTGAGGTTGTCCTGCACCTGCTGGAACGCACCGAGCACCACACCACGATAGGTCGCACCTGCGGCATCGGTTTGCGCCTTCGCCGCAGCGATGGTGGCTTTGCGATAGCCACCATCGAACACATCAAGCAACAGGGACGGACCAATCGCCCAGATGCGATTCGGTGCAGTGACCAAGTTGGCCCAACCGGTGCTTTGGTAGCCGCCCTGGGCATTGAGCGTCAGCGAGGGGAACCATGCCGCGCGCGCCACGCCAATGCGTGCATTCGCTGCGGCCACGCGACGTTCGGCGGCGGCGATATCCGGCCGGCGCTGCAACAAGGTCGATGGCACACCGATCGGTACGACCGGCACCGGGATCGATGTGGTCTCAGCTTGCAGGCTGAAGTTGGTGGCGTTCTCGCCCACCAGCACCGCAATGGCATCCTGTATCAAGGTGCGCTGCGCGATGGTTTGCGACCATTGCGAACGCGCATCGGATAGCTGCGTCTGCGCACGCGATACATCCAGGCCAGAAACGATGCCGCCGGCATGCAGATTGCGCGTCAACTGCAATGCTTTCTCATACGCCTGGATGGTTTGCTGCAACAACGCGACTTGCTGATCGAGACCGCGCAATTGCACATAGTCATCGGCCAGCTGAGCTTGCAGGCTGAGCTGCGCCGAGGCCAGATCGGCCGCTGCCGCCAGTGCATCGTCACGACCTGCGGTGACGGTGTTGCGCACACGGCCCCACAGGTCGACTTCGTAACTGGCTTCGGCACCCACGGTATAGGAGTGATAGTCCGCTGGCGCGGTGGCACCACGCAGCGGCGCGGTAGCCGATTGCCGATCCCGCTGTGCGTTAGCGTCCAGGCCAATCTGCGGAAACAACCCAGACCGCGCTTGTGCACTGAACGCCTGTGCTTGCGTGTAATGCGCAAGCGCAGCCGCGAGATCCGCGTTATTGGCCAGCAGGCGTGTTTGCAGCTGGTCAAGCTGCGCATCGCCATAGAGCTGCCACCAATGATCACGCGGCAATTGATCTGACGGCTGCGCCGCAATCCACGGTCCCACTTCTTTGTATTGCTCTGCCGCCGTCGGCGTCACCGGCGGCTTGTAAGCCGGCGCCAGCGAGCAGCCGCCAAGCGCTACGGCGATGCCGAGCGAAAGTGCGAGTTCAAGCTTTTTCATGGGGCTTAGCCGCTGTTTCGTTGGCTGCAATCTTTACGGTGTCGCCATCGTTGATGCCATCCGGCGGGCTGTTGATCACGCGATCCCCTGCGGACAGGCCCGTACCGATCTCAACCGTTTTACCGTAGTCGTGCAGGATGCTCACCGCCTTGAAGGTGATCTTGTCGTCGCTACCTACCGTCGCTACGCGCAATCCCTTGTTGTCGAAAATCAGTGCACTAGCAGGTACACGCAGTGCAGCCGTATCCGCAGTGAGTGGAAAACGGACGTGGGAAAAACTTCCCGGCATCAGCTTGCCATCCGTGTTGTCCACCACCAGCTGCACCAGCGTGGTACCGGAGTTCGCATTGACGGCATTCGCCGATGCCACCACCTGTGCATGGAAATCCTGGCTGGGGTACTCCGGCACTTTCAGTACGGCGCTGCTACCGGGGCGAACGGATGGAGCATATGTTTGCGGCACCTGCACGTAGACGCGCAGCTTGCGCGTATCGGAAACCACGAATAGCTCCGAGGTATTGCCACCGCCCGCATTGATCAACGCACCCACATCGGTATCGCGCGCCGTCACCACGCCATCAAATGGTGCAACGATGCGGGCAAAAGCCTTGGTAGCCAGCAAGCGATCGACATTGGCTTGCGCCGCATTCATCTGCGCCATCTTTGCTGCGTAATCGCCCGTCTTTGCATCGACATCCTGCTGTGCCACGGAGTCGCTGCCGAGCATGGCCTGCCAGCGCCGCGCCGTAATGCCCGCGAGTTCTGCATTGGCTTTGGTGCTGGCCAGATCGGCACGGGCTTGCAGCAATTGCTGATCGATTTCCGGTGTCTGGATCTCGGCGAGCAACTGGCCGGCCTTCACCGGCGCGCCGATATCCACGTTCCAGTTCTTAAGGTAGCCGCTTACCTGCGCGTAGATCGGTGCGCGTATATAGGCTTCCATACGTCCAGGCAGATCCAGCACCCCGCCGGTCGCACTCGGTTCGGGTGACACGACACTCACCGTGGGCACGGCTTGTGTCTCGGTCCAGTTTTTCAAGCTATTCGCCTGGGTGACGCGGGTGATCAGGCCGATCACGACCACGGCGATCAGCACGATTATCGTGATGAGCCCGGTCAGACGCAGTCCGCGTCGGGAGAACGTCGAGGTAGGAGTGGTTGCGATTTCAGACGACATAAGCAGGTTCTCCGGAAGCATCGGCCGGGCTTGGGGCGTGCCCGTAACGCGCGTGGATGATGCTAAACACCACGGGTACGAAAAGAAGGGTGGCGCCAGTGGCGAACAACAAGCCGCCGATCACTGCACGGCCCAGTGGGGCGTTCTGTTCGCCACCCTCACCAAGACCCAGTGCCATCGGCGCCATACCGATAATCATCGCCAACGCCGTCATACAAACCGGACGGAAGCGGGCGAAGCCAGCTTCCAGCGCCGCACGTGCAGCATCGCTGTGCTCGGCCAGACGTTCACGACAGAAGCTCACCACCAGAATGGAGTTGGCCGTGGCCACACCCATACACATGATGGCGCCGGTCAACGCTGGCACCGATAGCGGCGTGTGGGTGACGAACAACATCCACACGATGCCAGCCAATGCAGCCGGCAACGCGGTAATGATCACGAACGGATCACTCCACGACTGGAAGTTGACCACGATCAGCATGTAGATCAGCAGCACCGCGCCGAGCAGACCGAACAGCAAACCGGAGAAGGCGCTATTCATCGTCTGCACCTGACCCAGCAACGCAATGTGCGAGCCCTTGGGCAGCGTGCTGGCATTGGCGTCGATCATCTTCTGCACATCGCCCGCCACAGCACCGAGGTCACGCCCTTGGGTTGCTGCATAGATCTGCACCACGGACTGAATGTCGTATTGATCGACCACCGCGTTGCTGGCCTGCCGCTTGAGCGTGATGAGGCCACCCAAGACCTGCGCCGGGCCACCCGCGCCACTGACGGGCAGATTGTTCAACGCCGCCAAGCTATCGAGGTTGTACTGCGGGGTCTGCATCACGATCGGGTAGGACACGCCATTGGCCGGATTCAACCAGTACGTCGGCGCCACCTGACTGGAACCGGCAAGGTTCACGACCAAGCTGTTGGTGACATCACGCTCGGTGATGCCCAGCAGCTGTGCCTGGGTACGATCCACATTGATGTCAAAACCTGGATTGGCCTGCGACTCCTGAATGCGTGCATCGACCACGCCGGAGATGTGCTTGATCTGCCCCAGCAGCTTGTTCGCATATTCAAAGTTGGCTGACAGGTTAGGACCGCGAATCTGCAGGTCGATCGGTGCCGGCGAACCGAAATTGAGAATCTGGCTGACGATATCCGCAGGCGGGAACGAGAAGGTCACACCGGGGAATTCACGCGGCAACCGCTCGCGCAGTTCGCGTACATATTCCGCCGTAGGACGATGTCCTTCGTTGAGCGCAATCTGGATATCACCATCCTGCTCGCCGACCAGACCGGTATTGTTGTACGTGGTGTTGATACCGCTGTTGGACAGGCCGATGTTATCGACCACGGTGCACAACTCCTCGGCAGGAATCACCTTCTTCACGCTCTGCTCGATGCGCGAGAACAGATCAGAAGTATCTTCCACACGCGTGCCGACCTGCGCACGTACGTGCATCAGGATCTGCCCACCATCCACATCAGGGAAGAAGTTACGCCCCAGGAATGGCACCAGCAGCATCGAGACCAGCACAAAACCAACGAAGCCGATCACGAAAACCTTGCGATGGCCCATCGCCATATCGAGCAACCCGTGATATCCGGCACGCACCTTCTCGAAGCGCGCCTCGAAGGCACGTTGGAAACGCACGAGTGGATTGCGTGAGCGCGGCAATGCTGCGTTGTTACCGTGTTCGTCGGTATGCGGCGCGTGCGGCTTGAGCAAATACATCGCCATCGTCGGCACCAGCGTGCGCGACAGGATGAACGAGCAGATCATGGCGAACATCACCGCTTCGGCCATGGGCACGAACAAGTAACGCGCCACACCGTCAAGGAAGAACATCGGCACGAACACGATACAGATACACAGCAGCGACACGAAGGCTGGCGTCACGATCTGGCGTGCACCATCCATGATCGCCGTCTCCACATCCTTGCCGTGCTCCAGATGCCAGTTGATGTTTTCGATGGTCACCGTGGCATCGTCGACAAGGATGCCGACCGCCAGTGCCAGGCCACCCAAGGTCATGATGTTGAGCGTTTCGCCGAACAACGACAGCAGGATGATCGCGCCCATGATCGCCAACGGAATCGATACGGCGATGATCACCGTCGAGCGCCAGCTGCCCAGGAACAGCAGGATCATCAAGCTGGTCAGCGCCGCAGCGATGACACCTTCACGCGCTACGCCACTGATGGCGGCACGTACGAACAGTGATTGATCGCCAATCGGCGCGACTTTCAGGTTATCCGGCAGGATGCCTTTGCTATCCGCCAGACGCTGCTTGATACCGCTCACGATGGCCAGCGTCGAAGCCGAGCCATTCTTCAGCACGCTGAGCAACAC
>JBARCX010000077.1:0-14506 GCA_049794535.1 Rhodanobacter sp.
GCTGCGTAAGCGGCACACTAGCGATACCGCTCAATTGTCGCGATATCGCCACTACCCCCTACCTACGCAGCGACGACGACGACGACGAGCGAGCAGCTGATACATGCGACCATCACTGGTAATCGCGACAAATCAGCAAGCTCTTATAGCTCACCCGCATAACGATCCAACACATCACGCAACTCACGCTCGAACCTTGCCAATGCGTCACCCATCGCACCCAAGCCCTCTTCCTCAGTGCGCTTCTCTAAGGATGCACACTCCTTCGCTAACGGATGCTCCCCAAGCATAAACAAAGCACCCTTCAACGAATGCAAGCGCTCCAACAGAGTCACCTCGTCCTGTCTGTGCCAAGCCGCCATCATCGTGTCCACATCGTGCGTGCCGGATTCAACGAACGCGCGCAGCACTTTTTCGGGAAACTTGCGCCGCTCCTGGCTCACCGGCGTTTCGGCGGGCACCGATTCAACAACGGCCACATGACGCGACATCGCAGCATTCAGCTGCTCGAGTGAAAGCGGCTTAAGCAGCAGATCCGTAATACCCGCTTCTTTACAACGCAGCTTTTCGCTCGCAAGCGCAGTCGCTGTGACAGCCAGAATCGGCAACGTCACGCCGAGCTCGCGCAACGCACGGGTGAGCTCGTAACCATTCATGCGCGGCATATTGATGTCGGTCAGCACAGCGTCAAACGTATCGTTACCCCACACCTGCAACGCCCGCTCGCCGTCGTCCGCCGTATCCACGGTGTAGCCCAGCGTCTCGAGCTGTTGTTGAATCAGCTCGCGATTGACGGGATTGTCATCCACCAAGAGCACCCTGCCTTTGCCCTGGCTGCTCTGCCCATCCGGTGGCCGTGATATGGACACTACTGGCTGACTCATCGCATCCTCTTGTCGAATAGCCGCCTGCAAGGCAGTACTGGAGTAGCAGGAGATACACAAGGCGCCATCCCGTTGCTCGGGCACCAGGGGGCCGTCTGCCTGGGCGCGAATGACGCGCCTGGCGCAGGTGATCAGCGCCTGCTCATCCTCATCGCTCCAGGACGATTGCATACCGAACACCAACAAGGCACTCGCATGACGCACCCACTCGACATCGAGGCCAGCAGGATTCCCTGCCGCCGTCAGCTCCACACCCCACGACGTAAGCAATACGGAGATCTCCTCACGACACTCCACCGAACCTGCCAGCAACGCGATTCGCTTGCCGGCGAACATCGTCGAGTTATCTGGCTGAGGAGCGGAATCTCGGTCGGCAGGAACTTCCAGCGTGAAGATGCTGCCTACACCGGGTGTGCTTTGTACATCGATATGACCACCCAGCAACTGGCTGAGTTGTCGACAAAGTGCCAGGCCAAGACCACTGCCACCGAACCGTCGCGAGATACTGGCATCCGCTTGTGAAAACGGTTCGAACAATTGCGCGAGTTGCGCTTCGGACATGCCGATACCCGAATCGATCACCTCGAACCGCAAAAGACCGTGCTCATTGTGCACAGACGCACCGAGCGAAGCGCGTAATACCACACGCCCCGACTCAGTGAATTTCACCGCATTGCTCACCAGATTGTTGATGATCTGTCGGATACGCTGCACGTCCGAGATGTAGCTCGGTGCCAACACAGAATCGATGCTGAAGTAAAGGCTGAGACCCTTGCGTTGTGCCAATGGCGCGAACAACAACACCGCGTGTTCGATCAATGGCCGAAGCTGGAATGGCATCGGGTCGATATCCAATTGACCCGCTTCAACTTTGGAGAAGTCCAGGACATCACTGACAATCGCCAGCAACGAGTCTGCGGATAGACGGATACGATCCAGCCGCCCACGTTGCGGCGCATCGAGTTGGGAGCGCGATAACAACTCGAGATGACCCAGGATGCCATTCAACGGTGTACGGATCTCGTGACTCATGATCGCCACGAAAGCTGACTTGGCACGACTCGCCGCCTCAGCCGCCTGCTTCGCCAACTCCGAATCGTGCCTGGCTTGTCGAAGCTTATCCTCCAGCTCCGCTTGCGCAGTGACATCACGTACGGCACACAGCAACACACGATGTACACGGTAGTTGGCCGGTGCTGCTGCCACGAGAAGATTGCGGTGGTTTCCATCCAACCGCTCAACGACCCACTTGAATTCCGTGGGCCCAGACAGATTGTCGCCCGCTTGCTCGATAAGGCGCTGGTACAACGACGGTGATCGTTCTACGCAGTCATCGGCAAACCGACGCATCACGTCATTCTGAAGAATCGCACTTGCGTCTTTCGGATTGAGCAAACACAGGCCCACCGGCGAGGTATCTATGATGACCCGATTGAGCTCTTCACTCTCGTAAACAAGCGATGCACCGGCCAATGCCGGTGCAAAGACGCGGCGATCCATGCGCAGCAACAATGCCCATAGCGCACCAAGAATCAATACGGTCACTGCAGCGATCAGCGCCCATAGCTTCCACAGATTCGCCAGCATCTGTCGCCATGTGTAGAGATGCACGATGGCCCAGTCCACACCTTTGACTTGATCAGCGATCAGGAACGTGCCGCGCGCACGATAGGTGGCTTGCGCCGATGGCCACGACGTCCACAAGCCAGCCTGGCGCAGCTGCGCCAGGCTCTGTTCAGGCGTGACAGGCAATTGACCACTGTCCAAGACCAACTGGCCAGCGCGTGTAACGACCAGAAATGCGGCGGGCGACGTCGGTTGCAGGCGATCTTTCAGCAATGCCAGCGACTCGAAAACTACGCGACGAAAATAGACCTTGCGGTCGACGGACAACGTCATCGCGCCCATCAGGGCGGGCTCGCCAGTTACCGGATTCCTGGCGAAGTGAAAGGCGATGCTTTCATTGTTTGAAGGCGCCACCGCATTCGTACCGATCACGGCGGGCTGCCATTGCGTTTCGGGCAAGGTCATTCGCGCAAAAGCCTGCTCGCGCGTCGTGACCTTCAGCACCGCGAACAATTGCGTCTCATCGCGTACGCCCGCGATGGCAAAGAACGACCCGCTTGGCTCATAGGCATACACCGTGAGCTGCCCCGGCGACTCCATCGCTGATATGGTCGATGATGTGTATGCCGAATATTCGCGAATCATCCCGAGATACGCGGCCAGCTTTGTCGCAGGCATGGACGCCGTACCGTGCCCCAGCGCTAACCATGGCACAGAGGAATCATCGGCCTGAATAAAGAGCCGCTCGCCCTGTGCCATGAACTGCTTTTCTATGGGCTCACCGGCGATCTGTAGACGATTCTGCTGCGTCGACCACAACGCGTTATTGGCGCGCAAGCTGCCCATATACCCATGCTCTCGCTGGCCGAGAAAGGCATCGATGATCGCCCGGCCATCCTGGAAAATATCCAGTTGTCGCGCGTGAAACCCTTGGATGCTGAAGAGGCCAATGCCAATGGCCGTCAGCACAATTAAAAGACTCAGCAAGCCGCCGCCACCGTAGAGCAACCGCCGTTGATGACGACGCAGCGCAGACAACTCCGCACCGCTCTCAGTCAGGGATGCGTGATGCCTGGATGTGTTCGACTGTTGCTCGGCCCGATCCATCGACCCACCTAGTACGCAGCGATCAACACAATCTATCTGATTCGTTGGCGGGCTGCTGTTATTGAACGCCACAACCTGTTCCTTTCATCGTTTGCCCGACATAACTCCCTCCCCTGCTAGCAGGGAGAAAAGTTCAAGCGGCATAGCGAGACAACGACACGTCAAGCTGATCGAGCGACAGTGGCTTGAGCAGTAACTCGGTGATGCCCGCTTGTTTGCAGCGCGCGCGCTCTTCTGGCGTGCCGCTTGCTGTGAGTGCGAGTATCGCTTGGGTCATACCGCGGTTGCGCAATGAGCGGCTTAACTCATAGCCGTTCATCACCGGCATATTGATGTCGGTGAGCACGATGTCGTACTGACCATGCTCCCACTGTGCCAATGCGGCATGACCATGCTCTGCAGTGTCCACGGTGTACCCAAGAAATTCCAGTTGTTCTCGCGACAACTCAATGTTGACGGGGTTGTCGTCAACCAGCAGCACACGGCAATGCTTGCCGGCATGTGGCATGTCGAGCTGGGGCAACGTATCGGCTGTAGCTTCGCTATCCCACTGCAAGGCCCGCAGCAACGCGCTGCTCGAGTAGCAGGACACTTGCAGCGTGTTGCCATGCAATTCAGGAAACAGTGGACCATCGGCTCGGGCATGAATCCGTCTGCGCGCCCATAGAGCCTCTTGCTCTGCGTCACTCCATGCGCCTGCAGGACTATCAAAGATCACCAGAGCAGCAGCGGAAGCAACCCATTCCGGATCCAACTCGTCGGGATGCGCGGCAATTTTTATCTGCGCTCCCCAAGCCTCGATGCAATGACCGACGCCATCACGCCACTCGCTTACGCTTGATAACAAAGCAACGCGCTTGTCATGCAGCGGCAGATGCTCCGTGGAAGCGTCATCAGCATCCCCCCTCAATGGCACATCGAGCGCGAAAACACTGCCGACGCCCAAGGTACTGTTCACTGTGATCGATCCATCAAGCAGTTCGCTCAATTGTCGGCATAACGCCAACCCAAGACCGGTGCCGCCGTAGCGTCGGCTAATACTGGTATCCGCTTGCATAAACGGCTCGAATAGCCCGATGCATTGCTCGTTGGACATGCCGATACCCGAATCGATCACTTCGAACCGCACCTGTTGCCGGCCATCGTCGTCTGTCGACAACAATGACACGCGAAGCACCACTTTGCCTGAGTGCGTGAACTTGATCGCGTTGCTGATCAGGTTACGTAGCACCTGCTCGATGCGCGCCACACCGCCGACGTATCTCGGCGTCAATGCGGGATCGATCAGGTAGTAAAGCCGGATGCCTTTGCCCTGTGCCACCGGCGCATACAACAACGCCACCTGCTCGATCACCGCGTGCAGGTCAAACGGCAGGTTTTCTATATCCAGCTGCCCTGCTTCGATCTTGGAAAAGTCCAGCACATCACTGATTACCGAAAGCAGCGAATCGGCCGATTGCCGAATCCATCCCAGACGCTGGTGCTGATGCGCATTCGGCGCCGTTTTCTCGAGCAGCTCCAGATGTCCCAGGATGCCGGTGAGCGGCGTGCGAATCTCATGACTCATGGTGGTGACGAATGCCGACTTGGCATGGCTGGCCGATTCCGCCGCCTCTCGCGCCCGTTCCATGGCCTCCTCCAACTCGATACGCGCCGTGAGATCACGCAGAACACAGAGCAGCACGCGGCGATCCTGATAAGTCATGCGCGTCGCCGCCACCAAAAGGTGTCGCTCCGTGCCTGTCGCCGGATCGGGAATCGTTACATCAAACTCGCGCGCTTCCAGCCGGCCTGCCGGTGAATCCGTGGCCGCGATATGCCCCTGCACCAGCTGCGTGTAAAGGGATGTACCCGTCGTAGAGACACTCGATGCGTAGTCGCGCATCAAGTCATTCTCCATGATGGGCGTGTCATCGCCAGTCGCGATCAGACATAACCCGACCGGTGATGTCTCAATAATCGCCCGATTCAGTTGCTCACTCTGATAAACCCGCAGTGCGCGAGCCAGCGTCGGCGTGAAGATGCGCCGATCCAAGCGCCACAGGAAAAGCCACAGCACCAAGAGCACTAGCACCGCCAACACAGCGGTGACAGCAACAACATGCCCTTCTTCGCGCACGATATCGTGCCAACTATAGGCATAGACCAATGACCAGTCCGTTCCCTTGACTCGGTCGGCAATGAAGAATTTTCCACCGTAGCGATGGGAGGTCACGCCACTACGCCAGGCAACCCAACCATTGGCGGCACGAAATTCTGCCACCTTGGCGGCGCTTGCTTTCAAGGGCCCTGTATCGAGCACGACCTCGCCTTCATGCGTAATCACGCTGAAATCGTTGTGAGTAACTTCACGCAATCGCGCCACAAACCGCTGTATCGGCTCAAACACCACAAACGCGCCGATGGGTGTTTCTTCGTCAAACGCGGCGAACGAGCCGATGATGGCTGGCTCGCCGGTCAGCGGATTGGTGCCGAACGATGAACGGATCTGCGGCAAACCCGAACCGTAGAACGACAGCACGGCATTGCCTTTCCGCGACTCGAGCAAAGCCTCCGTGTCGCTAAAGTCGACACCTTCGGCGGCGAAATAGGCCAGCAGCGAGGCACGATCTTTCGCTCCGCTAACGACGTGAAGATGTGCCTCATCCAACCCCTGGCCGAAAGCGAAGAACGACGCGCTGGGGTCATAGAAATACGCGATCGTTCCGCTCTGCTGGCTCTTCTCAAACATCGAGGTGCGCGAGATCACCGATAACTCCGCCACCAATCCCAAGTAACGATCCAGCTTCGGGCGCGGCCATTTCAGCGTGCCACTGCCCAAGGTCAGCCATGGCATCGCATCAGGGCCAGCCCTAACGATGGCTCGCTCATCTTGATCAACAAAACGATGGAGATAGCCATTGCCCACCGCCGTTAGCGCAATGCGTCGGTTGCGCCAGGCGTATTCAGCCATGTTCAGGGTGCGCACGTAACCCGCATCTCGCTGGATGAACAACGAGTCGAGTGCCAGCTTGGCACTGTTGAATTCGTCCAGTTGGTTGGTTTGATAGTCTGAAACACGCAGTGCGGTTACCGCACCAAACGTAAGCACAACGATCAGAGTCAACATCGCGCCACCGCCGTAAAGAAGGCGGCGTTGGTGACGGCGCAGCGATGCGAGGTCGCCATTGCCTGAGGAACTAGCGCAACGGCGCACCACTGTCGCCAGCAGTTTGTGAAATCGATGCATCATGAGTGGCTACCAGGGACGGTTTGAGTCTCGACAAGCCACAGCCGTGGCATCTGCAGAATCAGCAGCGACAGCCTTCATCGGCTGCATACCTCCGTGCCAGTCATGCGTAACTTGACTCACCGTTCAAGAAAGACAAGTCGCGCAGCATGGCACTCCCAGCCATGCAGGCGCACATGTGCCCCCGTGCATAAGGCTAGAGATTGATGCGATGCGCGGACATCGGACTTGGCCTAAATAAAAGCGACAACTCCGTCTATTCGCGCACTTGTGATCCATGTCTCCATTCATGGCATACACATCGGCATGCATCGGTGCACAAAAAAGCCCGGACATCGCAATGTCCGGGCCAAGGCTTCATTCAATCTTTATAAGTACCTGGAGATCACCAGACCATCGCCGCACCGAAACCCGCACCCGTATCCCCCTGGGTGTTGGTCGTCGCACTGGCACGGAACACCCAGCGACCGCTTTCAGAGATGGTGGACAGACCTATCGCCACCGCCGACTGGCCGTTGAACGTACCCGCGCCCGCCGAGACCGCGCTCTGGTTGGGCGCATATGCCTGCGGCAGGTTCGCCATCGCCATCGCTGCCGCGGTACCACCGCTAGCGCGACGATTCACCTTATCGACACTGCGCTGCAGTGAGTCCACACGCTGATCGGTGTAGTTTTGCGCCCAGTCACGCGCATCGTTCAACTGCTGCACGTTCACGGCATCCGTCGCCGATGTACCCGCTGCGACGTTGGTGATCTGACGCTCATTACCGACCGAGCCCACCGACACCGAGTTCGCACGATCCGCCACGGAGCTTTCGCCCAGCGCGACCGAGTTGGACGCCTTAGCGCTGGAGTTGGCGCCCAGGGCCGTGCTGTTTTCGCCGGTGGCCTGTGCATTTGCACCAACCGCCGTGCTGTTGCTACCGGAGGCTACCGAGCCACTACCGGTCGCCGTTGAGTTATTACCCGAAGCCACTGCGCCGTTGCCGGTCGCCGTTGAGTTATCACCCGAGGCCACCGAACCATTACCCGTTGCCGTTGAGTTGTCACCGAATGCCGAGGCGCCCTCGCCCACTTCCACGCTACCCGGGCCACTGCCCGGGCCGCCAGGGATGTTCCCGCCACCACCGCCCTCTGCAACGGCGTCGCTCAAGTCGCCTATGTTCGAGGCCAAGTCATTGAGCTGGCCCTGCAGATTGTTATTCACCGCTGCGATCTGCTGATTCAACGTGGCCTGCACATCGAACAACTGACCGCCGTTGATCGCCTGCATGCTGCCGGCCGCAATCAGGCCAGGCGCCAAATTATTGATGGTGGTGCCGAACGAGCCACCCAATGTTGCCGAAGCCAGCGTGTGATCGTCATACGAGATAACCGTCATCGGATCGCCATTCGGGTCATACAAGCCCGATGCTTTCAACTGCGCAATCGTCACCGCATCGGTATCGCCCGTGCCATTCGCTACACCGGTCAGCACACGCGCACCATCCGTGCCAGTGAAGTCCACCGCGGCACCACCGGTCGCCGTACCCACCGTCAGTTTCGCACCCGCGGCGGCCTGCTGCACCAAGCCCAGTGTGCCGCTGCCGATCTGGCTGGCCAGATTAGAAACATCGCTGGTGTTCTGCGTTACGCGGCCATCAACATTCGTAATTGCGTCACCGATGTTGTTCACAGTCGAACCACCCACGGTATAAGTCGGTGCGGAAATCGTGCCATCCGCATTGACCACGGAACCACCGCCCAGCGCGTTAGCCACGCTGCTCGCCGTGCCCTTCAACTGACCGACATTCGCGGCGTCGGTGTCTTCCACACCTGCCGCTACGTTGGCGACTTGACGCTCACTGCCGACAGCACCAACGGAGACCGTGTTGGCACGATTGGCTAGCGAGCCGGCACCCAGAGCCACCGCATTCGTAGCCGGCGGCAAAACCCCCGCGCCATGACCTATTGCAACCGAGTTAAAGCACCGGAACCGATTGCTGTCCCACTCGCAAAATTCGAATGCGCGTTCTGGCCGATAGCGACGCTGTTAATGTCCGCCGTCGCCGCACCAGAACCAATGGCGATCGAGCCGGCACCCACCGCCGCGGCACCGCCAATGGCAATAGCGTTGCTTGAACTTGCAACAGCTTGAGTACCTAGCGCAATAGCATTTACGCCATTGCTTTGGCTCTGCACGCCGATGGCTATCGACTGAGCCTGTGTTGTTGTTGCTTGCGTTCCCAGCGCCATGCTGTCGTTACCAGTAGCTGACGGGTTGCCATTGCCGGAACCGATGGCGATGGCGCCCGCGCTATGGGTTATCCCGGAACCAATCGCGAGCGAATTAGCGATGCCATTATCGGTGCCGCCACCAAGACTTACTCGCGGTGTGGTGGGAATCGGAGATGTGCTGTCATCCTGTACACACATACCGGACGCATTCACTGTACCCTTCTGTCCGTTTTCCAGCGCGCATGATTCCGCTGCAGCGGCTGCCATCGGTGAAACCAGAGCTAGTGCAAGCGCCGCAGCAAGTAATTTTCCGCCGACTTTCTTCTTACGACCCTTAGCCAATTCCGATGCCACCACCCACTTGCCTGTGGCGGCGTTCCAGACGATGCGATAGATGGTGTTCATTCGGTATTCCTCTCAAAGATGCCGTGTTATTGGGTGAGCCATGCATTCGAGCCGCACTTCTCCGTCGCGTGACGTGCACGCGTTCGGAAAATTTCGTGTGGCTTGCAAACCCTGTCGGCCATGGCGGTACTAGCCGCTGGCTCTAACTCCGTGGGTTTTGCTGCGAGTGCCTTGAGGTAAGGCGCATGCGGATGGCCCTGCATGCATGCTCCGCATCAAACGCTTAGAGCATGGAGATATGGTAGGAAACGCAGGGATAACGAAGTATCGGACAGGGCCTAAAATGCCCAGCGTTGCTTCGCATGGCCATGATCGCTTTGCAAAAACATCGCGTCATATAGGCTTTACGCGCGAAGATGCTGCGATCTCCGCGCGCAGCCATTAGCGACTCAATCCACCATCTCAACCGGCCGTAATGCGATCCGATGGCTTGCGACCTGCAAACATACGATCGGATGGAGCCGATGCTGGGGCCGAAGTGAAAGCCTCATACGTTACCGGTTGGGCCCAGCCACTTTCAGCGACAAACCACTTGGCAGGCAAGCCTGCAAGTTCATCGACGTAGGTAAACAGTTCACTGTCTGTGCGTGCTCCCAGCTTGCGCATCGCCGAACGCTTTCGCCAATACACCGAGGCAAGCGGCGCATTCAACGTTGACGCAATGGCATCCAGCGGCATGCCCTCGGCCCAGGCTTTTACGATGCGACATTCCTCACGCCCCAGGTGCGACCACCGCGAGCGGTGAAAGCCCATGGGTAAACCGCCTTGCACGATCAATCGCAATACCGAGGTGCTAACGAAGGTCTTGCCGGCCAGCACCATTTTTATGGCTTGGGATATTTCTTCAACGGGCTCGGATTTACTGATGAGCGCCTTGACGCCCATGTGAAGAATGGCGTGATAGATCGCGGGGTTGACCATCGACGTTGTCACGATAATCGGCACATGAGGAAAGCGTGTGCGAATCTCATACAGCATGGCGAGACCGCTTATATTCTCAGGACCCGGGATGCGAAAATCGGTGATGACGATGTCGCATGGTTCCGTCTGCAGAAACTGCAACAGCTCATCTACACTGCGCGCCTCACCTGCCACGATGCCTGCACCACTCTGCTCAACCGCATTGGCCATGCCCACCTGGGTTATCGGATGATCGTCCGCGAGAAGAATGCGTGAAGTCATGACATGGCCTCGGTCGTTGCCATAGCGGCGGGAGGCTTCTTATTGTCCACACACCATGCCGCTTAACTATCGGACTTGGCTTATTTGTTGTGATTGAGCTGTGACGTACCCAACGATCTGTTGATCTATTCGAACTCGCCATACCATCTCGCGACGGGTGTTCCCTCTAAATGCAATAAATAAACCCGGCAATAAATAACCCTGGTTTTACGAACCGTCCTAAAGACGGCACGGATGTGATGAACAAGAATGGCGTCGTTGGTTGCAAACACAACGACGCAGACGACGGGCCCCACGCCCCTACCGACAGCGACGTACCCTATTAGGGATGATGTGTCGGGCACGGATGCCCAATTATCTGATTGAATCCGCCGACGCACCCGCAAGCATGCGCACCTAGCATTCGAACATTGTAGGTTGGGTAGAACGTAGCGCTACCCAATATGACAAAACGTCGACGTTGGTGTCGCAAGCTCACCACCAACTTACGCGGAGACATCGTAGATTAGGTAGAACGCAGCGACACCCAACACGACGAGACATCCACGTTGGGATTCGCAGACTCATCACCAACCTACGCAGCAGCATCGTGCATACGCCATCAAGGCATCTTCGCGTCGCACGTTGAGGCGCACAAGCTCTCCCAGCGCTCGATCAATTTTCGGCGCTTGCCTGGTGACATGAAGATAAATTTATTGAGCCCCTCGACGAAAGCATTTTGCTCCGCCTTGCTCAGTGCGCAGTAGCCAAGAAGCAGACTGCATACCTTGGCCTCATCGGGCTCGTTCACTTCCCTGTACTCGGTGCGTGCTTGTCCAAGAAGATGCCGTTGCAGCAACGGCACGCGATGCACCTATGATTTAGAGATACCGTGGCCTATGGATATAGGACAAGCCCTATTCCTCCCGCGTGCGCCAATTCTTGCGCGTATTCGGTGACCTCCGTCACGTGTTTTCGCTGGGATCCATCGCGCTCTCGCGTGATTGCTGTGAAGCCTGGATCAAGCCATAAGCCAATGCGTACTTGAAGATATCGGCGTCGCGCTGCAAACCGAGTTTTTTCATAGCTGCATTCTTCTGCGCGCTAACGGTCTTTCGGCTGCGCCCAATACGGCTGCCAATATCCGTCACCGAAAAGCCTTCGGCGTAAAGCCGCAGTACCTCTGTTTCACGCTTACTAAGTTGGCCACCTGTTTCGGCATGCCCTTCCTGATTGGTCGTTTCGTCAACAATGCGTTGCACGATGGGTGAAAGGAAGTCTTTCTTGTCATAAGCCGAGCGAATCGCGAGCTCCAGCAGCAAGAGATCATCCGCTTTGCTGACGACGGCACCCACGCCAATACCCAGGATGCTGCGCAATATCGCACTACTTTCAACCCCCGTCAGGATCACCAGGCGAACTTGCGGGAAGCGCCGTTGCAGGAACTGCAATAGCGCAAGGCCATCGCCATAACGCCCCTTGGGCATTGAAAAGTCCGTGATCACTACATCGCAGCTCTGGCTGCCAAGCAGATCGACAAGCTGAGTCGAATCCGTGGCAAGGCCTATGACGCTGATATCCGAGAACCCTGACAGCAGGTGTTCCATGCCAGCGAGCACGGCCGGATGATCATCAGCAATCGCTACCCGAACAGCCATACATGCTCCCCTTCATGTCATACCGCTATACGGACTGATCCGCCGATGAAGCGCCACAATGTACGTCTTCTCGTGAGTCTTGGCTGCTTGCTGTATCGATATACTAGCCCGGCCCTGCATAGCCGGATAGCACTCCATCCCGCCTTCGCATGACTGTTACCCAACCCTGGTGGTTACGATGAATAGCAACCTCATTCACGTCGCTGTTGCCGATGATCATCCGGTGATCCGACTGGGTATCGAAGCCGCGCTGGATGATATTCCCACGGTTCGTCAGATCGGTTCGGCGCGTGACTCCTCCGAGCTCATCGCGCTACTGGATGCGCACCCGTGCAACGTACTGGTGACTGACTACGCCATGCCGGGCGGCAGCTACGGTGATGGGCTGGAACTGCTCACATTTATCGGCGAACGCTATCCCGATCTCGGCATTGTGGTGATTACGGGCATCGACAAACCGGTGCTTATTCGCGCGTTGTTGGAGAAGGGTATCGATAACATTCTCAGCAAAGCCGATGACATGACTCACATGGGTGCTGCTGTGCAGGCCGCCTTTGTGCATCGGCGCTACTTTTCACCGACAATCGCCAACATCGTTCAGACGCAGAAAGAATCCAGCGACATTGCCAAGCTCTCACCGCGCGAAATCGAGGTGCTTACGCTCTTCGCTGGTGGTGTGAGCATCAGTGAAATCGCCGAGCGTTTGCAGCGAAAGAAGCAAACCATCAGCACGCAAAAAGTCAGCGCGATGATCAAGCTCGGTATCACCACCGATGCCGATTTGTATAAGTACGCTAACGAGGTAGGGCTAATAACTCCGCCAGATGCGCCGTAAGTTGGCTATGCAGTTTGTCTCCCCCTGTCCCACCGGGACTACCTTCGCGTTGCACCAGAGGGAGCGAAAAACTCGCGCAACTGAGTTTCGACGCTGATCAAGTCAGGCTTTCAACAACGCCTGATAATCCGGGCTAAGTTCGGCCAGCACTACCAAGGCCGCCGCACCCAGCGCGACGCAATCGGGGCCTGCGATGCCTAGCTGCAATCGTGCGTGAGCACGGTCTGCCCTACCACTCACTGATGGATAGAGCGGGAAGGCTTTATCGATCAGAAGCGCCAGAATGTCATTGGAAAGCATGCCACCCACCAGCACGGTTTCCGGATCGAGCAGCGATTCCAGTACGTTTACCGCGTGACGTAATGCAGGCACTGCCTCGACCAACCAACGCTTGATACCTGCAGCGTGCTTGCTATCGGTCAAGTCCAAATCGCTCAGGCTCTGATCGGCCTCTACGCCCAAATGCTCCAGCAAGGATGCGCCGGACACGTAACGCTCCAGGCAGCCTTGCTTGCCGCAGTAACAGGGCTTGCCGTTGGGGGTGACGATGACGTGCCCGATTTCGCCGGCATTGCGCCAGTGACCCGAGTAAAGCCGGTTGTCGAGGTAAAAACCGGAACCCAGACCGTGTCCGACGAACAGATAGGCGAAATCCCGGAGTCCGTCAGCGACACCATACAGCCGCTCTCCCATGGCGGCCGCGGTGGCATCGTTCTCCATCAATACGGGCAGCCCTGTTTTCTCGCACAGTGAGGACAAGCTTTGCTCGTCATCCCAACCCGGCATGCTGGTAGGGCCCACGGCACTCATGCCCACCACGCCAAACGGACCCGGTAAGGCAATGCCAATGCCCAGCATTCGCTCCGCTGATACTTTGCGTCGAAACGACTCAATGCATTTGACGAGCAAAGGCAAAGCTTCGGCGAACGTCGGATAGCTCACGGCGTAGGTACGGCGCCCGCGAGTGACCCCTTTGAGGTCCAGCAACACGGCGACGATCTGGTGCTGCTCAACATGGAAGCCGATTGAAAAACCACCATCGGGATTGATCGACAACGGAATAGGCGGCTGCCCACGGGCGGTTTTCTCCGGCGCATGGGCTGACAGCTTCGATTCGGCGATCAGCTCGGCCACGATATTCGAAATCGTCTGTGCCGTGAGTGACGTGAGCCGGGTGAGATCCGCACGGGTCAATCGTCCAGCCTGACGAATGGCCTCCAGCACAACGCGCCGGTTGTGCAGACGTGCATGCTCGAGGTTGGTACCCGTCGTTGGTTTGTTGGACTTGGATGACGTCTGCATTGCGGGCGGTTCGCTACTCGGGGTTAGTTGGAGATGCGGCTTGCGGCGCAGTACGGCACGGCTGGAATCATGAGGCAGCGCCTGCGTGAGATCAGATCGTGTCTGGATTCTATATGTCCCATTTCGACAATGTTCGTGGACA
>JBARCX010000078.1:0-6688 GCA_049794535.1 Rhodanobacter sp.
CGGCGTGTCGAGAAACGACTCGCCGAGGTGACGGACAATCTGCCGGCGGTGGTCTATCAAATACGTCGCGCACCCGATGGCTCCCTGTCTTTTCCGTTCATCGCCGGTGATATGCAGCCCTTGTTTGGGGTCACCGTTGAACAGGCCACACGCAGTGAACGCGACTTGTTCATGCGCGTGCACCCGGAGGATCAGCCCCTCTTGCAAGAAGCGCTTGAACACGCCGCGGAAGCCTTCGAACAGATTGCCATCGACTTCCGTGCCATGACCGACCAGGGTTGGCGCTGGGTTCGCTCGCGCGCACGACCGCACCACTCTCATGACGGCGTGCTTTCGTGGAGCGGCTACTGGATCGATGTTACCGAGGCCCGCGCCCAGTCCGAGGCATTGGTCGCCGCCAAGGCCGCCGCCGATAGCGCAGCGGCGGCAAAAGGCGACTTCCTGGCAACGATGAGCCATGAGATCCGCACGCCGATGAGCGGTGTGCTCGGCATGCTTGAAGTGTTGGCGCACACCCGCCTGGATAGCGAGCAGCAACACGTACTGGAGACGATTGAAGATTCTGCGCAGATGTTGCGGCAGATCATCGACGACATTCTGGATTTCTCCAAGATCGAGGCCGGTGCCCTGGCGCTGGACGCCACCCCGATCCAGCTGCGCCAAGTCATCGATAACGTGCAGCAGATGTTGTCCGCACAAGCGGCGGTCAAACAGCTGCGCCTGACCAACCACATTGACGATACCGTCGGCTACATGCATCTCGCCGATGGCATCCGGCTACGGCAAATTCTGTTCAACCTGCTCAGCAACGCCATCAAGTTTACCGAGCGTGGCGGCGTCACCATCACGCTCACGCTACTGGAGGATGGATCGCAGACGCAGCGTCTGCGCTTGTCTGTGGCAGATACGGGCATCGGTATCTCTGCCGAGCAACAAGAGCGATTGTTCCGGCCATTCTCACAAGCCGAGATGTCTACCAGCCGTCGCTTCGGCGGCACCGGCCTTGGCCTGAGCATCTGTCTGAAGCTGGTTCAGCTGATGGGTGGCGAGATCACACTGGACAGCGCACCCCAGCAAGGAACCCGGGTCGACATTACCGTGACGCTTCCGTTGGTAGCCGATGGCAGTAAGGCCCACGAGGCAATGGGCCTCACCGACAGAGAACAGCGCAACGCATCCACCGCCCCTCTCGGCAGAGCCGATGTTCGGGTACTGGTGGTTGAAGATCACCCGACCAATCAAGCCTTGATGCGTTGGCGCATGCAGCAACTCGGCCTGGCTTGCGATGTGGCAGGTGACGGTTCCGCCGCGCTCGCCGCACTTCGCGCGAGCAAGTACGACCTGGTTATTACGGACTGCCGCATGCCCATCATGGATGGCTATGCCATGACCCGGGAGCTGCGACGTGAAGAAGCAAACAGCACACGGCTGCGCCTGCCGGTGATTGCACTGTCCGCCAGTGCCGTCAATGGGGATATCGAGCGTTGCACCGAAGCCGGCATGGACGACTTCCTGGTAAAGCCGGTCACCCTGGCCGCATTGCGACTGGCCATTATCCGTTGGCTGCCTACCGCCGATGTGGGTCACGGCCATGACGATCAGGTATCCAAGTCGCGCATAGTCGAGCAACACACAACGCAAGCCATTGTCGAAGCGAACACCGTGGACGCACTTGATAAGCAGGCATTGCTGCAACGCTTCGGCTCAGAAGCGGTGGTATCGCAAATCGTTGAAAGCCTGATACCCGCCTTACGCGAAGACATCGATGCGCTACACACCGCGCTTGAATGCCATGATGCAAACGAAGCCGGCGAACGACTTCATCGGATCATCGGCGGCGTAGGCGCCATTGGCGCAGACACGCTGGCGCAACAAGCGAGAACACTGATGGAAACCATCGAGCAGCATGGTGTGATTCCCTCAGACGGAACGCTTACGGCCTTCCTGCAAACCGCAGGCAAGTATGTGCAGCAACTGGATTCGATGCGTTGATCGCTTGCATCACGATACGGTCATCGTGATGCAGCGAACCATCTAGCGATAACGCGACAACCAAGCGACAACGCCACTGGACTCCGGCCTACACCGGAGTGACGAGCACCAAAAGCCTTGAGCGCGCGGGTTCTACAACATCAACCCAGAAACCGGTACCCAACACCCGGCTCGGTTTTCAGCCAACGCGGTGTTGCCGGATCGTCGCCGAGCTTTTGTCGTAGCTTGCCGACCACGATGCGCAGATAGTGGCTGTCCTGCACATGGCTCCCACCCCATATATCGCGCAGCAATTGTTGCTGGGTGACCACACGACCGCTGTGACGCAGCAGCAAGGCCAGTACCGCGTACTCCTTACGGGTGAGTGCCAGCTGCGAGCCATCGAGGGTGACCTCGCGTAAAGCGAGATCGATGTGCAAACGACCATCGTCATAACGCGGCTGGGCTTCCGGCTCACCCGTGCGATTGCGCAGTAACGCGCGCAGCCGTGCCATCAGCTCCTGGATGCCGAAGGGCTTGGTCACGTAATCGTTGGCGCCGGCGTCTAACGCGCGTACCTTTTCTTGCTCGGTATCACGTACCGACAGCATTAGCACGGGTACCTGGCTCCACTGACGTATCTCGGCCAGCACCTCGTGGCCTTCGCGATCGGGAAGGCCAATATCCAGAACCACCAAATCCGGATTGCGCGTCGCGGCCAAGGCCAGACCATCGGCACCATTGGCCGCCAGCAGCACCTCGTAGCCTTCGGCGCGCAGGCCAATATCGAGAAATTTTCGGATCTGCGCTTCATCGTCGATGACGAGTACGCAGGGGATGGCATCGGTCATGACTCGGGGGCGGCAGGTAGCGGCAAGGTGATACGGATGGTGGTGCCTACGCCGTCGCCAGGCAAGGCCGCTACGCTACCGCCGTGGGCGCCGATCATGCCTCGGCAGATCGCCAGGCCCAGGCCGGTACCTTGGGGCGCACGGTCTCCGCGCGATACCGAATAGAACATATCGAAGATGCGCACCCGCTCCTCTTCAGGAATACCGGGGCCACGATCGATGACATCGATCAGCAGACTTTCATCGACACGGCGTACACGCACGCGCACCGGTTCATTGACCGGCGAGAAGCGCGCCGCGTTCTCCAGGATATTGAACAATGCCTGTTCGATCAGCGCGGGGTGCACGTACAACAGCACGGTATCGGCAGGCAGATCCGTCTCCACACGTAGGTCGGGGAACATTTTGCGCATACGTGTTACCGCCGCAGCGACAATCTCTGCCGCATCCGTCCAATCGCGATTGAGCTTGAGCGTGCCGTGACCGAGTTTGGTCATGTCGAGCAGGTTCTGGATATAGCGGTCCAGCCGCTGACCTTCGCCAAGGATCGCTTCGAGTAATTCGCGCCGTTCGTTTTCCGGTAGCTGCTTGTCGTAGCTGGCGAGCGTGCCGGCGGAACCAATCATCGAGGCCAGTGGCGAGCGCAGATCGTGCGATACCGACGACAGCAATGCGTTGCGCAGACGCTCCGTTTCGCCTTGTACGCGAGCGCCCTCCAACTCGTCGGCGAGCCGGGCTCGCTCCAATGCCTGCCCGATATCTTGGATCATCGCCAACGCAAGGCTGCGCTGCTCGGTGCCAGGGTCGCTCAGTTCCTTGGGAAAACGCAGGGCGGCCACGCCGAGTGGGTTGTCTTCGCTACCTAAGGGCAGCATCCAATACGGCGCAGCGTTCAAGGTGTCGGTATAGCGACCGGCCTGTGTCGCGTGCTTCTCGCACCATTCCGCGGCAGCCAGATCCTGAGCGGACAACGGTACCTCTCGAGGTTCTGTCGCAGCCACGTGCAACTGTTGGCCGGGATCGCGCGCCAACATCGCCGCCTCACAACCCAGCGCATGGGCCAACGCGGCGACACCGACGATGCGAACACCCGCCGCATCCGTACTGGCAGCCAATCGCTGCCCTAGCGCCAACAAGGAGCGTGCATGTGCGTGCGCCCCGCGCAGCGATTCCACTTGGCTGGCCAGCCGGGTTGCCAATCGGCTACACACCAACGCGGCAAGAAAGAACAGCACTACTGCCAACACATCATCGAAATTGGCGATTTCCAGCGTGTAGCGCGGTGGCGCGAAGAAAAAGTTGTATCCAAGGAAACACAAGGTTGCGGTGTAGACCGCCACCGCCATGCGGGTTCGCACGGCCACCACCAATACGGCGGTGAGGAAGATCAGCGAGAGGTTCGCCACCGATAAATAGCGGTCAGCGATAAACGACAAGCCAAACGCGACCAGCGTGGCAATCGTCGCGTAGATGTATTCATCACGCCGCCCCCGCCCTCCCGGCATGTGCAGGCGCCGACGCGATTTCACACGCTCTGCGGGCGTGGCGATGATGGTCAATTCGAGATGCGCACCACGACGCAGCAGCAGCTGTGTCAACGAGCGACCGAGCATGCGTGCGATAAAGCGCTCGCGAGTACGACCAAGAATGATTTGGCCCACGCCCTCACGGTCAGCATGCGCAATCAGCTCGTCGGCGACAGCATGGCCACGCAACACGACAGAGTCGCCGCCCAGCCGACGTGCCAGGCGCATGGCCGCATCCAATCGTTCGCGGCGCGCGCTATCCATGGGCATGCCGGTATCGACGAAGACCACACTCCACGGCGCACCGCGGCGCTCGGCGATACGCCGTGTAATGCGTACCAGGTATTCGCTCTGCGCATGACCATCGATCGCGGCGAGCACGCGGCGACGCACCGGCATCGCACTGCCGCGCGCCAGCATGTGTTCGCGCAAATCGCTATCGACATGCTCGGCGATGGTGCCTAGTGCCAACTCACGCAGTGCGGCGAGATTGGTCGGCGAGAAAAACGCATCCAACGCAGCAGCGGCCGTTTCCGGTACGTAGACCTTGCCTTGCTTGAGCCGCGTGATCAGCTCGCGTGGCGGCAGATCGACCAGCACGATATCGCGCACGCGATCGAGAAACGCATCCGGCACCGTCTCGCGCACGGTAACGCCAGTGATCCGCCGCACCTGATCGTTGAGGCTTTCCAGATGCTGTACGTTGAGTGCGCTGTAAACCTCGATGCCTGCGTCGAGCAGCTCGGCGATATCCTGCCAGCGTCGCTCATGGCGACCGCCTGGCAGATTGCTATGCGCCAGCTCGTCGACCAGCATGACCGCCGGCTTGCGTGCCAGCGCGGCATCCAGATCGAACTCGCTGAAATCACGGTCGCGGTATTTCACCGTGCGCCGTGGCAAGACCTCCAAACCTTCCAGCAACGCGGCCGTCTCGACACGGCCGTGCGTCTCCACCAATCCGACCACTACGTCCACACCCTGCCGCTTCAGCTCTCGCGCAGCCGAGAGCATCGCGTAGGTTTTGCCGACGCCAGGCGCGGCGCCAAGGAACACTTTGAGTCGTCGATGGCGCTCATCGAGCATGGTGCCTAGCAAGGCGTCGGCACGGGCTTCACGGGATGGTTCGTTCATGCAGCTACGTTACCGCCAAAGTCAGTGGGCTTGCAGTGCATCGAGCGCGAGGTTGAGCTGAAGCACATTGACGCGTGGCTCACCCAACACACCGAGCTGGCGCCCCGAGGTAGCTTTTTCGACCAACGCACCTACCTGCTCAACGCTCAGCCCACGCACCCGAGCCACGCGGGCCAACTGATACTGCGCCGCTGCCGGACTGATCTCCGGATCGAGACCGCTGCCTGATGCCGTGACCAGATCGACCGGTACCGGTGCCTTGTTGCTTGGATCGGCAGCCTGCAGATCGGCGATGCGCTGCTTCACAGCATCGGCCAATGCCGGATTGGTCGGGCCGAGGTTGGAACCACCGGACGACGTGCCGTTGTTGGCCTGCGGCGAGGTGGCCGACGGCCGGCCCCAGAAGTACTTGGGCTCAGTGAACGACTGACCGATCAGCGAGGAACCGATCGGCTTGCCATCCTTCATCACCAAGCTGCCGTTGGCTTGCGACGGGAACAGCACTTGCGCGATGCCCGTCGTCACCAGCGGATAGATAACACCGGTAACTACTGTCAATAACAGCAGCATCATGACCGAATTGCGAATCAACCTGCTCATAGTGTGGGTCTCAGTAATGCAGGATCGCGTCGACTAACGCGGTCACCTGATAGTTCTTCGTGCCGTTGTTATAGGCAGGGAAGTTGTAGGCACGCTCGTAACGGAATTCCGGACGAATCTCCAGATCCTGCGATACCCAATGCGTCAAACCAACCGTGTGGCTCGAATAACGCGTCGCAAAGCCGGTGCGCTGGCCCTGCACGTCGTTATAGAACTCGTTACGAATCGAGATCATGTTCGACGGATTCAACTCGATATTCAGATAGTTGACGATGCCGTAAGCCGGATTGTTACCCACCGGAAAATTCGGAGCCTGACCGAGCGGATAGCCCGGAACACCCTCCGGCGCACCCTGCTGATCACGCACGTAGATGTGATAGACCTCGGTCAGCATATGCACGTTACGTGTGAAACGATGGCCCCAGGTCAGCACGAACTCCTGCAGATTGTTGTAGGTCTGCTTGGCCTTGTTGTACGACTCCACGCAGGGATACAACATGTCGTTGTTGGATGCGGACACCCAGCGCACGCACGCCTGCGCACTCAACGTGCCGGAGCTGTTCCAGAACGCCGAATCGTCACCGCTGTGCACACCAAGCTGTATCGTCC
>JBARCX010000079.1:0-12213 GCA_049794535.1 Rhodanobacter sp.
ATGATCAATTGGCGCCGGCTGTGGATACCAGACATCGCCTGCATAACCAGCCAACTGGCCTGATTCCAACGCACGTACTACGGCATCCCGATCGCACAACGCACCACGAGCGGTGTTGATTAGGTACGCGCCGCGCTTCACCAGCTTGAACATCTTGTCGTCGAACATACCCTGCGTGGATGGATACAACGGTGTCTGCAGATTGATGATGTCGCAGACCTTCACCAGCGACTCGGGTGTCTCGTGGAAAGTCGCATTGAGTTCCTTCTCGATCTCCGGCGAAAGTCGGTGTGGATCGTAGTAATGCAAATGTACGTCGAATGGCTTCATACGACGCAACACCGCAAGGCCAATACGGCCAGCCGCGATCGTCCCAAAATGCATGCCTTCGATGTCGTAACTGCGGCTGACACAATCGGCGATGTTCCAGCCACCGTTGTTGGCGATTTGATGCGAGGGCAGATAATTGCGCACCAGCGACAGCGCCATCATCATCACGTGCTCTGCCACGCTTATGCTGTTGGAAAACGTAACCTCTGCCACTGTCAGACCATGCTCGGACGCGGCCTTCAGGTCTACGTGATCCGAGCCGATGCCGGCGGTAATGGCTAACTTCAGTTTCTTTGCCTTCGCGATGCGTTCGGCAGTGAGATACGCGGGCCAGAACGGCTGCGAGATCACGACGTCAGCGGTAGGCAGGTGCTTATCCAGCACCGAATCGGCACCCTCCTTGTCGCTGGTGACGATCAACTCGTGACCGTTGGCCTCCAGGTATTTGCGTAGACCCAACTCGCCGGATACACAACCGATCAGCTCACCTGGCTTGAAGCCGAGTTCGCCGCTGGGAGATGGCACCGTCTGGCCGTTCGGGTAACCCTTGATGACGGGAATATCATCACGAGCGTAATTCGGCGGATAACCTGTGACGGGATCGGGGTAAAGGACACAAAGTACCTTGGCCATAAAACTCTCCGGTGGGATAAGACGTGTTTAACCACGTGGCCCATGGAGTCTGGTCCTGCCTTTGCACCTGCCGCCAATCGTTTGTAGGTATCCGGTGATAAGCCCGCGTTATCAACATATGTCGCATTGCAGCATGATTGCTTATCAAACCACCCGTAGCGTCGCGGCCTCGAGCACGCCATCGAGCCTTCCCTGCAAATCCATCAGGGGCGCCATATCCCATGCCGCGCTTACGACGGCAAGCGGCGCTTCTTCGCGAAGGCGCAACAAACTCATAGGGGACAACTGCTGCGGCTCGATCGGACGGATGCTTATGCCGCTGGCAAGGAAGTAGTCCGGTAGCGCACTGACTGGCGCGATGCTGCACACCTCGCCCATGCGCACCTCCTCATACAACACACTCAGCGTATTGGTTTCCACCGCGACATAGGGCACCACACCCGCATGCCGGAATGCCGCATCGACGATCTTGCGGTTCTGCATCTCGTGGTTGAACAGGCACAACGGCAAACGCGCGGCCTCAGCCCAACTGTAAGAAGCTTTCGTGGGCAGGCCTGCCTTGTCGCTGGATAACAGAACGAAACGCTCCGAGTACAGCACGACGCTTTCGTAGATGTCCGGATCACACCCCTCCGCGTAGGCGAGGCCCAAGTGCACCTCCTTGTTCTTTAACCGGTGCAGGATGTCACGCGTGCTTAACGAGAACACTTCCAGCGTAAGCTTGGGGATCGCACGACGATACTCACTGGCCAGCATCGAGACCGCGCGTAACGCCGACGGCACCGTGCCGATCGCCAGATGACCACCTGCTACGACTTGCGCGAGCGCAGCTTCTTGCCGCAATCCATCCAGAGACGCCAAGGTTTGCCTGGCCCATACAAGCACACGCTCACCTTCCGGCGTGAAGCCCTGAAATCGGCGGTCACGGAGAATGATCATGATGCCAAGCTCGCGTTCAAGCTGGCGTATTCCTGCTGAGAGCGCCGGTTGCGAAACCCAGCATGCCTCTGCGGCGTGCGCGAAGTGTTTGTGCTCGGCGAGTGCCACGAGATAGTGCAACTGCCTTACAAACATGAAGCTCCTCGCAAATTCATGCGCCACCCGGAGAGATGAGTGCGTGGCAAGCCAGTCTAACGCCGTTCGGAGCCATAGCGATTCGGGATAAAAATTCGAAATAAACCGGACGTCGATTTCATTTTCGCTGGCCCCAAACGTCTAGTGATCATGATCACTAGAATGGGCTGTTGACCTTGAATGTGCTGACGATTGATTTCAAACCTGGCTCTTGCCCCCGCCACCTGGATCGCGACGACTTCGCCCAAGCCGACCCATGCAGTGTGCGCTTCGGCATACTCACGAACAAAGGTGTGCAGACCCGATATGCCGGACTCACCATTGAGCTGCAACCCAAATTCTCGCTTGCGCGTGCAGAGAAATTCTTCATCTCGCTGAAGTCCGCGTTCTCTAACTCGACAATATGGCCCCAGCGTCACCAGTCCAGTTATTGGAGTATCGCCCCGGCCGGCATCCCCAACTTCCGTCGCCTGCAAGCCATGTTGAGTGCTCCGGATTTTGACGAGCGGTTTCACCATGCGGATCTGCGCGCATACACACTGCGCATGCGTGTGGCTCAGGCCATACCTCGAACCATAACGACATCGCTATACCTTCAACTCATACCGGACAGCGCCTACATGCTGTTGTCTCGCAATGCCTATCAGCCAGTCTCCCTTCTGTTCAACGCGGCGGGCTGAGATCTCCAAATCGGATAGAGGTGACGGAACGCCCTGGCAAGCGCCTGCATCCGTGTGTGTCATCGACTCGTATGAGGTAGTTACCAACCTCAAACTGGGTCACGCATGTCACCTTGGTCAACGCGGCGCTCCTCGCCATTACTTCATAAGCCCACAGTTCGTCTTCGCCGAAGCGCAGCCGCACTACTTGTTGTGCTCGCCACGGGCCTACTTAACGGATGCCAAGCGGCTTTCTTTGGTGGCTTGAATGTTGCGACGGGAAGGCCCGCCGATATCGTGCAACGTACGGTGGAATTTGCACCTTCCGAAAACCTGTCGTTGGATATCTATACGCCACGTGATGTGGTTCATGCGCCGGTGGTAGTTTTTTTCTACGGTGGAAGTTGGATGTCCGGCAAACGCCAATGGTATAGATGGGTTGGGCAAACCCTCGCCCAACATGGTCTCGTGGTGGTGATTCCAGATTATCGGAAGTGGCCAGAAGTACGTATGGACGGTTTCATGCACGATGCAGCACTTGCCGTCGCCTGGACGCACTCGCATGCCGGTGATTATGGCGGCGATCCACGGGAGCTTTTTTTGATGGGCCACTCAGCGGGCGCGCATGTCGGCGCCCTGCTTTCCACTGATGGGCACTGGCTGGCCAGTGTGGGCATGCGGCCACGTCAATTAGCCGGCTTTATCGGGCTCGCCGGTCCTTACGATTTTTTGCCGCTAACAAACGCGAATTTTGTCGACATGTTCGGCAACACACCCCAAGCACAGGGGCGCTCACAGCCAGTGAATTTTGTCGATGGCGACGAACCACCCATGCTGCTTTTACAAGGTGCCGATGACAGCGTTGTGGGCGTGAAGAATGCTGTGTCACTTACTCGCGCTATGCAGCGAGAAGATGAACCAGTTTCGATGCAACTGTATCCAGATATCGGGCACACGACTATTTTGTTGGCCCTCTCGCCAAGCTTCAGAAAAAAAGCGCCGGTGCTAGAAGACTGTCTTAACTTCATCCGCGCTCGGGTGGCCGTTCACAACAGGAACACCATAGCCGGCGACGTGCATTCTTAGCGTGCTCAGCAACGTCACTCACACTTCATGCCAAGCGCACGGCTATTACTCAACCTTGACCAGTTGCGACGTTAATCCGCCAGGCAGATCCTCACGCAACATGATGCGTGGAAGCGTACTCGTGGCATAGACGCTGTACGACTCGGTCCCGCTGGATTTGTTGACGACGTAATCCAGTCGAATTGCATGCAATTTACCGAGCGCCGTATTCATCATCCCAGCATCGCTTATCGAGCAGGTTACCCGGCTCACGGCGGTCTTGGCGTCATACACATTGAAGGTGAATGTTTCACCGGGCGTGAGATCCCTTGCCATCACCGTCGCCCAATCGATGCGCTGGTCCACCGTGTTATCAGGGATATCCGCTTCCACCTTCTGCTCTGACCTTGGCAAGCCGCCTTCGACCGAGGCTGCAGTCACCGCATCGCCAGTCACGTGCTGCCCTGCGTAAGTCAGGGTCATCTGATAATGCCGGCCCTCCTGCGTACGCATCTTCAAGACGGTTTCGACGGGCGTCATGAAACGCGTAGCGACGGTACTCCAGCTCTGATCGAACGCAGGGAAGTCCGCGGTGAAGCGGTAATGCCCGTCGGCCAGTCGGGTAATGGTGGTGGTGGACAGGCTACCTTGCTTCCCGCTTTGGATGTCCTGGTAGGTTAACCGGCCGGTCTTGAGTCGGTTGGCGTCGAAATGAGGACTGGCGGCGGCGCCCAACAATCCCACGGCGGCGATACAACAAACTATCCGGAGAGCTTTCGCCATCACAGTGGAAGCCTTCTGTTGACATGGTGTATGCAGCACATAATCAACCCACCTTTTTGAAATCGACACCATGCCCTCAGCTCGGGAAACAGACCCAATCACCTTCCCGTTGCTGTCACGCTCGAAGATCCTGCGTGTTCTCGATTGATCAAGTGTGAAGTACGCAATGTAGACCCATCCCAGAGTGCCGCATGTGCCAGTCGTCCTGACTGATAGTACGTGCGCACCGACTATGTATTGCCGCTCGCACTATCCGCTTTCGTTAACGCACGATACGCCCTGGGCGTCATGCCCACGGTGGCCTTGAACTGGCGCGCGAAGGCGCTCTGATCGACAAAGCCGCAGGCCATGCTGATCGCTGCCACGGTATCGTCGCCTTGCAGTAACCGCATAGCCGCTTCGATGCGCAGCTTGGTGAGCACCTGCTGCGGAGTCAGCTGGAATACACGGCGAAAGTGTCGTTCCAACTGCGCGATAGATAACCCAGCCAACTCGGCCAGTGCATGCACGCGTACGCCTTCCGCGTAGTTCTCTTGCATATAGGTCAGTACACGCTTAAGGCGATCGTAAACGGGATGTCGTCCGTCCGGCATACCCAGATCCCGTGAAATACCGATTACACCGCAGATCTTGCCGCGCACCGCCAAGGGCCGTTTACAGGTCAAACACCACCCCGGTGTGCGGTTGGCGAAGATGTGAACTTCGAGCTGGTTTTCGATGATCTCGCCAGTGAGTACGCGCTTGTCCTGCGCCGCATAAGAACCACCCATGGTGACCGGAAAGAGTTCGGCAACGCCCTTGCCGATCACATCGCTACGTTGCTTTAGGCCAAGCCTGCGCACCAGTGTGAGATTGGCATGGGTATAACGGCCCGCCGCATCCTTTACGAAGAACACAACGTCCGGCAATGCATCGAACAATGGCTCCAATTCATCGGCAGAAATCTTCATAGAGATAAGGCACCAGTCAATGCATCGACGATAGGGTTCCCGAGATCAGGCGCATGGCCCGAATGCCCTGTCACAAATGACATTCTTAGCGCGAATGCACGTGCTTGTCGACATAACGAGAAAACAGGCAACCAATAAAACTATGCCGAATTCCGCACGCAATACCGGCAAGGCTTTCTAGACGCTAGTGGCTCATGACAGCGAGCATGAGCCCATGCACACCATCGACTTTATCGACTCGCATACCGGCGGTGAACCCACCCGTGTGGTACTTGCTGGCTTCCCTGATCTTGGCACGGGCACATTGGCCGAACGGCGCCATGTGTTCCGCGATCAGCATGATCACTGGCGCCAGGCCATCGCCTGCGAGCCGCGCGGTTCGGACACCATGGTCGGCGCGCTGTTGCAAACACCGCAAGATCCAAAAGCCTGTGCCGGGGTGATTTTTTTCAATAACGTTGGCTACCTGGGCATGTGCGGCCACGGCACGATAGGGCTGATTCGCACACTGCATCACCTGGGGCGCATTGCACCAGGCCGTCACTTGTTGGAGACGCCGGTAGGCATGGTGGGTGTCGAGCTCTATACCGACGGTCGTGTCGCGATCGACAACGTCGAGAGTTATCGGCATGCCAAAAACGTAGAACTGGATGTGCCGGGCTACGGCCTCGTGCACGGCGATGTCGCCTGGGGCGGCAACTGGTTCTTCATCAGCAACGACAGCCCACAACCATTGAGCCTGACCAACCAGCGCACGCTCACGGCATATACCGAGGCGATTCGCGCCGCATTGGAAAAGGCCGCGATCACCGGCGCCGATGGTGCCGAAATCGACCACATCGAAATCAATGAAGCATCGACACAGCCTGATGCCGACGCGCGCAATTTTGTATTGTGCCCCGGCATGGCCTACGACCGCTCACCCTGCGGCACGGGCACCAGCGCCAAGGTGGCCTGCCTGGCTGCCGACGGCAAACTCGCCCCAGGTCAGGTGTGGCGTCAGGCCGGCATCCTGGGCAGCGTGTTCGAAGCGCAATACACCCCGGGCACACAAGGCGTATTACCACGCATTACCGGCACTGCCCACATCACGGCACAAGGCAAGCTGTTGATCGACGAGGCTGATCCGCTGGCCTGGGGTATCTCAGCACGGAGTATCTCGGTACAAAGTATGTCTGCTTCGAGCACTTCGTCTTCTGCACTTTTAACTCAGGGCATCGACGCGGCGTGAGCAGCTACGACCTGATCATCGTGGGTGCTGGCATTGTGGGTGCCGCCTGCGCGGATTGTGCCAGCGCCGAAGGGTTGAAGGTGGCGATCGTCGAACCCGGCCCCATCGGTGGCGGCGCCACGGCTGCGGCGATGGGTCACCTGGTGGCAATGGACGATGATCCGGCCGAGCTGGCGCTAGCGCATTATTCGCTTGGCCTGTGGGAAGCATTTACCGATGTGGCGCAGGCCGAATACAGTCGCTGCGGCACTTTGTGGGTGGCCAGCAATGAGCACGAAGCCGCGCGCATTCCAGACAAACTGACGCGATTGGCCGCTGCCGGCGTACATGCCGAACAGATCAGCGCCGAACAACTCTATCGTCTCGAACCTGCACTCGTGCCTGGCCTGGCCGGCGGCATGCGCGTACCGGGTGAAGCGGTGGTTTATCCACCGGGTGTTGCGCGTTATCTGGTGGATCGTGCCGTCGCACGTGGTGCTGTGCTCTATCGCGATTACGCGAATGAGATCAAGCAAGGCGGTCTGCATCTGGCCGATCGCACGCACCTCGTTGGGCCCGTATTGGTAGCAACCGGCTGTGCACTGCCCCAACTTCTGCCGCAGTTGCCATTGCGTGCGCGCAAGGGGCATCTGGTGATTACGGATCGTCATCCAGGCATCGTGCATCACCAATTGCTGGAGCTCGGCTATGCCGACAGTGCGCATGGCGATGCGGATAGCAGCGTTGCGTTCAACGTGCAGCCACGGCCCACCGGACAGATTCTGATTGGCTCATCGCGCGAATACGGCAGCAAGACACCGGATGTTTCGTTGACGATGGTCCAGCGCATGCTGGCAAGAACGTTCCAATACCTACCCGGCCTGCGCCAACTCGAAGCGATACGCATATGGACCGGCTTCCGTCCGGTCAGCGCCGATGGCCTGCCCTATCTCGGTCGCGTGCCAGAGCTTTCGGACGTCTGGGTGGCGGCAGGCCATGAAGGGCTGGGCGTTACCACCTCGCTAGGCAGCGCACGACTGCTGATCGATCAACTGCTAGGCCGAACGACCGCGATTGATGCACGCCCCTATGACCCTGCTCGGGTGGCTGCATGACACGCGTCGTGATCAACGGGCAATCGGTCGAGGTTGTTGCCGGTGCCAGCGTGGCCGCGGCGATGGCTCAGCTAGGCGTGCCGTTTCGGCGTTCCGTGACGGGCGAATGGCGAGCACCGCTATGCGGCATGGGCGTGTGCTTCGAGTGCCGTGTGCAGATCGATGGCATGGCCCTGCAGCGCGCCTGCATGGTGCCCGTGCGCGAAGGCATGCAGGTGGTTACCCGTGGCTGAGCACTACGACGTGGTCGTCGTCGGTGCCGGCCCTGCGGGACTGGCCGCCGCACATGCCGCCGCCCGACAAGGCGCACGTGTGGGCTTGATCGATGCCCAAGCCACCGCGGGTGGTCAGGTGTGGCGCAAAGATGTGCAGCATGGCTGGCCGCGCGATGCACGACGCAACATGACCCACGTGTTTGGCCATCCAAACGTTACCTGGCTGGCGCAGACACACGTAGTCGCCGCTGGACCAGATGGCCTGCTGCTGGAGGACACCCGGCACGCCCGTCGCATGGATTACGGCGCACTCATTCTGGCGACAGGTGCCCGCGAGCTACTACTTCCCTTTCCTGGCTGGACACTCCCCGGCGTTACCGGCGCGGGCGGGTTGCAGGCACTGGCCAAGCAAGGTTGGCCGCTGGCCGGTCGTCGCGTGGTTATCGCCGGTAGTGGCCCGTTGTTGCTGGCCGCTGCCGCGACGGCGCGACGGCATGGCGCCATCGTGCTGGGCATCTACGAACAAGCCAGTGCAGCAGCAGTGAATCGTTTCGCACGCACGTTGTGGCGATGGCCGGCCAAAGCATTCCAAGCGGCACTGCTGCGCAGCGAGCTGGCAGGTGTGCCCTATCGCTTCGGCAGCGTGGTGCGTCGTGCTCTGGGTAAAGACGCGGGCAAAGACGCCCTGCACGCCATCGAACTGCAAGGCCCGCATGGCATCGAGCAACTGGAATGCGATCAGCTTGCCGTCGGCTACGGCCTGCTACCCAATGTCGAACTCGCACAGATGCTCGGCTGCAAACTGCAGCTGGAAGGCGCGCACCTGTATGTCGATGTGGACGCCTTGCAACGCACCAGTGTCACGAACGTGTATGCCGTTGGCGAACTCTGCGGTATCGGTGGCCGTGACAGTGCACGCATCGAAGGCACCATCGCCGGTCATACCGCTGTCGGCGCAACGGTCCATGCTTCTTTGCTTCGACAACAGCAACACGCACGCGCCTTTGCCAACGCTCTTCGCGAACACTTCGCGCTCGATCCGCGCGTGCGCACACTCGCCGAACCAGGCACGCTGATTTGCCGCTGCGAAGACGTACCACTGCAAGCACTCGCAGGCTATGCCGATGCACGCAGCGCCAAGCTCGCCACCCGCTGTGGCATGGGCGCCTGCCAAGGCCGCATCTGCGGCAGCGCACTGGCTGAGCTTGGCCATTTCTCACTTAGCCATCTTTCATTAGGCCACCTCCCGCGCAGCGGGCAACGCCCTCCGCTGTTTCCCGCCCGGCTTTCCACGCTGGGCGATCCCGACCTTTCTTCCAGCAACTAACGAGGCCCTCCCCCATGAGCAATGCATCCCTTTGGCAAGGCGTTCTTCCCGCCATCACCACGCCCTTCACGGCAGACAACAAGGTCGATCACGCCTTTCTTGCCAGCCATGTGAAGCAGTTGATCGATGCCGGCTGCAAAGGCGTCGTACCGCTCGGTTCACTCGGCGAAGCGGCCACGCTGAGCTTCGAGGAAAAGCTTGAGATCCTGCGCACGCTCGTCAAAGCGTTGGATGGCCGCGCGCCGGTGATCCCCGGCATCGCCGCGCTCTCCACCGACGAAGCCGTGCGTCTGGCGAAGGAAGCCAAGGCCATCGGTTGCAGCGGATTGATGGTGCTTCCGCCCTACGTGTACTCCACCGATTGGCGCGAAATGGGTGCGCATGTGCGCGCCGTGATCGCAGCCACCGACCTGCCCTGCATGCTCTACAACAACCCCGTTGCCTACAAGACCGATTTCAGCCCGGCACACATGGCTGAACTTGCTGCCGAATTCCCCAACCTGCAGGCGGTGAAGGAATCCTCCGGCGATGTGCGCCGCTTCGCGGGCATCCGTGTGCTGCTCGGTGATCGGTTGCAATTGCTGGTGGGTATGGACGACGCCATCGTCGAAGGCGTCAGCATGGGTGCGGTGGGCTGGATCGCTGGCTTGGTCAATGCCTATCCGAAGGAATCGGTGAAGCTGTTCGAACTGGCCCGCGATGGTGGCCCCAAAGCAGCCGAGTCGCTTTACGCATGGTTCCTTCCGCTGCTGCGCCTGGACACCGTGCCAACCTTTGTGCAGCTGATCAAACTGGTGCAGGAAAAGGTCGGCATGGGCAGCGAGCAAGTCCGTGCACCGCGACTGCGCGTGGTGGGTGCTGAGCGCGAGTACGCGTTGAAGGTGATCGATCATGCCATTGCCACCCAACCGAGCATTTGAAATGACTACGCCGGAAGTGAGCATGCTTGAACATGTGCTGATCGGGGGAAGTTGGCGCGCCTCGCTCGATCCGCAAGGCAGCTTCCACGCTGAAGATCCCAGCCACGCCGCAGCCATCGGTCCGGCGTTTCCGATCAGTGGCGCGGCAGATCTCGAATCCGCCGTGTCGGCTGCGGTAGCCGTCGCCGACGCATTGAGCGCAGCTCCGGCTTCGTGCATCGCCGATTTCCTCGAAGCGTATGCCGCAGCGATCGAAGCCGATGCCGATGCACTCGTTGCGCTAGCACATGCAGAAACCGCGTTGCCCATCGAGCCGCGTTTGCGCTCGGTGGAGCTTCCGCGTACCAGTGGCCAATTGCGTCAGGCGGCGAAAGCTGTGCGCAGTTATGCATGGACCGATCCGGTGATCGACACCCAGGGCGGACTGCGTGCCCATCGCGCACCGCTCAACAAACCGGTGCTGGTGTTCGGTCCGAATAACTTTCCGTTCGCCTTCAACGCTATCGCTGGTAGCGACTTCGCATCGGCCATCGCCGCACGCAATCCGGTGATCGCTAAGGCGCACCCCTCGCATCCGGCAACCAGTCAGCGATTAGCGCAATTGGCGCATGCCGCATTGATCGCCGCAGGCTTGCCGACGGCGGCAGTCCAGCTGCTCTATCACTTCGACAATGCGTTGGGTCTCAAGCTTGCCGGTGACACGCGACTCGGTGCGATTGGTTTCACCGGCAGTCGTGTGGGTGGATTGGCGCTCAAGGCTGCCGCCGACAAAGCTGGTGTGCCGATTTACGCCGAGCTCTCCAGCGTCAATCCGGTATTCCTGTTACCTGGCGTACTGGCCGAACGCGGTGAAGCATTGGCACAAGAATTCTTCACTTCGTGCACCATGGGCAGTGGCCAGTTCTGCACCAATCCGGGCTTGGTGATCGTGCCTAAAGGTGAACAAGGCGATGCGTTTGTCGCCGCCGCCACCGCGCACTTCGCCAGTGCTACACCGAAGGTATTGTTCTCGCGCGGCGTGCAAGACAACCTAGTGCGCGCCGTCACTACCTTGCTTGCGGCAGGTGCTGAACTATTGGCCGGTGGCAACGCAGGCGACGGCGAGGGTTATCACTATCGGCCCAGCTTGCTGAGTGTAGATAGCACGCGCTTCCTCGCCCAGACCGAAGCCTTGCAGACTGAAGCCTTTGGGCCGGTCAGCCTGATCGTTCGCGCTGAAAACCCAGCGGATATGGCCACACTCGCGGCCGCATTCGAAGGCAATCTCACCGGGACCATCTATCGCGCCGCTGACGGCAGCGACGATGCCGCATGGCAGGTCGTCGCATCGCCACTGCGCAGCAAGGTCGGCCGATTGATTGCCAACAAGATGCCCACCGGCGTCGCCGTCAGCCCGGCGATGAATCACGGCGGCCCCTACCCCAGTACCAGCCATCCGGGTTTTACCGCGGTGGGTATGCCGGCGGCAATCCATCGCTTCAGTGCACTGCATAGTTATGACGGTGTACCCGAAGCATTACTGCCGGTGGAGCTGCGCGATCGCAACCCGGGCGGCGTGCAGCGTTTGATCGATGGACGTTGGAGCGATGGCGATATCGGAGCCTCGGCATGAGCACAACCACATCACGTCAGCAGCAAATCGGCGGCCTTAGTCCGGCGGAGGCGCACGCTGCGTTGCAGCCATGGGCACAACCAGCCGCACCGATTCACGCCAAGGAATACGAGCAACGCTTGGAGCAAGCGCGGCGACTGATGCGCCAACGCGGCGACGATGCGTTGCTGATCACCGCCGGTAGTTCCCTGCGCTATTTCGCGGGCATCCCCTGGGGAGCTACCGAGCGATTGGTCGCACTGCTGTTGCCACTCCATGGCGAGCCACACCTCATCTGCCCAGCGTTCGAGCAAGGTTCGCTCAGTCATGAGTTGAGCATT
>JBARCX010000080.1:0-5857 GCA_049794535.1 Rhodanobacter sp.
CTTTCGTGTATTCAACGAACATGTTTTGCGGATATGTGTTGTACCCATCGCCAAGCTCACGCTCGGCAATGCCTGACTTCGGCCAATCGGGCTCATGGCCTGGTGAGGGTGTGATGTAGTGGGCTGACATGGCGGCTTTAGTTTCGGTCGGAGCACTATCACTCCCGTGCGCCGGCAAGCTTCCGACTGTCGCCACACTCAAGGCCGCTGCCATCGCCACGTGACTTAGCTTCATCGCTTCATCCTCCACACTTTCCTGATTTACGAGCACGGCTGGCACATCGTGCCGCCATGATTTTGGCTTGCGCTTGGGGATCACCGGCAGCCCACCGGGCGGCATCGGCCCCAGTTCGCGCACCGTGCGTTCGTTGATGATCGCTAGGTCCCGTAGCAGTTGCAGGTCATACAACGGATCGGGCGTGGACAGTTTGTGCACCGGGATCAACGACGAGGCGCGTGCACCTTCCCCGTGATGTGCATCAACGCCTTCCGGCTTGTCTTGCGGGTCCGTCATAGCGCCTCCTTACTGGTGGTTTGCCTGAACGCGTGGGACTGATGGTGATGGCGTGCTACGCACCGCCCAGCCATCGGTAGTGGCCTTGGTACTTGCCGATGAGGATGCTTTGCGGGGTCTGTGTGAGCAGCCCGGCTTTTTCAGATCGGCAAATGCGGTGACGCGAGCATCGCCGTGCAGCGATTCGGGCCGGGATCGAAACAGTGGAATCAACAAGCCGACCGAGGCCAGCAGCGGTAGACCGAAGCCAATGGCACCGGCCAGTTTGATCCGCATGACGTAGGGCGCGAACGGCGACAGATCCATCGCCTGGACATACTGCCACCACGTGTTCCAGGCCAATGGCTGGTGGTGCAGGCCGAGCAAGAGCAGCACGAGATAGCGGGCGAGGAACCCGCCTACCGCTAAAACCACCAACAGCAACGCCAACGCAAAAAACAGCTTGCCGGTGCTCATTGCTTCGCACTCCTTGCGTGACTCTCCATGACCCTGCGCGTTTGATGCTGGTGCAACCTCTCCTGTCCTGTCAATTCGGGTTACCGGTTACATGACGTTCGGCGGATCTCGTTAGTCGCTTTAAAGCGGCATGCCCCTTAAGAGCCTGTTCAATGTCTCCGTGTGGCCCACGCCGCCACGCTGGGGCAAATCACTGCGTGGGCGGTCACGCAAAGATCCCGAACAGGCTCTAAGATCAGGCGCACAAATCGAGGGGGCTTCATGGACAGGGACGTGATGTGCAGGGGCGTTTCCCCCTGCCAATCGGCAGGGCCAGACTTCAGGCACATTCGCAACGGGTGCCTCAGCAGGCATAAAGTCGGAATGATCATGCCCTCGTTCTACGGCGCGCCATTCGTCGCACCGGTGCTTTGTGCGCCCGGCCTACTCACGATCAGCGACGCCTCATGGGGTACCTGCCCATGAATATCTTTGCGCCGCTGATCCGCCGCCCGATCGGCACGGCATTACTGGCCATTGGACTGACATTGGCCGGGCTGTGGGCTTACATGCTGCTCGGTGTGGCCGCACTGCCCACCGTGGATTTCCCTGGGCTGTTCGTTTCCGCCAGCCAGCCAGGCGCCAGCGCGCAGACCATGGCCAGCACGGTGCTGGCGCCGCTGGAGCGTCATCTGGGACGCATTCCCGGTGTGCAGGAGATGTACGGCAATGCCGTTGAAGGCAGTGCCACCGTGATGGTGCGCTTCGACTTCGGTCGCAACGTGGATAAAGCCGCCGACGATGTGCAGGCTGCCATCAACGCGGCGGCTCCCGATCTGCCAACGGGAATGCCCAGCCCACCGCAGTACTTCAAGTTCGACACCTCGCAGATTCCGGTGATGCTGGTTTCGCTCACGTCGAGCAGCCTGCCGCCAGACAAGCTGTACGACCTCACCGATACCTTGTTGAGCCCCGCGGTGGCGCAGATCCCCGGGGTAGCGCAGGTGCAGGTGTTCGGCGGTACCGCGCATGCGGTTCGGGTGGAGCTGAATACCGCGGCGTTGGCTGCCAAGGGATTGACCGCCAACGACATCAGCAATGCACTACGTGCCGCCAACGTCACCTCGCCGCAGGGTACGTTGAGCGACGGCAAGTCGCAGATGACGGTCACCGCCAACGATTCGCTGCACACGCCGCAGGAGTTTGCCGACCTGGTGATCTCCAGCAAGAACGGCATCCCGGTGCGCTTGTCCGATGTGGCCAAGGTAACCAGTGGGCCGCAGGATCAGTACCAGGCGGCGTGGTTCAACGGTAAGCGCGCGGTCGCTATGCAGATCAACAAGCGGCCTGAAGCAAATTCAGTAGCCACGGCTGAAGCAATTCGCGCAAAACTTCCCGAGCTGCGGCAATGGTTGCCGGCGGATGTCCAGATAACGCCCATCCTCGATCTCACCCAAACCACCAAGTCGGCCCTGCACGAAGTGGAAGTGGCGCTGATGATCAGCATGGTGATGGTGGCGCTGGTGATGCTGGTGTTCTTGCGCAAATTGCGCCCCACACTGATCGCCGCACTCAGCGTGCCGCTATCGCTGGCGGGCGCGTTCGTGGTGATGTGGGCACTCGGCTATACCTTGAACACCTTGTCACTGGTGGCGCTGGTGCTGTGCATCGGCTTTGTGGTGGACGATGCGATCGTGGTGATCGAAAACATCGTGCGCCACATGGAACATGGTGAACCACCGTTGCAAGCCGCACTGCTCGGCGTACGTGAAATTGGCTTTACAGTGGTCTCGATCACCTTGTCGCTAGTCGCCGTATTTGCACCGCTGTTGTTCGGCAACAACATGCTGGTCATGCTGCTGCGCGAATTCTCGATGACGCTGACGGCGGCGATCGTGATCTCGGCCATCGTCTCGCTGACGCTTACCCCTGCGTTGTGCGGCCGTTACCTCACACCGGACACCGCCTCGGCAAAACCGCCCTCGCGCCTGGAACTCGCGCTGGAACGTTTCGATCGCGGCTTGCATCACTATTACGAGCAGGCACTGGACTGGGCGATGCGCCATCGCCGGGTGATGCGCTGGCAGCCGCTGACGCTACTCGTTCTTACCGCCGCGCTGGGTTATGCCGTGGTCCAGACCGCGGGTGGCACCTTCATGCCGGATGAGGACACGGGGCAACTGCAAGTCGAGATCCGTGCTGATGCGAATATCTCGCCCACACTCTTAGCTACACGGGCACAACAAGTAGACAAGATCATGCAGGCCGACCCAGCCACGCGTGACGTACTCACCATGCTCGGCGGCAACAACGGCGGCAATGGTGCTGCCGTAGGTAACAGCGCCACGATGTTCGTTGACCTGAAACCACGAGGTGATGGCCCGAACGAGCGCCGCGAAGACATCAAGAAGGTGATGGAGCGACTCGACAAGAAGTTCGACCCGCAACCCAGCGTGAAGGTGTACATCAGTCCGGTGCAGTTCCTCGGCGGTGGTGGCAGTGGCGATAACAGCGGGCAGTACGAATTCCAGCTGGTCGACAGCAACGGTGGCGAAAACCTGCAACCGTTGACGCTACAGATGGTGCGCCAGATGCGCACCATTTCCGATCTGCGCGACGTCAGCAGTAACTTCGACCTGGTCGGCAAGCAGCAACAGCTCAAGGTGAATCGCCAGAGCGCGGGTCGCCTGCACGTGAACATCGGCGATATCGATTCGGTGCTGCAAAATTCATTCGGTCAGAACCAGGTATCGGTGATCTATTCCGATATCAACCAATATCGCGTGGTGCTGACCTCGTCCAGCGCGCTGTCATTGAGTCCGGAGTCACTGCTCAATCTTTATGTGCGCAACACTCAGGGACAGATGATTCCCTTGTCCGCATTGGCGACCATCGAACCGGACATCACCCCCGCACGCGTTCGACATCACGACCAGCAGGAAGTGGCCACAATAAATTACAACCTTGCCCCGGGTGTGGCGCAGGACAAGGGTATCGATCTGGTCAACCAGGCGGCGCGAGCGATTCATTTGCCGGACGGTATCCGGGTGGATTTCACGGGTAGCAATCAGCAGTTCCAGCAGGCGCAATCCAATGGCGGCATCCTGTTGCTGGCGTCGATTGTCGCGATGTACATCGTGCTCGGCATTCTCTATGAGAGCCTGGGCCATCCGCTGACCATCCTGTCCACCTTGCCGGCCGCCGGCATGGGTGCCTTCCTGGCGATGCTGGTAACTCACACGCCGCTTTCGCTCATGGTCATCATCGCGATTCTGATGCTGATCGGCATCGTCAAGAAAAATGCCATTTTGATGGTCGACTTTGCGCTGGTCGCACAACGTGAGCGCGGATTGTCAGCGCCCGAGGCGATTCGTGAGGCGGCACTGGTGCGCTTCCGTCCGATCACCATGACCACCCTGGTCGCGATGGGCGCCGCGCTGCCGCTGGCTGTCGGCTTCGGCGTGGGCTCGGAAATGCGCCAGCCGCTAGGTATCGCCATCGTCGGCGGTCTACTGGTGTCGCAGTTGTTAACGCTGCTTAGCACCCCTGCGATCTACTTGTGGAATTACGATCGCAAGATTCGCAAAGCTGCGCGTCTCGCCCGTCGCGCGGAAAAACGACGTCTGAAAGCGCAGCCGGCCTTTGAGAGCGTTTAGACGGTTGGCTGGGTGGATCCCGGACTTGATCCGGGGGATACCCAACGCGAAGGCACGTTGACGTTGGGGTTCGCAAGCTCACCCCAACCTACCTAGCCCGCCCCATGCCTTTCGGCAGGGCCGGACTTAAGGCACATTCGCGGACGGCACCGATACAGGCATAAAGTGCCTGTGCATATGTTTGCACGACCCTGTTCCGTGCCGTGCTGGTGTGCGCGTGACTAACACCATAATCGGAGTGCACGCTTGAACCTTTTTGCGCCCATGATCCGCCGCCCGGTCGGAACCTCATTGCTGGGGATAGGGCTGATCATTGCCGGTTTTTGCGCCTATCTTCTGCTCGGTGTCGCGGCACTGCCGTCGCTGGATTTCCCAGGCGTGGTGGTTATTGCGCAGATGCCCGGCGCGAATGCGGAGACCATGGCGTCGACGATAACCGCGCCGCTGGAGCGCCAACTCGGCCGCATCCCTGGCATCCAGGAGATGACCTCGGATACCAATGACGGCGGTACGCAGATCCAGATCCTGTTCGATTTTGGCCGGAGTGCCGACAAGGCCGCCCGCGACGTGCAGGCCGCGATCAACGCGGCAGCAGCGGATCTGCCATCGAACATGCCCGCGCCGCCGCAATATTTCAAATTCGATACGTCGCAGATTCCGATCCTGCTGATTTCGCTAACGTCGACCAGCTTGCCACCGGACAAGCTCTATGACCTCACCGATACCTTGCTGAAACCAGCGATGGCGCAGATTCCCGGCGTAGCGCAGGTGCAGGTATTCGGCGGCGCACCGCATGCCGTTCGCATCGCCCTGAACAATGCATCGCTGGCAGCCAAAAGCCTTACCGCCAATGACGTGGCCAATGCACTGCGCGCCGCCAATGTAACTTCGCCGCAGGGCACGCTGAACGATGGCATTTCGCAGATGACCGTCACTGCTAACGATGCCTTGCATACGCCGCAGGACTTCGCTTCGCTGGTGATCGCCAGCAACAAAGACATCCCGGTGCGGCTGTCAGACGTGGCCACCATCACCAGCGGGCAGGACGATCAATATCAGGCGGCATGGTTCAACGGCCAGCGCGCGGTCTCGATGCAGATCAGCAAGCGCCCGGAGGCCAACTCGGTGCAGGTCGTGCAGACCATCCGCGACACGCTGCCGTCGCTCGGCTATATGCTGCCGGCCGATGTGAAGATGACGCCGATCTTCGACCTAACCCAGACCACCAAATCCGCGCTGCACGAAGTGGAGG
>JBARCX010000081.1:0-8740 GCA_049794535.1 Rhodanobacter sp.
ACAAAGCCCCGAGCAGGCACATGATCAGCGGCAAACGATTGGCCGGTTGCCAGGCGTCGCTGCAGGCATCGAGCACGCGCGCATTCAATTGCTTTAGCCGCGATATGTCATCGGGCAGGGCGTGCGCGAGATCGTTCCAGAAGGCGCGACTGAACGGCGTACTGGTGCGCGTGCCGAGATCGGACTGAAACTTTTCGCGGCGCAGGCCGGCGATTTGTGCGGCGAGTTGCACGCCTTCCTTGCTGAGCAGCTGCGCTTGCTTGATCTGTCCATCCAGGGCGGTCTGGGCCTTGTTGAGTAGGCGGCGTTGCGCCGCCATCTCCGGCGTTTCGGCTGGTGCGCCTTTCTCCGGGGCTGGGCCAAGCACGGTCAGTCGTGCCTTCAGGCTGTCCATCTGCGGGCTCAGAACACTGTCCAGCTGATCGGCTTGCTGCTGCACGTCCAACGCCTGGTTGCGCAGATCGGGCAGCGGCACGTCGATGGTCTTGCCGCTCATCGTGGTGCGGATGTTGTCGAGTTCGGTGCCTAGGCTGCTTAGGGCCTGCGCGGGTGTTTGCGTGGAGGCGGCGGGCGCAGGCTGGCTTGTGTCCTGGGCATACAGGGTGCTGCTGCCGATGGCGAGCAGAAGAATAAGTAGGGAGCGGAGCAGAATAGGCATCCGCGCATGATCGGAGCGCCACTGCGGGCGGTCAATTACTATGCGTGCTCCTGATAGGTTCGGCAGCCGTTGGCGTTCAGGCTGGGGCGAACCCTACAGCAGCCTTACAACCCAGTGAGGCTTGAAGCTTGGCCCCATCGCATCCATGGAAGACCCATGATCTTTCGCTGGTTTGAATCCCTGATCGACGCCTTCAAGGAGCCGGTCGATGCCATGCCGCCGCAATCGGTGTGGCGGTTCTATGTGTTCTATCTACGCCAGGTGTGGCCGGTGTTTGCGGCGACCATAGTGGTGGGCTTTGGCGTGGCGATCGTGGAGGTGTCGCTGTTCGGTTTTATCGGCAGCATTGTCGATATGGCCAAAGGCGTGCCGGCGCCGGACTTCTTCCATCAACACGGCAATGAGTTGCTATGGATGGGGGTTGTCGCGTTGGTGGCAAGGCCGGTATTGAGTGGGTTGCATGATCTGCTGTTAAACCAGGCGATTGCGCCAAACCTGACCAGCCGCATCCGCTGGCAAAATCATCGCTACGTGGTGCGCCAGAGCCTGGGCTTCTTCCAGAACGATTTCGCCGGCCGCATTGCGAATCGCATCATGCAGACCGCATCGTCGCTGCGTGAGTCGGCAGTGCAGATCATCGATGCGGTCTGGTACGTAGCGATCTACACCGGTAGCGCCATCGTGATGTTCGCCAAGGCGGATTTCTGGTTGGCCGCACCGCTCGTGCTATGGCTATTTGCCTATGTCAGCACGCTGGCGTATTTCGTGCCCCGCACCAAAGAGCGTTCCTGGCGGCAGTCGGAAGCACGCTCCAAATTGATGGGGCGCATCGTTGACGGTTACAGCAACATCCTCACGCTCAAGCTGTTCGCACATACCCGTCGCGAAGAGGCCTACGTGGCTGATGCGATGGGTGAGCAGATTCATCGCATGCGCCAAATGACCCGGCTCACCACCGCGATGGATGCCAGCATCATCACGCTCAATGGCTTCCTGATTGTGGGTACCTCGGCGCTGGCGATCTGGCTGTGGAGCGAGGGACGGGTGACCGTGGGCGCGATCGCTCTGTCGACCGGGCTGGTGATCCGCATCAACAACATGTCCGGCTGGATCATGTGGGTAGTCAACGGCATCTTCGAGAACGTGGGTACGGTGCAGGATGGCATCACCACCATCTCGCAGCCACGCGCCGTGCAGGATCGCGAAGGTGCGATGCCGCTGGAAGTGATCAACGGTGCGGTGCACTTCGAAGACATCCACTTTCATTACGGCAAGCAGGGCGGGGTGATCGCGGGGCTGGATCTCAACGTGCGTGCGGGCGAAAAGATCGGCGTGGTTGGGCCGTCGGGTGCGGGTAAGTCCACACTGGTGAACGTGCTGCTTCGGCTATACGACCTGGAGGGCGGGCGCATCCTGATCGATGGCCAGGACATCGCACAGGTGACGCAGGAAAGCCTGCGTTCGCAGATTGGTGTGGTGACCCAGGATACGTCGCTACTGCATCGCTCGATTCGCGAGAATCTGTTGTACGGCCGGCCGGATGCCAGTGAGGTGCAGATTTTCGAAGCGGTGCGTAAGGCGCGTGCGGACGAGTTCATTCCGCAGCTCAATGATGGCGAAGGCCGTCGTGGCTATGACGCATTGGTCGGCGAGCGTGGCGTGAAGCTTTCCGGTGGCCAGCGGCAACGTATCGCGATCGCGCGCGTGCTGCTTAAAGATGCGCCAATCCTGGTGCTGGATGAAGCGACCTCGGCGTTGGATTCAGAAGCCGAAGCGGCGATTCAAGACAGTCTCGATTTGCTGATGCAGGGCAAGACGGTGATCGCGATTGCGCATCGCTTATCCACCATCGCGCGGATGGATCGCCTGGTGGTGTTGGATAAGGGGCACGTTGTCGAGACCGGCACACATGCGGAGTTGATTGCGCATGGTGGGTTGTATGCGCGCTTGTGGCAGCGGCAGACGGGTGGTTTTGTGGCGGCGGATGATAGTTTGCCGGCGTGAGGGGGATTGGGTGATTGGCAACGTGGCCATTTTGCTCGTCGTCCCTGCGTAGGCAGGGATCCAGTGGCGTCGTAGCCTGGTTGTCGCGTTATCGCCAGCGGGTTCGCCTGCAGCGGGCTTTCGACCTCCTGCCGGAGGCCGAGTCACTTCTCTTTTGTATGCCCAAAAGAGAAGTAACCAAGAGAAAAGGGCACCCCGATGGCGCGCCTTCCGGGCATCCTGCCCTACAGGTGCGCGGGTGGGTTACGGGGTTTTTCGACAGGGCTTCCTGCCCTGGCGAAAAACTGGCCGGCGTCCTGCCGGCCACTCTGCGAGCTTTCCTCCACCCACCCGCCGCGTCATAGGGGCCCCGGGAAAAGCAGCGCGCTTCCTGCGCGCACTTTGTGTAAGAGCCAAAATCAAAACAAACAGCAAAAAACGCGGGCCCTTACGGACTCGCCACCGTAAGGCTTACCGGCCCCGCAAGCACCGTGTATCCATTGTCGTAGCTGTACCACACCGTATACGTGCCGGGTGCCAGGCTGGTGGTGTCGAAGGTGACAGTGCCTGCACCAGCTGGCGCGTACTGCCAGGCTGCGGATGAGCCGTTTCCGGGGCTGTTGCCGGCCGCATAGATACCGATCCAGTTCTCGCTATTGAGCTGCGCTACCGGCGTCGCGTAGCTGTAATGCACATAGGTGCCAGCGGTGACGCTGGGCATGGTGCTGGAGAGGGTTGGCGTCGTGATCGCTGTTGTGGCGGTGAAGGCGTCGTTGATGGGCTGTGCGTACTGGTCGTTGCCGGTCATGGGCGGCAGGCCCAGCGCGTTTTCGATGGTGCGCCCGGTGCTGTAGTGGTTGTAGCTCACATTGCTGACCGCACCGGCCCGCACTAAGCCTTGCGAGCCCACCAGGATGGTGGCGATGTGATTGCCTTCGGAGGCTAGCGCCAGCGGATCATCGGATTCGTCCCACGTAAGGACGAGCAGCGAACGCTGGTTGGTCCATGCCGGTGAATTGAAGATGGGCTGCAATGTCTGCTTGAGCCAGGCGTCCTGTACCTGCAGGCTTTTCGACGAGCCGTTGCCGGATGCTTCGCCATCGTTGTAGTCGTCGGCAGCGAGCCACGAGAAGTTGGGTGTGGTGCTGGCCGATTGCAGATCGGTGGTGAGCTGACTGGTGTCGAACAAGTGTGCTGCGCAACGCGTGGGATTGGTGGCGACGTCGGTAAAGTTGAATAGCGGTGCGTCGTCGGGTTCGTAGTAGCTGTCGTTGTTATTGCTGGTGTTGCAGGGCGTGCCCATACCTTGCTCGTAAGCCTTCCAGGTCAGGTTTTTCGCTTCGACCTCATCAGCGATGTTGCTCGCGGTGACTTTGATGTTGGGGTAGTAGATCGCGCCCTTGACGAAGGTATTGCCGCCGGCGATGGAGAGGTAGTTCTCATCGCTGGGGTGGTACACGCCGCTGTAGTTGGCGAGCGAGGTGCCCTGGCTAAGCAGCGAATTCATGAAGGGGGCATCGGTGGTGTCGCCGATGACTTGCGAGTAGTTGGTGTTTTCCATCATCACGATGAACACGTGATCGAACGTGGGCACGGTCGATACCGGTGGCTGCAGCGTGGCTACGGTGACCGGTGTGGACAGGGTCAACGACAGATTGTCGGCGTAGCCGATGTTGTAGCTCGCGGAGGTGTCGGTAAATTGCAGCAGCACCGAGACCGAGCGTGTACCCGTTGGCACGTTGCCGGTGGCCGAGCGAGCCAGGAATCCGGTCTGGCTGCCACGTGCCGATGCGTTGACGCCGGCCAGCTGCGCAGGTGTGCCCAGCGGCAGGCCGTTCGCATCGAGGAAGGTTGCAGTCACCACCGCCTGAGCGTTGTAAGCGCCGTAGCCGCCGAGCCAGCCGGAGAGATTGAAGGTGACACCACCGGCGTCAATCGCGCTGGCTGCGCTGGATACATTCACGCTTTGCGAGAGTGCCGAATCGCCATAGGGGCCATCGGAGATGAAGGCCTGGCCGCCCGAGCCTGTCGTCGGTGTGGTGAAGGTGCCGATGGCGTAGCACACGGTGGACGGGTTGCCCTGGGTGACAGTCCACCCAGGTACCGTGTTAACGGCTGACCAGTCGCTGCTGCACGTGCCTGCTTCAGCATCGCCACCGACGATCAGGTTGCTGCTGGTTTGTGCAAATGCCGATGCCCCGAAGAGGGCGGCGGAAACATACGCGGCCAATATGGCCGTGGCCAACCTAAATCCGTGCTTCTTAGTGTGCATACGTCGACTCCCCCTGCGCCGTGCAGGACCATGATTGAAGTGCACGAACATCGCCTGATTTGGTTGCTGCGGCGCGACCGCACGATGACAGCATCCCCGGGGGTCGTCACGGTGTGACGAAATCGAAGGTTCGAAGGCGAAGGGTGAGGCGAATGATGGAGCGGGTAGAGCGGTTCGCGCCCCCAGGGTGGCCAAGGCGTGGCAGATTCCTGGCAGTAACGACCCAGTCGAGGTGGGTTGTTGCGGCGATGTTACGCTACCCGTTTTGCAGGAAAGGACAGGTATGACGCGGGAGGCAGGTCGAAGGCACGCCGTATTGGTGGGGGCGGGCATCCTCTGTAGCCGTATATTCGGCTTGGTGCGCCAGCGGGTGTTTTCGCATTACTTCGGTTTGTCGGACGCTGCGGACATCTTCAGTTCGGCGCTTCGCGTGCCTAATTTCCTGCAGAACCTGTTTGGCGAGGGCGTGCTCTCGGCGTCCTTTATCCCCGTGTACGCGCGGCTGCTCGCCCAGGATAAACGCGAAGAGGCCAGCCGACTGGCTGGGGCGATAGCGGCGATTCTCGCGGTGGGCATCTCCTTGATCGTTGCCTTGGGCATCGTGGCTACGCCCTATCTTCTTTGGCTGATCGCACCGGGTTATTCGGGCGAAAAGCGTGAGATGACGATACTGATTGTGAGGATACTTTTCCCGGGTACCGGGATCCTGGTCTGGTCGGCGTGGTGCCTGGGCATTCTCAACAGCCACCACAAGTTCTTTTTGTCGTATGCCGCGCCGGTGGTGTGGAACCTATCGATGATCGTGACGCTCCTGGTCTTCAGGAACGTGGCTTCCGAGACATTGATTGTGTATCTGGCGTGGGGCACCGTGCTGGGTTGTGTGCTTCAGTTTTTGATCCAGCTCGGTCCCGTGTTGAAGCTAGTGCCCGGGATGAAGCTTCGTTTCGACGTGCAAAGCATTCACGTGCGGCAAGTCCTCGGAAGTTTTATGGCGGTAGCGGTGGGGCGAGGCGTCGTCCAGATCAGTGCCTTTGTGGATCAGGCGATTTCGACGCTGCTCGGCAGGGGCGCGATGGCTGCGATGACCACGGCGGCCTCGATCAATATGTTGCCGATCAGCCTGTTTGGTATGGCGATATCGGCAGCGGAACTGCCTACGTTGTCGCGGATGGCGGGACAGGGGACAGAGGCAGGTTTGCGTGGGCTCGATGCCGCCACGGCGACGAGTCTGTCGGCACGATTGAACGATGGATTGGAGCGCATTGCGTTCTTTATCGTTCCTTCTGCGATGGCGTTTTTCGCATTGGGCAATGTGCTGGTTGCCGCGCTCTACCAATCGGGCGAATTCACGCGGAAGGATTCTCTCTACGTGTGGGCGATTATTGCGGGCTCGGGTGTGGGGCTGCTCGCTTCGACGTTTGGCCGTCTGTATTCATCGACCTACTACGCCTTGCGGGATACACGCACGCCATTGCGTTTTGCCTTGGTGCGCCTCGTTGTCACTGCGGCATTGGGTTTGGCCAGCGCACTGCTTCTGCCTGGCATGCTGGGGATATCCCCGCAGTGGGGCACCGCTGGCCTCACGGCATCCGCGGGTATCGCCGGCTGGGTAGAGTTCCATCTACTCCGGCGGAAGATGAATCGCACACTAGGTCGTACCGGCGTTTCCGTGTCGACCATGGCCAAGCTTTGGTCGGCAGCCTGCCTGGCGGCGTTGGTAGCATGCGCGATTGAATACCTGGTGCCAGGCTACGGGCCGATCATCACCGCCATCTACGTGCTCGGGATCTACGGCATCACCTATTTTGCTTTGACCTATCTGATGCACATACCTGAGTGCGAGGCGCTATTTGCCAAAGTCTTGCGACGTTTGGGTCGCCGGTAATCAGGCCCGCAGGTAATGAAGTCATGCGCGCACGTCACCGTTATCCGAGACGTGCGCACGATGACGGGTAGATCACATCAGTTGAACCCAGTCGGGGCTGTGTATCCAGAAGTCATTACGTGATTGGATCCAGCCTGAGGCCTCCTGATAAACCAGCCATGCATTGATCACGTCGAGCAGGTCTTGATCATCCCGGCGTACGGCAAACCCATGCGCTGTCCTGCCATAGGTCTTCACTTCCATAGTGCGTAATTGATCCGGGTAGGTTTGTGCGAGTGCGGTGGGTAGAGGTTCTTCGCCTACATAGCCATCCAGCTTTCCATCGCGAAGGTCGTCAATGGCTTGGTGCTCGTCATTGACCTCCACCACAGTGCTATCTCCGAGATAGGCTTTTGCCGTCGCTGCGGTAATGGTTTCGGAGAGCACCCCGATCTTGTGCTTGCCTGTGGTCTGTACAGCCAGCAAATCGTCATTGCCCATCGATTTGCGGTTGACTACCAAGCCCAGCGCAAAATCACCATAGGGGTGGCTGAATTTAAGTCGCAGGGCGCGCTGGGGCGTAATGCTCAGGCCCGAAGCCAGAATGTCGAAGTGACCCTCGCGCAGCTCGTCGCTCCCTTTGTCCCAGGATGTTGGGACCAACTCGATCTTCCATTTCATGTCTTGTGCTAACTGCCGGACCAGATCGATTTCCAGCCCAATCCATTGCCCGTTCTTGTCACGCATGACCCAGGGCGCGTTGGTGGTCACGCCTACTCGCAGCGTTCCCGTTTTCTGGATATTCGCCAGACTGCCGGAGAGATGTGATGCGGTACTCGTGGGCTGACCCTGATTTGCGGGAGCGGCAGCAGCCGGCGGTGCTTGAACGAGCATAGTGACGATAACAAGCAAGGCAAAACATCCTGGAATCAGAATCGAGCGCATAGGAACTCCCTTGTTGGTTGCCGTTGAGTTAGGTCGTTGGGTGCGAATTTTCTCTTCGTTCAAATAAGCAGCGTGATGGCTCGATCATATGTCACTAAGCGGGGTTAGTTGGAAAGTGCTGCCCAACACGAGATATCGGGCTCCTCGCGGCTCAGTCAAAGTCTTCAGCGGTCCACTTCAGGCATTGCCTGTGCTACGGGTGTAGCGGATTTGCATTCTGCAAATTAAGTACTGATCGCTACTTTCGAATACTAAGCCGTAAAAAAATGCGATTTACTCTTTAGACGATTCTTTGACATGAACCAGACGTTTGGTTTTGTACGGTTAAACACTGTCCAGCGCAATGGTTACTTTCACGCTGGCTATTAGCGGTCGCTTGGCATAATCGAAAGGAGCAAATATATGAACGCCGTTCTCATGTCACCAGCAATCGCCACGTGCTATCACATCTATGGTGTATGCGACGGCCATAATCTTTGTTTGTTCGTCGACTATCTCGCTGACGATCTGACGGATCACAAGCGAGAGCTGCTAAAGCGCTTGCGACACTCCACCGATGACGCATTACGTAGGTGGCATAACAGCGCCAACTTGCGCGACATCGATATTTTCGAGATCGATTGCGTGGATGACCAGGATGCTGCGCAAGAAGCCGTCGTTTTTTGGCGCGGACACTTTCGGGCCCTAGGGGAAACGATTATCGCGGACGGCCATCTCTGCGATCGGCTGGTGTAGTTAGATCTTGCTCAATGCTCATCATCCTGCGATGACGCCTGCCGCGATGATCACCAGAACAAGGGTCGCTATCGCCGCGTAGGTGTAGTCCCGCTCGTGTAGGAAGATGGCCAGCATCAGCACCACGCGTGCGACGGGGAGAAGAATGAAAAGGGCAATGCCACCTTTCACGATGGCATAGGCGTCAAAGCCGAAAAGGTGGCCGCTCGCAATAGGTTGTAGAAGGCCGAGGGCCATACCTACGCCGATAATGGCTGTCGCGAGCAACGTGCCAAGCGACAGC
>JBARCX010000082.1:0-10295 GCA_049794535.1 Rhodanobacter sp.
GCGGCAGGCCGGGACCCTGGCGAGGTATCCAGACTGCCGGTCCGCAAGACATTTGGTCCGGAACTGATCCGCGCCGCAGCGGCAATGGGCCTGCGCCGCTTCGGTGAGAACAAAGTGCAGGAGATTCGCGACAAATCCGGTCCGCTGGCCGATTGCGGCATCGACTGGGTCGTGATCGGCCACCTGCAGACGAATAAGGTCAAGGATGTGGCGCGATTGGCGAGCGAAGTGCAGTCGCTAGATCGGCTTGAGCTGGCCGACGCGCTACACCGGCGCCTGCAACTGGAAGGGCGTGCGATTGACGTGCTGGTGCAAGTGAAGACGGCGCAAGAAGAGAGCAAATACGGCCTTTCACCCCATGAGTTGCCTGCCTTTCTCGATGCGTTGCGTGGTTTCGACACCTTGCGCGTACGCGGCCTGATGACCCTGGCGACCCATAGCGACGACCCTGGCGAGGTACGCGCCTGCTTCCGTCAGTTGCGCGAGCTACGCGATATTTCGGAGACGCAAGGTCATGTTTTATCACGACTTTCGATGGGGATGAGCGGCGATTTTCCGCTGGCTATCGCCGAGGGTGCGACCGAGGTGCGGATTGGTACAGCCATCTTCGGCCGAAGGGCCTATCCGGATAGTCATGATGGGTTGGGGGTATAAAAAGACTATTAAATTTTGGGCCGCCTACTGCGATGATTTTTCATTTTATATATATAAATCAATTGCATGCTCATCATTTTTAGGCGTTAGTGCGTTAGCGAACGATAGAGTTTAGTTAACCTCAATCGAACAAGTGGCCTATCTCCCTTTGTTACCTTCACTGCTTCGTCACGGGCGCCAGCAATAACGGCGCCCGTTTTGTGAACCGCAAGGGGATTCTCCTGCATGCCCATCAAGCGATCGATCGCACTCGCTGTGCTGGCCTCGGCCCTAGTAACTTCAGGTCCGCTGCTCGCTACAACTAGCACCGCCGATGTTTCTGCTCAGGTCATCGCTAAGGTCACGACCCCTCTGCTGAACCAGCTTCCGATTTTCAATCCCGCGCCGATGCTGGCGCAGACTGCGGTCCCCACTCAGATTGCTGCCCCCGCTGCCAAGTCGAACGCTCCGGCGTCTGACGTTGCGGATGCGGATGACAATTCGGCAGATGGCGACCAGACACTCGATCTACGCAAGACGCTGATCGATCTGGCCATGCAGCTGCGTAATAGCCGGTACGTGCGTGGCGGACATGATCCGTCCACTGGTTTCGATTGCAGCGGTTTCGTCCGCTACGTATTCGCCCATGCCATTGGCCTGGAGCTGCCGACCAACTCGGCCTCGCAGTTCAATGCAGGGCACAAAGTCAGCCGCGACGAAATGAAGCCGGGTGATCTGGTGTTCTTCCGCACTGCTGATCGTCATGGCAAGGGTCGCATCTCGCATGTGGGTATTTACCTCAGCGAAGGTCGCTTCATTCATTCGCCGCGTCGTGGCGAGACCGTGCGTGTGGATAGCCTTGAAACGGCCTACTGGGCCAAGCGTTTCGCCGGCGCCAAGCGCCCTGACGCGATGGCGCAGATCGATTCGACCGGTAATAACGGTTGATCTCAGCTCGCTAAGAATCTAACGAAGAAGGCCGCCCATGGGCGGCCTTCTTCGTTGTGGCTGATTGTCGTTGGGATTGTCGTCGTGCAGAGTGTGCGCACGACGGAGACATGGAGCAGCTCTCTCAGAACTTGTAGTTCACGCCCAGATTCACGAAGCGACCACGTGGATCAACCTGCGAGCTGTCGTAGTAGGTGTTGGACGGATCCCACGGTGGTAGGCGGTTCTGCAGATTCTGCACAGCGAGAGTGATCGTCGTCTTGGCAATGCCGGTGTACGCGATCGACAGGTCGAGCGTGCTCCAGTTCTTTACTTGTGTGGGGTACGCCGGGCTGAGCAGATTGGCTGGGTTTTGCTTGTAGCCGCCAACGTAATACCAGGTCAGTGTGCTGGCGAAATCACCGATCGCCCAATTCAACCCTGTGCTGCCGCGCCAATGTGGTAACGAGCCGAAGATGTTGGTGCCCGCACCATTCACGGGTGCCTGGCCGGCTGCCAGCGGTTCGCTGTACTTGAACAGGCGGGTCCAGGTGCCATCGAGCGTGAAGGTACCGAAGTCTTGCGTGTGTAGCGCATGCTTGAAATCGATGTCCACGCCATCGGTGGTCAGGCTCTGCTGATTGATGTACTGGTTGTAGATCGTGGTGATCTGGCCTTGTGCATCGCGGATCACGCGTGGATCCTTGTTGTCCACCATGGCCTGCTCGTTGTCCGGCCCGATGATGCCGTTCTGCACTATGTGGTAGTAGTCCACGCCGACGCTGGTATCTGCAGTGGGCGAGATGACAAAACCAGCGTTGTAGTTGCTCGAGCGCTCTGGTTTCAGATTTGGATTGGAGGCGTATACCTCGGTGTAGCCACGCGGCTGACCCGGCGCAATCGGGTCATACGGATCGATCACCGAGCCATAGGCGATGGCCGTGCTGTGAGTAATCTCCGGCAACGAGGGTGCACGGAAGCCACGTGAGAACGATCCACGCAGCAGCAACCAATCCAGTGGCTGATAGCGCAGGCTGAACTTGGGGGCGAAGGCATTGCCGAAATCGCTGTAGTGGTCAACGCGTCCGGCAATATTCGCCTCCAGCGTGCTGAGCAGCGGCACGTTGAATTCCACATAGGCCGCCTGGACGTTGCGCGAGCCATCAATGATGTCGATGGCTGGGCGTAGCTCGGTTCCCGAAAGCACTGCGCCGGAGGTCTGCGAATTGATCGATTCGTTGCGGAACTGGTAACCCGTGGCGAAGCCCACCGTGCCAGCCGGAAGGTCGAAGAGCTGGGTGGTGGCGGTAGCGTCCAGCGATGAGAGTGTGGATGTCGCTGGGCGCACGGTTGCAATCCGCAATGCATCGACGACCGATGCCGGATTGCCGGTCGACGCCAGATCGTAGCCGCCATCGGCGAGCAGCGACTGGAATGCATAGCGGTTGCCGAAGTTCGTCACGTCTTCATTCAATCGACTTTCCGAGCGCTCGGCCGATACATCCCAATCCCACGCGCCGGTATGACCCTTGATGCCGCCGAGCACGCGATAAAACGTGGTGTGATCGCGCTTGTTGCGTTGGCCCAGATCCCAGAGATTGGTATTGATCGGTGTCGGTACGTTGTAGGGATTGGCTGGATTGCCAGCCGGCAGCGTCGTGTTGATATTGACCAATTGCTGCGTGGAGTTATTCCACGCACGCAAGCCGCTGCCGATCGCCAGCGGCGACCCGAAGATGAAAGACGCATCGCTGCGGCTGTACATCGCCTCACCGTAAGCCTGGATGTCGTCGGTCAGTTTGATCGTGGTTTTCAGTACGGCGTGATAACGCTCGATGCCGGGAATCAGCGTGGTGTACTGCGCCGGGTTGTATGCCCACACGTTGTCGCTCGCACCTGGGGTGATGGCGCTGTAGGGCACCTTCTGCACCGGGCCGACCGCGTTGGCGAAGCCCTGGATCGGATCGTTGTTGTAGTAATTGGTAGGCACCCAGGCCAGGGTGCCGCCGGGTTTGTTGCGAAAATCGCTGTTGCGCAGCCAGCTCACATCATCCTGGTTCAGTTGGTTGCTACGTGTGCCGTCGACGGCGAACAGCACGTTGTAGCCATCTTTTTTGATGTCGCCATGGCCGAACAGTAGATGGAAGTCGTGCTCGGTTTGGCCTGTACCTTCGGTGCTACCGCCGTAGCTCACGCCAGCTTCGGCACCTTGATAGTTCTGCTTGAGGATGATGTTGACCACACCGGCGATGGCATCGGAGCCATACACCGCGGAGGCACCGTCCTTGAGCACTTCGATGCGCTCCACGGCTGCCAGCGGCAATGAATTCAGATCAACGAAGGTTTCTTGCAGGTTGTAGGCCGTGGCGTAGTTCGCTACACGCTTGCCATCCACTAGTACCAACGTGTTCTGCTGACCCAGTCCGCGTAATGAAATGCCAGCGGTACCCGCTGAGAAGCTGCCGGTGACTTGTTCGTTGACGCTATTGCCGGTGTTGGCGGAAATCGAACGTAGAAGGTCGGGCAGAGTGGTCTTGCCACTGGTTTCGATTTGCGCGGCGGTGATCACCTGGACCGGGCTAGGGCCCTCCAGATCGGTGGTTTTGATATTGGACCCCGTGACGCTGACAGCCTGTAACTGGGTAGCTTTGCTCTTGTCGTCGTCTTGGGCGTGCAATGCCGATGCTGCCAGTACGGAAGCAATGGCGAGGGGAAGGAGGCTGGACTTAAACATGGGGTCGCAAATTTCCTGTGTGCAACATCCCAGTCCGGCGTATGAGCCAGACGTGCGGATGCATCGATGTGAACAGCGGGGGCTGTTCGGGGGATAAGACGCCGGGGTTGGCGTTAGAGAGGGAGCGCGGGTGATGCGCTCAAGGCTGTGGGGTCAGCCGATACAACAACGACACATTCGATGACAACAATAAGTTGCGCCGTGGGCGGGGCAAATAGTTTCGTGGATCGAATGGAAGGTAAGCGAACGAAGCATTGGAATATCCTAAGGACGTACGGGACTTTCAGCAGTGCACGATCAACAGCCGCAACACATCGCCATAGGGCGATGAGCGGTGTCGATGGCGTTGCAAAAGGCCTGGATATTCACGACTTCTTGGATTCCCGAGGTGCCTGGATAGAAAGGCGCGGACTAAAGGATGTGCTTCAGTATAGCCGTCCATTTGCTCATCGTTTGTATGCGCTGTCAACGGCTTTGTTGTTCACGCGTTGCAAGTAACCTTTTTTATTTGGATGTATAGACGTCCAAATGGATGGCGTTGCCTTGCTGCGCAAGGTTTTGCTGGTAGTGGTGTGGCGAATTGTCGCAGGGTGTCCCCTGCTGTAGGGGCGACTCATTCTCGGGCTACATGCATGGCGGCAACACGTCGCAGCCATTACGCTTGGCGGATCAGTTCCCTGGAATGCCCTATGCCGCTCAACCTGCCGCCGGTCACCCGTAACCTGCTGATTGCCAATATCGTGGTGTTTTTGTTGCAGCAGGTGATGGGCGATACCCTGCTGGTGCATTTCGCGCTATGGCCGTGGGGGCCGGACCAACTGGCGCAAGCGGCCAATGGAGTGGTGTCGGTGGGTTTTCGCCCGTGGCAGCTGGTGAGCTATGCCTTCATGCATGGCGGGTTTACCCACATTCTGTTCAACATGTTCGCGCTGTACATGTTCGGTGGTCCGATCGAGCGTACGTTTGGTGCGCGCCCCTTCCTGATTTACTACTTCGTTTGCCTGATCGTGGCCGGGCTGGCGCAGTTGGCGGTGACGTACTACTTCACGCCTGGGTTCTCTCCTACGCTGGGTGCATCTGGCGCGGTTTTCGGCCTGCTTCTGGCGTTCGGCATGATGTATCCGCACGAGAAGATGATGCTTATTTTCCTGCCGATTCCGATTCCGGCGTGGTTGTTCGTGTCCGGTTACGCGGCGGTCGAGTTGGTGTTCGGCGTTACCGGCTTCGATCCCGGCGTGGCTCATTTCGCGCACTTGGGTGGAGCGTTAGGTGGTCTGGTGATGATCGAATACTGGCGTGGCCATTTGCCGATCAAGCCGAAACGCCGGCTGATGCGCTGATAACTCTTTAAGGACTATGGATTTCCCTGCATGAATCAACATCTCCAGCGTCGACTCGGTCCGCGCCTTATTACCTTCATGGCGCTGGGCATGGCCATTGGCGCAGGCCTGTTCCTAGGGTCGGCGGATGCCATTCGGCTGGCCGGGCCCTCGGTGATGTTTGCCTACCTGTTCGGTGGCGCGATGATCTACATCATCATGCGCGCGCTGGGCGAGATGGCGGTGCAGGATCCCGTGGCCGGTTCGTTCAGTGCGTACGCGCACCGCTACCTCGGACCGTATGCGGGTTATCTGACCGGCTGGAATTACTGGATCCTGATGGTTGGCGTGGGTATGGCCGAGAGCACCGCGGTCGGCATCTATATGAAGGCGTGGTTCCCTGATCTGCCGCAATGGATCTGGGTGTTCGGCAGCGTAGTGATGATCGGCGGCCTGAATCTGCTGGCGGTCAAGGTCTACGGCGAAATGGAGTTCTGGTTCACCTCGATCAAAGTGCTGGCCGTGGTGCTGATGATCCTCGGCGGCGCCACCATGATCTGGCTGGGCTGGGGTAACGGCGGTAAGCCAATTGGGCTGGGCAACCTGTGGCAGCACGGTGGTTGGTTCCCGAATGGCGTGACCGGCATGCTGCTGGCGTTGCCCGTGGTGGTATTCGCGTTCGGCGGCATCGAGACCATCGGTATTGCTGCCGGTGAGGCAGCCGACCCACAACGCAGCATCCCACGCGCCGTCAATTCGGTGCTGTGGCGCATCCTGATTTTCTACGTCGGCGCGCTGTTCGTCATCATGGCGATCTACCCATGGGATCAACTTGGCACCCAAGGCAGCCCCTTTGTAAGCACCTTCGCCAAGCTCGGTATTCCGCACGCTCATGGGCTGATCAACTTCGTGGTCATCACGGCGGCGTTGTCTGGCTTCAACAGCACGACCTTCAGCGGTAGCCGCATGCTCTATAGCCTGTCGACCCAGGGCAAGGCGCCCGCGGGGCTGCGTCAGGTCAATGCGCACGGCGTACCACTCCGCGCGGTATTGGTGACGCTGTTATGCCTGGTGCTGGGCGTGGTGCTGAACTACCTGCTGCCGGAGCGGATCTTCGCGATGATGATGTCGATCCTCGCGTTCAACACCGTATGGACCTGGGCGATGATTCTGATCGCACATTTCAGCTATCGCCGTAAACATCAGGCCACGGGATTCCAGTTGCGCTGGTGGCCGCTGAGCAGCGTGGTGTGCCTTGCGTTTCTCGCCTTCGTGCTGGTCATGCTCGGCTGGAGTCCGGATACGCGCGTGGCGTTGTATGTCGGTGCCGGCTGGATCGTGTTGTTGACCGCTGCGTACTGGGGCTTTGGCATTGGTCGCCGCATGCGTGAGGCGGAGCCTTTGGTTGCATCGTCTTGATGCTCGCCGTTTTGATATGGGCTATCGAGAGTAAGTGACGCTCGGGATAGCGGTGCCATCCATCGGAGCGTAAGCAAAGGAGTGGCTGAGATGCGCACGATTGGCCTGATCGGCGGCATGAGTTGGGAGTCGACGGCAACGTATTATCAGTTGATCAACCGTGGCGTCCGCGATCGCACTGGGCCGTTGCGATCGGCTCGCGTGTTGATCGACAGCCTCGATTTCGGTGTGGTCGAGGCATTGCAGCGAGCAGGGGATTGGGATCGTGCAGGAGAGCTGCTGGCGCAGTCAGCATGTCGTCTGCAGGCGGGTGGCGCCGATGGCGTGTTGCTAGCGACAAACACGATGCATAAGGTCGCGGATGCGGTGATTCGGGCGACACCACTCCCGTTCCTGCATATCGTCGATCCAACCGGCGTGGCGATCCGTGCCGCTGGCATCGAAACCGTGGCACTGCTTGGTACAGCCTTCACTATGGAAGAGGACTTCTACCGTTCTCGGTTGCATAGCAACTACGGTGTGCAATGCATCGTGCCGTCAGCTGAGCATCGGAAACAGGTGCATCGAATTATCTACGAGGAACTTTGCGTCGGTGTGATCAGTGATGCGTCACGCCAGGTGTATCGCGAGGTCATTGCCGATTGCGTCGCCAAGGGCGCGCACGCGGTCATCCTTGGCTGCACCGAAATCGGATTGCTGGTTAGCCAGAACGACAGTCCCGTACCGTTGTTCGATACGACGGCTCTGCATGCAGCAGCGGCCGTGGACTTCGTTCTCGCAGGGTGACCCGTTGGGTTAGGTAGAGCAATGCGCTGCCCAGCATCGGTGGGCCTCGACGTTGGGGTTCGCAAGCTCACCGCCAACCTACGCGAGCACGTTGCTGCGTAGGCGGGGTGGACCTCAGCGTTGGAGTTCGCAAGCGCACTCCAACAACCTGCTGGCGTAGATCAACGCAATGCGAGGAAATCCGCACTGACCACAAAGCGCACGGCATCCAGACGCAGCCGTGACTGCGGCAACGCGTTGAGAAGAGCACTACGTTCGTCGGTGACAGCAAGGATCTCCGCTTCGCTGATCGACGGATTCACCGCACGCAACGCGAGCAAGCGTGAGAGTTCGGCATCGAGCGTATCGGTGGCTTCTTCCACGGCCGCCGCAATACCCGCCTGTGCGCGCAGTGCAGCTGCGGCCTCGGCTTTCTCCAGCATGGGCGGCACCAGCTTGCCGAGGAATTTGCGATAGCGCATCACCTCGATGTTGCGGTCCGCCGCTTTGCGCAAGGCGATGTCGCTAGGCAGGAAGTCGGCGCGCTCAGTGAGCTTGGTGTCGATGGTGACCAGAATCGGCTGAGTCGGCAGGAAACGCTCTGCATCGAGTGAACGATGCGCCACGCACTCGAGTAGATAGACCGCCTGCAACAACGCGCTACGCGGTGGTAACGCGTCGTCCACCATGAATGCGGCGTTGCCCTGTTCGCCAGAAAGGGCGAGATCGAGCGCGCCCGCAATCATCGGGTGGTCGAGCCGCAGTAGCGGCAGTTCTTCGCGCGAAAGAGCCACGTCGCGGGCGAACGTTACCGATTGCGGGCCTTCAGCAAAGCCGGGCAGGGCATCGGTAGAGAGGTATTGCGGATCGAGCAGCAGCACATTACCGCCGAGCTCTTCGGCGTGGATGCCAAAGGCCTCCAGCAGGCGCTGCACGAAAGCATCGCGGGCCGGGTCGTCGTCTTCGCGACGGAACGCCTGGCTTAGCTCTTCCGCATGCAGATCGCGGCTGGCTGCCAGTTCCAGCAGGTGATCGCGGCCGCCGCGAATCAGCTCAGCCATCTGCTCGTGGCTGGCGAGTGTCTCCGCGAGTAGTGCTTCCAACTCTTGGTCGCGGTTGTCATCACCACGTGCATGTTCGTCGGCCAGTCGAGCCAACGGTTCGCCAAAGCGGCGTAGCAGTTCGCGGCCATCTGCGGGGCTTACACGGAATGCATCCACGCCTTCGTCGTACCAGCGCGCCAGCACGTGCTGCGCGCTATCGGCCACGGCGAGGATGTGGATGCTGATGTCGTGTGTCTGGCCAATGCGATCGAGGCGGCCAATGCGCTGCTCAAGCAGATCGGGATCAAGCGGCAGATCCCATAACACCAGTCGGTGTGCGAACTGGAAGTTGCGGCCTTCCGAGCCGATTTCCGAACACAGCAGCAGGCGTGCACCATCAGGCTGCGCGAAGTACGCCGCGTTGCGGTCGCGCTGCACGATGCCAAGGCCTTCGTGGAAGCGCGCAATGCCAGCGCCAGTGCGTGTGCGTAGCGCCTCTTCCAGCGCAAGCACCTTGGCCTGGCTACGGCAGATCAGCAGGAACTTGTCCTGCGAATGTTCATCCAGCAGGTCGACTAGCGCATCCAGACGTGGATCACTGCTGTAGTCGATTTCTAGCGCGGGTGCGGGTTGCTGGATATCGGCGTGGAATTCGGCGAGCAGCGTCTGGCGTGCATTGTCGTCCAGCTCGTCTGCATCGATCAGCGTCCATTCGGGTACGCGCTTGGGGAAGCCGCCGATACCCGCGCGGCGATTGCGGAACATCGCGCGGCCGGTGCCGTGGCGATCGATAAGCGCAGCGAGCAGCTCGCGTGCATTCTCAGGTTTTGTCGTGTCGGTCAGCCGTGCTTGAAGCGCGGTGTCGCCAGCGAAGGCGTCCTTCAGGGCTGCCAATTCGGTGTCAGCCAGAGCCACTCCGTTGAGCAGCTTGTCGGCGATCTGCGACAGCCCCTGGAACGTATCGGCTTCGGCCAGATAAACGTCCAGGTTGTGATAGCGCTGCGGATCGAGCAAGCGCAGGCGGGCGAAGTGGCCGCTGCGGCCGAGCTGCTCCGGCGTGGCCGTGAGCAGAATCACACCGGGCGTTGCCGCAGCGATGCTTTCCACCAAGGTATAGCGCGGACTGGCTGCGTCCGGTGCCCAGGCGAGGTGATGTGCCTCGTCCACCACCAGCAGATCCCACTTCGCATCCAACAACTGCTGGGCGCGCTTTGGGCTTTGCTCGAGAAAGCCGAAGTCGGCGATCACCAGCTGCTCGTCTTCGAACGGGTTGCTGCTGGCATCGGATTGCTCCAGGGCCTCGCAACGCTCCTCGTCGTAGATCGCAAAGCTGAGGTTGAATCGACGCAGCAGCTCGACAAACCACTGGTAGACCAGGGTGTCCGGTAGCAACACCAGCACGCGCGAGGCGCGGCCGGTGGCAAGCTGGCGCGCGATGATCATGCCCGCCTCGAT
>JBARCX010000083.1:0-18241 GCA_049794535.1 Rhodanobacter sp.
CGGTACATAGCCGCCATCGAACAACTTCATCATGTTCGATGAGAAGAATGAGGCATCGACAATGAAAAAGAGCCCAGCGACAGCGCCGCTCGCCAGCAGGCTCCATTTCCAGATTTCACGCATGGCGATAAACAACAGCGCTGTCGTCATCAGCATCGTGGCTGACACCGCAATGCCATAAGCCGCAGCGAGGTTGTCGGACTTTCTGAAAGCCAGGGCCAGGCTGATGGTCACCAGCATCAGGGTCCAGTTGACGGCGCCAACATAGATTTGGCCGTAACCTTCCTGAGAGGTTTGCGACACTTTCAGCCGCGGCATCCAGCCGAGTTGGATCGCCTGCCGGGTCATGGAGAAGGCGCCGGTAATGATCGACTGACTGGCAATGATGGTGGCGACTGTCGACAGGATGATCAACGGCAACGTCAGCGAGGCTGGGCACAAGCGATAGAAAATATTGCCAGTCGTAGGCGCGCCCGCAAGCACGATGGCGCCCTGGCCAGCGTAATTGAGTACCAGGCTAGGGAACACCAGCGTCGCCCAGGCGAGCTTGATGGGGCCGGCACCGAAATGTCCCATGTCGGCGTAGAGGGCTTCGGCACCAGTCACGCAAAGAAACACACCGCCTAGCACCAGGAACCCGCTGCCGCCGCTATGGAATAAATAGCTGAGGCCGTAGTAGGGGTTGAGCGCCCACAAGATTGACGGATGGCGCACGATGCCCCAGATACCGAGTATCGCCATCGTGATAAACCAGAGGGCCATGATGGGGCCGAACGCGCGTCCGATTTTCGCGGTTCCTATCGGTTGCAGCGCGAACAGACCCAGCAGAACGGCAACGGTCAGCGGCAGCACATAATGCTGCAGCGACGGTGCGGCGATGTCCAAGCCTTCCAGTGCCGAGAGCACGGAAATCGCCGGTGTAATCGCGCCATCACCGTAGATCAGCGCTGCGCCGAACAAACCGGCAGCCACAATCAGCGGGCGCTTGCGTCGCTTGACGCCAAGCAAGGCCATCAACGCCAGGATGCCGCCTTCGCCATCGTTATCGATGCGCATGGCAAAGCCGGCATATTTGACCGTAGTGACGATGATCAAGGTCCAGATCAGCAGTGAGATAACGCCAAAAATCGTCTGCGGATTGTCACCGCCGGTCATGTCCAGCACCGTCTTGAACGTGTACAGCGGACTGGTGCCGATATCGCCGAACACCACGCCCAGTGCGCCGACACCGGCGGCGAGTAGGGCAGGCTTTTTCAGCGGATTCGATGCACTTTCGTCGGTCACGGAGCACCTGCCTGGAATGTCTAGGTTGAGCGAGCGAAGATGATCGAGTGTGACAGCCACCATGTGACACATGACACCGACGGCCGTGGTTTATGTTACGTGAAGCTCATCCAGTACGGTTCTATAACAGCAAGGGCTTCCCAGCGGGGCTTGAGATAGCGCTCTCCCCCTTCGGTGACAGGCAGGAGAGAGAGGCCGGGCCTGCTGCACAATTCATCGGAAGATACTGAAGAGGTTCTCGTACGCATGCTGTTTTCAGATCCAGGTGCCAGCCCTACCGAAACCATCGCAGCCGAGTTGCGTGACTATCCCGAATGGCACCGGGGGAGGGAGCGTTACGGGGTTTGGATGATCCCCGTGGATGAGCCTTTGTTGCTCAGCTACATCCAGACAGTTCAGCAACAACTTGCCGACTTGCTTCACCCCAGTCCGCAGCGTCAGCCGCATCTGACGTTGTTTGTCTGCGGGTTTGAGCAGCCGATATGCGTGGATGATGACGACTTTTCGCCTCAGCAGCTAAGCAGGCAGATCGATGGCCTTAACCAAGTGCGCGGCTCTGTGTGCTCGTTGTCGTTAGGGCGGCCAGACAGCTTCGCCAGCGCGGCTTTCATACCGGTGGGCGACTCGGATGGCAGGCTATCTCGCTGGCGCGATGCGCTGAATGGGGTTGCTCGCGAAATACGTCAGGCAACGTATATCCCCCACATCACCCTGGGTCTATATAAGCGCAGGGTAGGGGCGGATGTCGTCCGTCAGCGCCTCGCGTCGTTTGATGCACCACCTATGTCACTCGCGGTTACACAACTCCACTACGCGACCTATGACGCCCGCACGCAGTTGGGGCGATTGGAAAGCCAACATCGTCTGATGCTGAATCCGGTGGATAGACGCGGCGGCCCTGCCTGCTGACGATCGATGAATCCGTTGCAAGTCTTTAGAGTTTGTTTAAAGTCGCGGCAGCGCGTGATTGAAACGTTACCGTGAGATACCTCGTCATTCGCCGGAGTGACGAGCGAGTGCGCCATAATTTTAAGTACACCAATCAAGGTATGTGCACCATGCGGGATGCCAATCTGCTACTGGAAGAAATATTGCAGGAACTTCGGCCGATGCTCACGGTGGGGCACGTGGCGGATTACATCCCTGCCTTGGCGTCGATTCCGCGCACGAAGTTCGGCATAGCTGTCGCCACCGCCGATGGCGAGGTGTATCGCGCAGGGGATGCCGATGAGCCATTCTCGGTCCAGAGCATTTCCAAGGTGTATATGCTGACGCTGGCGCTGCGATCGGTTGGCGACAAGCTGTGGCAGCGCGTGGGCAGAGAGCCTTCCGGGAATGCGTTCAACTCGCTGGTTCAGCTGGAGATCGAGAACGGGATTCCACGCAACCCGTTCATCAATGCCGGGGCGCATATTCTGACGGACGTGGTGCTCTCGACATGCCAAGAGCCGCGTGATGCGCTACTCGACTTTGTGCGCAAGCGCAGTAACAACCCCAGCGTGAGTGATGACGCTGATGTCGCCCGCTCAGAGAGTGCGCATGGCGCGAGAAACGCTGCGTTGGCCAATTTCATGCGCAGCTTCGGCAACCTGGATCATTCCGTGGAGGACGTGCTTGATCTCTACTTCTTCCATTGTTCCCTGCGGATGTCGTGTGTCGATCTGGCCCGAAGCTTCCTGTTTCTTTCCAACGCAGGGCTCTGCCCGTGGACGGGTGAACAGGTACTCACCGCAGATCAGGCACGACGGGTGAACGCCATGATGCTGATGTGCGGAACCTATGATGCAGCGGGCGATTTTGCATACCGCGTCGGTATGCCGGCCAAGAGCGGCGTGGGCGGTGGCATCGTGGCGGTGGTGCCAAATCGTTTGACGGTAGCGGTGTGGTCGCCAGCCTTGAATGCGAAAGGTAACTCGGTTGCCGGCACGGCTGCGCTCGAGGCGCTTTCCCAGCGTGGCGGTTACTCGATCTTTTAGCTGATGGCTTGTGCGTCCCTGCACAAGCGTTTCATGGCTGTGTTTGCGAAGCAGTGTTACGACTCACTCATCATTACGCTTCGGCACGCTGACCGTACCTTTGACATTGCTGTGGGTAATGTCACCGCTGCCATTGGCGTGGACCGTGAAATTACCACCGACACCGTTGGCGCTAACGTCGCCGGAGCCGGTGCTTTCGACAGTGACATCACGGCCGATATCGCGGACTCTCACGTCGCCGGAGCCGGTGTGCCCTACGTTAACGCTGCCGCTGACATTGCTGAAGGTGAGGTCGCCCGAACCGGAGCGGTTTGCCTGGACATCACCGCGCACGCCATCGATGTCGACATCGCCTGAGCCCGTTCCTTGCAGATTGACACTGCCGACCTGCCGGGCCCTTGCGTCGGCCGAGCCGAGCCGCAATGCCAATTCACCCGCGATTTGATTGGCAACCAGGTCGCCCGAGCCTGAGTGGAAATCCAGCGAGGCGAGGCTGGTGGCATTCACATCACCCGAGCCGCTCTGGACACTGGCCGCCAGCGATGCGGGCACGCGTACTTGTAGCTTCAGATACGCATAGCTGGAGCCAAACCCGCCAAAGAAGCTGTTGTGCTCGTTCTGCGCCTCGACGGTGGCGTTGCTGCCGTTGCGGTTGGTCTTGACCTGCAGATCGTTCAACCATGACTGATCGGAGGCGCAGGCCGTGCCGCGCACCTCGATTTTGGTCAAACCTTGCACGCCCTGTATCTCCAGATCGGTGGAGCCCAGGTTTAGCTGCAGGTTGCTCAAGCCGATGGCATCGAGATCCGCATTGCGCGGCGCGCTGTAGCGGCACTCTGTCGCGCTGGCCGTAAGCGGAAGCGCGATCAGTAGGAAAGCGACGAGGATTTTATGCACGGCATCCACTCCTTATATGTTGGTATTGCAGCATTCGATGCACTGAGGAGGTATAGCGTTTAAATCAGTTAGCGTCATCCACAGTATTAACCCGTGAAAGAGACATGCCTCGTCATCTATCGGGTGCAATCATGCTGGTATAACTGCTTGGGGCCCGGCCAAGCTGATGATTTCTCTAAGAACGTTATGATGCCGTATGGCTGGAGCCGTGCGGGCTGCTTGGAGAGATTGAACAGACTCTTAGGCCATAGGTCATGGTTGGTTGGCCGCCGATAGATCCGTTTATAGACATCTCACAGGGGACGCTCATGTACGAAGATATCGAAGCCACTATTCGCCGGGTCATTGGTGTGCCGGCTGCCCTAAAAATCAAGGAGCAATACAACGATCAACGGGTTGCCAAGCAGGCGTTGTTGGAAAAGTACGTAGATACGGAACACGATCCGAACTTTCGCGCTTATGTGTTTATCGACATACTGTTCCGAAACGACTGCATTTCTAGCCGCTGGCCGAGTCTGGAAACAACGGATCGCGACATTCGAAACAACTTTCGCGCGTTATGTACCGAGGTGCTCACAGCTACCGCCAATGGGTGGGGCTATGAGCAAACCTTTAACCCGCAAGTGGCGGGCGGTGCAGGGAAGCCTATGCTTATCCATAGCTTCAGCATCTTTAAGTCAGTTAGGCGTGACGACGTCGGCTGGCAACCGTTCTACCTCGCTGAAGGTTTCGGAGCGGATATGGTGCTGGCGCGACCGGCACTGCGGCTGCTGCAGAGTCCGCTGGCAATCCAGAATCTATTGTTGAGCACAGGGCTGATCAGCCAGGCGAAATACCCGTCGGCGTCTCCGGTGGGGTTCGTCATCAATGCGCCGCTTTGGAACTTGTTTGGCATGGCGCCTAGAGATATCCAGTTTCCCAACGATCAGGCGCAGACTGCGCGTGTGCGCGAACAGGGGATCCCGACGGGCGCAAATAACCGAGCGTTCGCCGAGGAGCTGGAGGCATCCACACCGACGCAATTAATTGCTAATACGTTGGGTGCAGGGGGATGCGATCGCTATAACGAGATTGTGTTGCTAGGTACCTCAACCTGGTTCAACACAAAACTCAAGCCCACCGGTATTTTTGTAAAGGTTGCACAGAAGCTAGATCGACTCTATCTGGTCGATGCCATGCTCGATCAGGACTGGATGGGGCAGGCTGAAAAATTGCAGATGCGGTTTTATCCAGATAATCAGCTGATTGATGCTATTAAAGTCTGTTCACGCGCTTTCGATTTACCCATCGTGCCAGTGTTGGACAATGCCATGGTGGATCTTGCCACGGATCATGATTTCGCTATCACGTTTGCTGGGCTGACCATTCGTAACGACTGGAAGGATGGTTAAGCGAGATTCTCCAGCACCAGATGCATGGGGTGCATGCCGAATAGTTCGGTATGCACCATCGTCTGATAGATACGCAGCCACGGATCGCAACATCCCGCGATAACCGTTTATTCCTGCAAGCATACGCGTGATCACGCCTCAGGCTTTGCTAAGCAAACCGTCAAAAATCCGTCACCGCCTCCCAATACCGTGGATTCGCTTTGCGTACGTGTTTGGTGTGCGTCTAAACCCACCCGGAGATCACGATGACGAAGACCCTGCTTAACCGTTCATACCGTCGGCATGTCGCCACGGCTTTTGCGCTTACCGCTCTCGCGGCTAGTGCTATCGCATACGCCGGTGATTATTCACGCGGCCAGGACTTTCGGTTCTGGCCGGGTAATCTGGTGGTAAGCCGCAGCGTTTACGACAACAAGGCCAGCAACGTGCAGGTCGGTGCGATTCTGCCGCCGGACTGCGCTAGCACCACTGGTGGTTGCAGCGCCTCCACGGGCGCACCGTATGACGGCACGTATCCATACGTGTGGAACGATGTACTTTACGACGGCAGCTTCGGTATTACCGCGCGCATCTATCTTGATCAGATCACACCGAATGGTGAGTTGATCGATTCGTTGGAAGTGCCCAACAGTCAGCGTCCGGCAGCCATGGCCGGTGAACTGGTTACCAGCTTTAGTTCTAAATCAGAACTCGGGCTGCATCTGTCGTTGGATCACAAATACCTGACCTTCATCGGTTACGTAGCGCCGGTGAATGCGGTCGATGTGTCGAATGCCAATACGCCCGGTGCCGTCGATCCCACCAATCCGGATGGGCAGACGTTTTATCGCGCCGTTGCCACGGTGGATCGCGATGGCCATTTCACGTTCACTGAAACCAATGCCTATAGTGGCGATAACGGTCGTTCGGCGATTTTGAATGATCGTGCAGGTGCCAATTATTTCTATACCGCAGGTAATGCCGGCAACGGCAGCAATCCGCAGCCCACGGGTGTCGTGCTTGGTGCGGGTGCGCAGTTCATCACGCTGTCTTCTTTGCCCGAAACGTCGCAGAGCCCGGGTGTTACCACGCCACTCGCTAGCTTCTCAGTCACTGCGTTGGGTGCGAAGGCGGACAAGGTCGGCAAGGATGATAATTTCCGCAGCATGGCTGTGTTTAATAACGTGGTGTATTACGCAAAGGGCAGTGGCAGCAACGGTGTGAACACGGTGTACTTCGTCGATACGACGGGCACTGCATGCCCGAAGGGTGTCGGTGTACCCGCAGTCGGCGCGGCGCTGCCGAGTGCTCCACTTACCTATAATGCGGCCACACTGAGCACCAGTGGTTTGCCGACCAATATGTGCGTGCTGGCGGGTTTCCCGTCGACGCCGGTCAAGACGGCGACGACGCTGGCTTATCCGTTCGGACTCTGGTTCGCGGATGCAAACACGTTGTACGTGGCCGATGAGGGTGATGGCTACGCCGGTGGTACCGATTTGTATACGCACGCTGCGGCGCAAACCACGGCGGGTTTGCAGAAGTGGGTGTTCAATGCCAGCACCAACAGCTGGACGCTGGCCTACACACTGCAAGCAGGCCTCAACCTTGGCCAGCCCTACACGGTGCATGGCTATCCGACAGGTAGCAATCCGGGCACCAATCTACCGTGGGCGCCGGCCACCGATGGTTTGCGCAACATCACCGGTCGCGTGGATGCGGATGGCCATGTCACGATTTGGGCCGTGACCTCGACGGTTAGCGGTGGTGGCGATGTCGGTGCTGACCCGAATCACCTGGTGGCAATTCGCGATGACCTGAAGAACACCAGCGCATCGGGTGCAGCACAGGAGAAGTTCGTTACCCTGCGTTCGGCGCACTTTGCCGAAGTGTTGCGCGGCGTGTCGTTTACGCCGGACACGGATGCGCACCACGACGGCTGGCACTGAGTCCCGTTGAGTATTCAGTGATTGAAAGGTGGGGCGTCGTGCGTATTCACCGGTACCTCGCGGTATAGCCCCTCTCCCGTTGGGAGAGGGGCTGGGGTGAGGGTGCGGGGCTTGCGCAAGTCTTCCATTATCGCTTCGGTCGAACCCTCATCCGCTGCGACCCGAAGGTAGTGGGAGAAGGGTTCAATAGGTACGGTTCGGTCCACGGCAAGGTCACTGCTACTTCCGGACGCACGTACCGGACTATCCTGTTACCTACCAGGGTGCGGCAGTGGAATCGAGTCATGAACGTTCTTCTCTTCGGCGCTACCGGCATGGTGGGCCAAGGTGTGCTGCGCGAATGCCTGCTTGCCTACGATGTGGCGCGGGTGCAGACGGTTGGCCGCACGCCAACCGGTCAGCAGCATTCGAAGCTCAAGGAGCTAGTGCACGCGGACCTGTTCGATCTCAGTGCGATCGAGCCTGCGTTGCAGCATTTCGATGCCTGCTTTTTCTGCATTGGCGTGACCTCGTCCGGTATCGCCGAGGCCGAGTACACACGATTGACCTACGACCTCACACTCACCATCGCGCAGAGTGTGGCGCGGCTTAATCCAAAGATGACCTTCGTCTATGTGTCTGGTGCCGGTGCAGATAGCAGCGAAGCAGGCAAGACGATGTGGGCACGCGTGCGTGGGCGCGCCGAAAATGCCTTGCAGCAGTTGCCGTTCAAAGCGGTGTATATATTTCGGCCGGGCATTATCCAGCCGTTGCATGGCATACGGTCCAAGACCGATGCCTACCGTTGGTTTTACCTGTTGGCCCGGCCGGTACTGCCACTGCTGCGCAGGATGTTCCCGAGTACGGTGTTGAGCACGCAAATCGTGGGGCGCGCCATGTTGGCCGTAGTCCGACACGGTGCACCCAAGGCGGTATTGGAAGCGGCGGATATTCGCGCAGCAGGGCGTGCCTGATCGGGCCGAGAGGTAGGCACTGGCAGGGACGTGACGGGAACTCTGTAATGTGTTTCTGTATCACAGCTATTCACCGCACAGGGAGCGTCGCATGTCTCATAGCCGTTTGTTCATGGGTCGTCTGTCTATTGCACTGGCTTTCGGTTGGCTTGCGGCATCCAATGCCCAGGCCGACCCTTTAACCGACCTGCGCGCGACACTGGCGCGCATGCACGCGAATGATCCATTCGCGGCCACGCTGGATGTACGCAATACGTCCACTAACGGCAGCAGTGATAAACCGCATACCACCCATGCAGAGTTACAGCTGCATGTGGAGGGTGGGTCTAATGGTCTGCATATCGGTTTTGCTCCGGATCTGCTGGCTCGTGCTTCACAAGAGGCTGAGGCGCATGCGAAGAATCCGGACGTACCCATGCCGACCCACGATCTGCTGAACGAGCTGGATCCGATAAGCGTTCAGTCCATGCTCGATGTCGCGCCCACCCTGCTGCGCAAGCTCGAAGGTGCGACCTTGAGCACGCAGCGTGATGAGATGCATAACGGCAAGCCTACCCATTTGCTGGTGTTCAATATTCCACCAGGCGTGTCTTCGGAAGACAGCGATTCGATCAAGCATTACGAGGGCCATCTGAATGTGTGGCTGGGCGCCGATGGCGTACCTGTCGCGATGGAGGAAAGCCGTGCGTACAACGGGCGCAAATTCTTCATCAGTTTCGAGACGGGTATGAGCCAATCCGCTGTTTTGAAATCGATAGGTACAAGACTCGTTGCTATCTCACGGCGTAGCGAAAACAAGGGCTCAGGCCTGGGGCAGGCGAGCGACAGCGTGGATCAGGTGACACTGACCCCGGTAGCTCAGGGCGCTGCGCAGCCATCCAGCTGACACTCGTTATTGCGTCAACGAGGTGCTTTCGACGTCGCGTCGTTGGTCTGTTGAAAGACGCTGTGCATCACGAACTCCGGCGTGACCTGCTCACCGGTCATCAACATGGCGGTGAGCTCGCCGCCGAGCACCTGCGGCGCAATGATCACGTCCGGCTGTGACAGCTTCACCCGGCTGAGGTGCTGCGCGTCGTTCACGGCGGCTACCGTGCGCGCACTGCCTCCCAACTCTTTGACGGCGAGCACGACGAACGCGTTCTCCGAGTCATCGACCAGCATCGCCAACACCGCATCGGCGAGGTGGGCGCCGGCTTCGCGTAGTACATCGGCATTGCTTGGGTCACCCACTACCAGATCGACACCTTTGAGTTCACCATCTTCCGGTGCCTTGCGCAGAATGCGTGTGACAGGGCGGCCGCGACGAGTCAGTTCGTGCCAGGTGTTGACGGCTAGCGATGTATTGCCGACCACCACGAAATGGTTTTCGCGTTTCATGTCTGAACCTCTGCGATTAACGATGCGTTGCAGGCTGCGATTGATCATCGGTGAAATCACCGCCGTCAATGAGGTGGCGAACACCGCCACGCCGAGCACGATCACCGATACGGCGAACAGCTTGGCGTCCTGCGTCTGCGGAGTGATGTCGCCATAGCCGACCGTCGTCATGGTGACCATGGCGTAATAGAACGCCGTGACAAGGTCGGTGATGTGGGGCTTGAAATCCTCGCCCATGTAATAGCTGCCGAACGTGGCATAGGTGATCAGCATCGCCACCGAAGTCACCGCAAATAGCGTGCTGGCGGCAACGCTGGATCGGTCGAATTGCCGCCAGGAGGCAAGCATCGCCGCGAACACAAAGACGTAATAGGCCAGTAGTTGATGGTCCTGGCGCTCATGCACGCCGAACATGGTGCTGAGCGATGCGGTAATGGCCAGCATCAGCGCCATCACCCATGCCAACCGCGAACGCAGCAGCAACCCTAACGCCATCGTCAGCATGCCGCCGCTGATCAGCAGCGGCGGGAATAACCGAGGTTCGGTACGTAAACCGCCGAACAGCAATAGCTGTACGTACCGGCTCAGGTCAGTGCCGACATCCGCGCGCAGCAGCCAGATACTGCCCAGGGCGAGCAGTAGCGCCAATGGCACATGGGGAAACCATTGATAACCGTGGACAGCACGATACACGCGCTGCACAGACATACGAATACGCTGGGAAAGCGTGGGTTGGATAAGTGCGGGCTGGTCGGGTGTGGGTGTCATCGATAACGGCAATGTCCGTGTGATTCCGATTTGAGGCCTGCGGCTTTCCTCACCTTAACAGTGGCGGCTGATGCCACCAAACCAACGGCCATATGCCCTGATGGGCGCTTGCCCCCGTCGTCAGATCGAAAGCCAGCGCTGCTTGAGTGTGGCGGCAATGCCCGATTTTTTGACCGACTCCTGGGGTGCATGCCGGGTCTCATCAGGTGCGCCGGTTTGCTGATAACTGCACGATGGACTTTCCGGCATCGCTGCGGTGCCGGTAACAGCTGACCACGGAATGTCCGTGGCGGCTTATCGACGCAGCCATCCCAAACAGTGGAGATTCACAATGAACGCTCGTTTTGAACGTACCGGCCCCTTGACTGAACTGACCAGCTACCCCCAGTGGGCACAGGATATGGTCGCGGCGTGCGAGGGTGCTAAACAGGGGGTACTCGATCATGAAGTATGGAGACTGATGCGAGCAGCCCGTCTGGGTCGCGAGGCGACCTATAACTTCATGGTAGGCGTCTGGCCTGTGATTGAGCGCTTTCCTGGCTATATGGCGCACAATTTGCTTAAGACCCAGTATGGTCGTAGCGACGGTGACAACTTGGCGCGGCGCTGGTTGGTTCGCAATATCCGCGTTGAGCAAAACCACGCCGATTACTGGTTGCATTGGGCAGAGGGGGCCGGTGTAGCACGAGAGGAAGTACTCAATGGCTTGTCGCCTCAAGGCAGCCAGTCGCTAGCCAGCTGGTGCGAGGAGGTTTGCCGTCGGGATAGCCTGGCCGCAGGCGTTGCGGCGACCAACTATGCCGTGGAGGGGGTTACCGGGGACTGGTCGCAGATGATCTACGAAAGCGAGGCCTACGCACGCAGCATGCCGGAGCAATCGCGTATCCAAAGCCTGCGTTGGCTTCAGCTTCACGCTGCCTATGACGATACTCATCCATGGGAGGCGCTGGAAATTGTCTGCACATTGATGGGTACGGCCCCCAGCCTTGACGCGGTGGAGCATCTACGGGAATGCATTACGCGCAGTTACACCAGCATGTGCATAACACTTGATCGTTGCCTGGGTACAGTTCACAGTTCGGGCATGGCGAGTGAAGTGGCTGCCTGATTAGGCGCGATTGATGCATGGCATATGACTAGAATCATGGTTGCAGCAGTCACGGGACACTGAGGCGCTATGCCTGTCGCTCGAACTACCTTGCAACGACCCTTGTCTCGGCGCCTGTTACCGCTGGTATATGCGTTAGCGGCGGTTATCGGGCTGATTTTGCTGCTTACATGGGGTGCCATGCAGGTTCAGGTCACTCTCGCCGGCTTCCTCAACGGCGAGAGTGTCTGGTCGAAGGCGCAAAAACAGGCGGTCGTGGACCTGGATGCGTATGCCGGTAACAACGATCCGGCGGACCTGACGGCAAAGCTGGCCGATTTTCGACTGAACTACGCAGTATTGGAATCTGATCGGTTCGCGCGCGACAGTATTGCTTCCGGGCACTACAGTCACGCCGAAGTGACGGCGGCTTTCAAGCGCGGCAACGTTATCCCTGCCGCGATTCCGGGCATGATCTTCATGCTGGATTATTTCTCCACGGCGCCCTACATGCATCAGGCGCTACAGGCGTGGCGCTCCACCGACGCCAAGCTCTTCGAATTGGGGCAGATCGCTGACGAGCTGCAGCAAGCTCATGTCCAGGGCCATCTTGCGCGCGAGGATGTTATTCGCCAGCGCAGTCGCATCACGGCGGTTAACGACTACATCGAGCCGCGCAGCAAGCTGTTCTCGCTGGAAATCGCGCATGGCGCGGTCTGGCTGGGCCGGGTGCTGTTTATTGCCGTTTTCCTGACCGCGTGTCTGGCCTCGTTGCTGTGGTTACGCATGGCTATGCGGATTCTGTCCAGCATCCGCGGTACCGAGGAGCGATATAGCCTGCTATTCGACAGTGCTGCCGACGCAATCGTCATGGTGGACGCGGCCAGTGGTCATATTCTCGATGTGAACCACACGATGAAAACGTGGGCCGGCAATGGCAAGACGACATTGATCGGCGAGCAGTTTTCCGATCTCTTCGTATCGTCGCAGGCTCATGAGGGTGTGGGGGGTTTACGTGGCCCCAACGACACGGTCCGTCCGGTGGAGATGCAGAGCAGCCTGGTTGCCTGGGGTGAGCAATCCGTGCGGCAGGCGATCATCCGCGATATTACCGAGCGCGTGAATCTGGATCAGACGCGACGTATCGCTGCCCAGGCGCTGGCCAGTATTGCCGAGGGCGTGATCATTGCCGATGCCAATCGCCGGGTGATACGGGTCAATGCCGCGCACAACGAGATCACTGGGTTCTGTGAGCAGGACCTGCAAGGGCGGCATTTCGACGAGACGCGCAGCCTGCCCAACGGCGAGCCGCTGCCTGCGTCGGTATGGGCGGCTATCGCTATCAGCGGTAACTGGTTGGGTGAGGTACAAAGTCTTCATCGCGACGGCAGCGTCTATCCGGAGCGGCTGAGCATCAGCGCCATTCGCGACGAGCTTGGGCAGCTACAGAATTACGTGGCGGTTTTTACCAACATCAGCACCGCCAAGGCGAGCCAGCAAAGACTTGAATATCTGGCCGCCCACGACCCACTGACCGATCTCGTCAACCGTGCCGAGTTTGAGCGCTTGTGCGAACAGGCGATTGTCACCGCCTCACGTGATCACTCAGCGCTCGCTGTGCTGTTCGTCGACCTCGATGCGTTCAAGGTGGTCAATGACAGCTACAGCCATGCGATTGGCGACCGCTTGCTGGCGAAGGTGGCAGAGCGCATCAAGCGTGAGCTGTCAGCCAACGATTTGGCCGGGCGCATCGGTGGTGATGAGTTCACCGTCCTGGTAGGTGGGCTGCAATCACGTGAGCAGGCTGGCGCGCTGACGCATCGCCTGCTGGCCGCGTTGGCCGAGCCGATCATGATCGGAGACTACGAGCTGATATTGAGCGCCAGCATTGGTATTGCCGGCTATCCGCTGGATGGTCAGGACGCCACCATGTTGATCGCCAACGCCGATGCGGCGATGTATGTCGCGAAGACCGAGGAACGCAATGCGTTCCGCTTCTATACGCCGATGATGCAGGCCGATGCACGCCGACGCCTGGCCTTGGCTGCTGAGCTGCGCCAGGCGCTGGAGGGCAACGAATTTCGGCAGGTTTACCAGCCAAGTATCGAGTTACGTAGCGGCCGCATTGTTGCGGTCGAGGCGCTGCTGCGCTGGGAGCACCCTGAGCGGGGCATGATCCAGCCGGTCGAGTTCATTCCGTTGGCGGAACGACTTGGCCTGATTCGGCGCATCGATGAATGGGTATTGCGTGCAGCCTGCGCGCAAATGCATCACTGGGACACCATTGGCATGCCTGCCGTACGCATGGCTGTCAATGTCTCGGCCGGCTGGTTTGGTCACCCCAGCTTTGTCGAAGATATTCGGGCAACGTTGCTGTCATGGCATATCGCCCCGCAGCGACTGCTGCTGGAGATCACCGAAGGGGTGATTCTTCGCCTCGGCGAAGACATGGAACACACGATGCGCGAGCTGCACGCGCTAGGTGTTGGCGTCGCGATTGATGATTTCGGCACCGGCTACTCCGCGATGAGTTACCTCAAGCTGCCGGCGATTGCTTGCCTGAAGATCGATCAAAGCTTTGTCATGGGTTTACCAAGTGATGCCAATGATGCGGCCATCGTGGAAGCCATGCTGACGTTGTCACGCAACCTTGGCTTGTATGCCATAGCCGAAGGTATTGAGAACGAAGCGCAGCACGATTTTCTGGTGCGCGCCGGTTGTCAGGAAGGGCAGGGCTTCCTTTATTCGCACGCCTTGTCCGGCAGCGACATAGAACGGCTGCTACGCCGCCACCCCAGTCATGGCCCGGCCAAACTGCAGTTGGTGCCACCGCGCGGGTGAATGGTTTCACCCGCACGCGACTCAATGCAGCTGCACGCCCACCACGCTCTGTTCGGCCTTATATAACGCTGGAAATTCCTGCCTCAGATGCCGCACCTTGGGTGCATCGTTGACCACGATGTAAAGGTCATCTGGATGCAACCGGGCGTAATCCTGGTGGTAGTTCTCGGCGGGGTAGAACGCTTCCAGCGGCTCGACGCGCGTGACAATCGGGTCGCCAAATACCTTTGCGGTACCCAGCTGAGCGATATAGGCATTGGCAATCTGTTGCTGTTGCGCAGAGCTATAGAAAATTTCCGAGCGGTATTGCGTGCCGGAATCCGGGCCTTGCCGATTGAGTTCGGTGGGGTCGTGCGCAACGGCGAAATACACCTTCAGTAATTGACCGTAGCTGACGACAGCGGGATCGAATACCACCTTCACCGATTCCGCATGGCCAGTGTTGCCATCACTCACATCGTCATAATGCGCGGTGGATGCCTGGCCACCGCTATAGCCAGCCCACACTTGTCGCACACCGCGAACGTGCTCGAACACCGCTTGCACCCCCCAGAAGCAGCCGCCGGCAAACACCGCGACCTGGTCGCCATGCGATGTGGTTTTCGATGCGTCGAGTGCTGGATCGGGTAGATCACTACTGATAGCTGATGCGCTGCACGCGGCAAGGCCAACCACCAGCAGCAGGCTGGCGAGGCGACCTGTAGAACGGGGGCGACGGTAGAACATGGCGTATCTCCGTAGGGTGTTCGGATACCTAGTGATTCGTCCGTGGAGCCGCAGGGGTTACATCATGTCGATTTACATCGAGCCGACTGACATCAGAGTGATATTGGAGCGATAGCCGAGCGCAATGTATCGTGGGCAACCCGTCAGTCATACGTTTAACCATGACCCACACCATTGATCTGGATGCCTACTTGCAGCGTATTGGCTATGACGCTTCGCCTGTCGCCAATGTGGAAACTTTGCGCCGGTTGGCGATTGCCCACGCGGCGGCGATCCCGTTCGAGAATCTCGACCCCTTGCTCGGGGTGCCGGTGGATATTTCGCCTGCCGCGGTGGAGCGCAAGCTGGTACATGAGGGGCGCGGTGGATACTGCTTCGAGCAGAACCTGCTGTTCGCCGAAGTGCTGCGAGCGGTTGGCTTTGAGGTGTCCGAGCTGATCGCACGCGTATTGTGGACGCAGCCGGAAGATGCCATCACGGCACAAACCCATATGCTGCTGCGCGTGGAGCTAGATGGCGAAAGCTGGCTGGCCGATGTGGGGTTTGGCAGCCAGACGCTTTCTGGCGCACTGCGGCTGCAGGCCGATATCGAACAGTCAACGAGCCTCGAGCCGTTCCGGCTGATCATGGTGAATGATGAGTGGCGCATGCAGGCGAAGATTCGCGGGCAATGGTTGACGCTGTATCGCTTTGATCTGCAGCACCACCATCCGATCGATTACGTGGTCGCCAATCACTACGTTTCTACGCATCCGGCATCGCATTTCACCCACAGCCTGATTGTGGCGAGAACCATGACAGATCGTCGGCTGACGCTGCGCAATCGGGAGTACACGATACGTCGACTCGATAGCGAACCTGAGCGTCGTACGTTACGTGATGCTGCTGAGATACGAAGCGTGTTGACGTCAGAGTTTCTGCTGCGACTGCCGGAGCATGCGGAGCTGGATCGGCGGCTGGATAGGCTGCCGTAAAAATCCCATGCTTACCGCACGTCGATAACGTGGATTTCAATGTCATCCAGTTGCACGCGTTGGCCCGCGTGAATTTTGCAGGTCTTGCGCAGCTCTTGCTGACCATCCACCGCTACCGCACCGCTGGCGACGATCGCTTTGCCAGCACCACCGCTATCGCAAACGCCCACCAGCTTCAGCAGTTGATTGAGTTCAACGTAGTCGCGGTCAAGTTCAAACTCGATCTGTTGCAGATTCATTATTCGGTAGTCTGTTTAAAGGCTTGTTGTTGAAGGATCATGCTGTTGAAACATCATGTTGTTGAAACGCATGGTCGGGCAGGTTGAGGAAGACGAAAAACGGCCGGCTTTCTTCAGGTTCTTCAGGCTCACGCGCAAAAGTGGCGGCATCATCGAGTATGCCGAGCAAAATGTCGAAGTCATTCTCGTCGGCTTGCCGTAGATCGTCCGCGTGATCGAACACCAATGCATGGCCCCATTCCGGCAGCCAACTGAGATCGCGCAGGCAATCGGCCAATGCATCCCAGTTGTGACCGAAGCTGTCGGGTAAGGACAGCGAGATGGCCAGCCGGCGCAGGAGCTCGGCCTTGTCGTGACAGCCAGTGAGGTCGATGCGACGCACGCAAAGCTCCTCTTTGACGGCGGCCTTGGCCATGACATCGAGATCGCCTGCATCGACGAAGTACACACCGCTATGCGCGGGGCGGGTCAGGTCGAGATCGGAGCCGTGGACACTCATCACTTCATCTCAAAGCTGCGGAAGCTGCTGTAGTGATCATCGGTGTAGTAATAGATGACAGGCGGAGTACCGCCCGTGATGATGCGCCGGGCGCCGCGGTCCTGTGCACCGGGCGTCTCCACCGTGTACTCGTGATAGTAGCCGCGCGGTTGCTCCGGCAGCCGATGCTCGTAGTTGCCGAAGACTACGCCGTCCTGGCGATGCGGAAACGGACCGCCACGGGCAATCAGCGCTAGTGTCTCGCGTGCTTCGGGGGTCAGGTAGGCGGGGAGCGCGCTGTTCGCGCCCGCCGGCGTGGTGGCCTGCGCTGGACTCGTCGACGCGACGCTGGTCGATGTGGCGCCACCCGAGTAGGTCGTTGCGGGCGCGGTGCGGTGTTGCTGCCAAAACAGCATGCCGACAACGGCGACCAGAAGGATCAGGCTCAGTGGTTTTTGTATGCGCATGGCGAGGGCTGTCCGTAGTCTCTGATAGTTAAGCGTGGGCAGTTTAGCCGGACACGTATATTCACCGTGTTATCTCGGCTCAGAGCCTGTCCTCATAGTCCGCCTAGCCACGTGGACTATGAGGACAGGTTCTCTGTGACTTGCTGCACATGTGGTCAGGAGGGCGAGGGAATACATAGGGTCTCCCCCGATGGAGGTACGTCATGATCCGCAAACCCGCTTTGCTGTTCGTCGCTATCTGTCTGTCCTGTTCCGCTGCCTTGGCTGTTGCAAGCCCCATCAGCACCACCCCCGAAGTATTCGCGCCCGGGACGATTTCCGGCCCCCTGGGTGAGGCCTGCCCGGCCTTCACGCCGGATGGCAATACGGTGTACTTCGATGTTGGCTCGATGATTCTGGTCTCGCATCGGGTGCACGATGTGTGGTCCAAGCCAGAGGTCGCACCTTTCTCGGGACAGTGGCTGGATCACGACCCGACCATGGCGCCGGACGGTTCCTATTTGGTCTATGTCTCCAATCGGTCTGTGGCGGGTGACGGCAAGCCGCTGGACGCGACTGTTCAGGGCAAGATTCGCCCCGGCAAGGGCGGCAACCTGTGGCGGGTGGATCGCAAGGGCAATGGCTGGGGTGATCCCGTGCATCTGCCGGCTGCGGTGAATGCCAGTGATCGGACCTATGCGCCGAGCATTGCCGCCGATGGCAGCGTGTACTTCATCCGTCCGGGTAACGACGGCAAATTCCATATCTTCATTTCCGCTTATCGCAACGGTGCGTATCAGCCGGCCGAGCAGGTAGCGGTGGGTGACCCGACGGCGCAAACGCACGATCCGGCCATCGCGCCGGATCAGTCAT
>JBARCX010000084.1:0-1839 GCA_049794535.1 Rhodanobacter sp.
ACGACAACGTTCACGTGCACGCGGGCGATGGCACTTTGGGATTGCCGGACCTTGCGCCGTTTGACGCGATTCTGGTGGCGGCCGCGGCGCCGGAGATTCCGCCACCTCTGATCGAGCAATTGGCCGAGGGCGGCAGGATCATCGTGCCGGTCGGCGGCACAAATGAACAGCAGTTGATGTGTGGGCGGAAAGTCGCCGGGGAATTGCGGTCGGTGGCGCTTTATTATTGCCGATTCGTGCCGCTGGTCGGCGAGTACGGTTGGTGACGGCTCGGCGGCGGCCGCACCGCGGAGCGTAACAGAACGACGCGCGTTAGCTCTTCGCTCGTGCGCGCGCCATCTCGAAAGCCGTACGCAGAACGCGGGAGGCGGTTTCGGTTAGGCCGTACGTCGGCAAATCTTGCCGGCGGACGAAGCGGGCGTCCGTGACGTCGCTGCCGGCGCGCAGCGAGCCGCCGATGGGCTCGCAGAGATAGTCGAGGATCACGAAGTGGTAGCGCGGGCGATCGGCGTTATTGCTGTGATCCGTGGCGCGATCCGGTTTCGATTTCGCGCGCGGCTTGCGCTTCGGCCGCGACTTCAATTGAGATTCGCGCACGGAAGCGGATTTTGGATCGGGCTTCGCGTTCGGGTCTGAATCGGCTGAAGCAGTGCGCTCCGCGCGGTCCGGCCCATCATCCAAGATGATGCGCTCGAACACTTCGATCAGTTCGCCGACGCGCACGATCAAGCCGGTTTCTTCGAGCATCTCGCGCGCGAGCCCGGCGCGAATGGTTTCGCCCAGTTCGAGCGCGCCGCCGGGAATGGACCACTGATTCTTCAGCGGTTCGTGGCCGCGGCGGATCAGAAGAGCGGTGTCGCCGTCAATCACCACGCCGCCCACGCCAACGACGGGGAGGGTTGGGAATTCGCGTCGATTCTTGATTTCGGTTCGTCGCGCGCTTACCATCGGCGGTATATAATACGCCGAAGTGGCTCGGCAGCAGCCCTTCGGAAGGAGATCCTCACCGTGGTTCGATGTCCGAAATGCGGCGCTGAAGTTGATGTCGACGAGGACGAGGTCGAAGAGGGCGAGATCCTGACCTGCCTGGAGTGTGAGACGGATCTCGAAGTCGTCCAGAAGCGGCCCGTCCACGTGAATGTGATTTCCGACGACGATGACGACGACGATGACGACGAGCCGGAGCCCGCAAAAGGCCCCGAAGACGATCTGGAAGCTGACGACGATGACGATGATGAGGACGACGACGAGGAGTGAAACGGAGGCGTCGTCGAAAGCAATCGAGGGCCAGAATCTCCTTGGGATGTAGCCCGGTCAAATCGTTTGAAGCAATGCGCTCCGCGCAGTCCGGGAATATTTTCCGCGCAGGTCTCGTTGTGATACTGCTTTCGATTTGCGCCGCCGCAGTAGCGGTTTCCGCCGCGGGCACTGCGAAGAAAACGCGCCAACCGGATTTCCTGGTTCACGCGACGATATTCAACGATCAAGGTTTCACCGTCGCGAATGCGCGCGTGCGCATGAGCGTGGCCGGCGAGAAGAAGTGGCGCTGGGAAACGGCTTCGGACGACGAAGGCGAATTTGCGCTGCACGTTCCGCAGGGCGCGCACTACACCTTGCGCGTGGATGCCAAAGGCTACCAGGTGCTGACGCAAGACATCGACACCACGCAAGATGACCGCGCGGATTTGTCGCTGCACTTGGTACCAGTCGGAGGAGGCAAATCGTGATGAAGGCGCGCGCGGCTGCGATTTTTATTTGCGTGTTGCTGGCTGCCGGCTGCGCTCTCGCGCAGGACCAGGACCAGGGCAAGGGCAAGAATAAGGGGCCGCAGTTGCGCAC
>JBARCX010000085.1:0-17625 GCA_049794535.1 Rhodanobacter sp.
GCCCAGGGGCTGATCAACCGGAACCGGGAACGGACGCGCGGTGCTCATGATGAGCTGCCTGAGCTTGGCCGGTGTCGACACCGGCAACCCCGCTTGCTGCTGGGCGCTCAGGATTAAGGCGACAGCACCGGCAACATGCGGTGTCGCTTGCGAGGTACCGGCCATCCCGCCGTAGACCGGGTTATCAGGCGTGGTTTCGCCATCGTTGAGAGATGACCAGATAAAGCCGTCATTGGTGGGTGTGCCGGTGCTGCCATCGTTCGGATAGATACCGCCACCGGGTGCGGCGATGCTGACGGTGGCGCCGTAGTTGGAATAGAAGGCGCGCTTACCGGTAATGCCGTTGGAACCAACCGCAATGACACCAGGGCAACTGGCCGGGCTGAAGAGCCCTGCATCGGAGCCACTGTTGCCAGCCGCAACCACTACGGTTGTGCCACGTGAAAGCGCACTGGCAATGGCAGTACCCGTGACATCGCTCGCCAAGCAGACGCCGCCGCCGCCCAGGCTCATATTGATGACTTGCGCAGGATGCTGGTTGTCCGGGACGCCATCGACATGACCACCGGACGCCCACACGATAGCGTCCGCAATATCCGAGTTGTAACCGCCGCAATGTCCCAGTACACGAATGGGAAGTACCTTCGCGTTGTGGGCTACACCCGCCATGCCAACGCCATTGTCAGTCATTTCCCCGACGGTGCCGGACACGTGCGTACCGTGCCAGCTACTGTCCTCTGGCGGATTTTGTGCGTCGGTGCATTCGCTTAACCAGGGTTCCGTGGTTGTCCAGTCACCCAGGTCCCAGCCACCAGGAGTGCGATCATCGGTATCGCGGCCAGAGACGAAGCTGTCGCTGATGAAATCGTAACCGTCGTCAGCGAGCGAGGTATCCAAATCAGGATGTTCGGTGATGCCGGTATCGAGCACGGCGACCGTGATGCCGGTGCCGTCGGCCAATGACCAAGCCTGTTCGATGTTCGCACCACCGGTCGGGTTGTTGTAGTCCCATTGATACTGAGCGTAGTACGGATCGTTCGGTGCGCCGGAAATCAGCTCGCTCGGTTTCATGGTGGTTGGGGCACGGAAATCGCGCACGGCGCGCATCATCACATCGGGCTCCACATGCAGCACCGCTGGATCAGTTGCGATTTGCTGCATGAGGGTAGTGGCTTCATTGGCGCTGAGTTTGCGCGAGGTGCGCACCAAATCGGCACCGACGGCCAATTTACGCTGATACGACACAGTGAGTGGTGCAATAGCGGCCCCCGTGGAGGAGCGTGTGGCGCGATCGAGGCCCATGCGGCTTACGGCGGATTGCACGTTTTGCATAACGGCATTGCGATTGCTGCGTTCACTGCTGCCATCGCGGTAAGTGACGATGAATCGGTTGTAGCTTTGATTCGTCTGAGTAATGGCCGACACCTTCGTCGCGGGCAGCGTCGGTGCGTCAGCCGCATAGACGGCTGGAATGGCTAGAGCCAAAGCGGTTGTGATGGCTAGTGTGCAGAAAGAGTGGGTTGATTTCATGTAGTGCTCCTTGAGCGTAAGAGTGCCGGGCTTTCCGAGCCCGGACACAAGGTCGTGCGAGGCACGACCATTTGTTTGTTGCCTTGCTGGACTGGATGTGGTGCTGGAGGGGATACCGCCCCTTTCGCTTAGGCGAAAGGGGCGGTGTTACATCACCAGCCGAAGCTCACGCCTACCGTGCCGGTGGATTCACCGCCACCAGCAATCGCTGCGCCCACCAGGATGCTGCCGTTGCCCGGGATACGCTTGGCGTAGCCCACCGACAATGCCCCTTGGCCGTGGTAGCCACCGACTGCAGCGCTGACTCGATTGTCAGTGCCTGGTGCTGCTGCGATCGCACCTGCCATACCGGACATGGCCGAACCCATCGCACCCACGCGATCCAGTCGCGTGTTCACGTTCTGGAAGCGCGTGTTGACGTCGGACTTGAACCCATCAAAGTCCGAGTTGCTTACCAGGCCGGCCATCTTCGAGTCGGTGTACGACTTGGCATCGGTCAGCGTTTGCGCATCACCGTTATCGGCATACGTCTGAGCCGCAGCCACAGCTTCCTGCACCTGACCGACATTGGCGGCATCGGTCGTGGCTACACCTGCAGCAACGTTGGAAATGACTGCGGGTGCGTCAGTTGCGGCCGGAGCGGCGGCTACGGGAGTAGCTGCTGCGATGGCTGGAGCGTCGGCACTGGCTACCGGTTGTGCTGCCGGCTTGTGCTTTTCGCGAGTAGCGACTGACGATGTTTCCGTGCCATTTTCCAGGCCACTCACGCGATAGCCCAGCGAATCCAGTGCTCCATCGACGGCGCTGAAAGCATCGCCGACGTTGTAGTACTGGCCACCCTGGATGCCATAGGTCGGACCGGTGAAACCGCCAGCCGTCATCATCGCGCCGCCACCCAGCGATTGCGCCATCTGGTCACCGAAGTTGAACAACTGACCACCGTTGATGGCGTCGGTGCTGCTGGCACTGAGGGTGCCGCTGGCAACGTTGGAGATCACCGTGCCGTTCTGGCCTTGCAGCGTGAGTGATGACTTGCTGGCATCGTCATACTTCACCGCACCTGCCAGATCGCCACCGATGTCGCTGATGGCGTTGTTCATCTGCTTCACGTTGACGGCATCGGTGTCTGCGGTACCGGCGGCCACGTTGACGATCTGCCGCTCTTTGCCTGCACTGCCAACGGAAACGCTATTAGTGCGGTTGGCTACAGACCCCGTGCCTAAGGCCACCGAATTCGCTGCGGTGGCAGACGAGTTCGTGCCAAGAGCCATGGAGTTCGAAGCACTGGCGTTGGCGAACATGCCAAGAGCAACCGTGTCGTCGTTGGTCGCTTGTGCATGGAAGCCAATAGCGGTAGCGCTGAAGTTATATGGTGATTGGGTGGCACTTGTTTTTGTATGCGCCACAGCCCCCTCACCGATAGCGGTTGAGCCATTGCCTATAGCCGTGGAGTTCGCACCTAACGCAGTAGTACCGTAGCTGCTGGCAAAGGCGTTGTGACCCAATGCCACGGCGTTTTCGAAGCCAGCGGCCGTGCTAGCCGACGCACCTATTGCGACGGAGTAAGTACCTCCCGCCGAAGCATCATCGGTGCCATCGTTCCTGCCGCCGGCTTTGAAGTAGCGTGAGGCTGTTCCGACGCTATCGCTCACCGCATCGAGCTGCGACTTGTTCACGGCATCGGTTGCCTCGGTACCTGCTGCCACGTTGGTGATTTGACGAGTTTGTGCGGCATACGTGTTGCCGTAGCTATCAGTCCATGGTGCTGCCGCACCCACGGAAACACTATTGGCACGATCGGCGAGCGAACCGTGACCCAATGCCACCGAATTGGTTGCTGTTGCGCTGGCATTGGAACCGACCACGGTGCTGTCGACGGCTTGTGCCCACGCGTTGGCACCAAAGGCGCTGGAGTTGTCGGCCATGGCGTAGCTGTTGTAGCCAGCTGCGGTGCTCGCTTTGCCGGCGGCCAGGCTCTCAGAGCCAAGTGCGGTGGTGTAGTCCGACGACCCGGCTGCATTGGCACCGAATGCGGAGCTGTTTGCACCGGAGGCGGAGGATTCCGCACCAACAGCCGAGCTTGACGATCCACTCGCATTGCTGAGAGCACCCACTGCGGTTGCGAAATCAGCACCAGCGTATGAGCTAGCGCCTAATGCACTGGCCTCCCAGCCCTCTGCTCCTGCAAGGGAGCCGAAGGCAGAGCTTTGCCAGCCGCTTGCCGTACTTAGGGCGCCGACAGCGGTTGCGAATGGATTGTTCGCCAAACTCAATGCGCCAATAGCTGTGGCATTGAAGCCGTTGGAACTGCTCCCCGCTCCAAGTGCAATACCGCTGCTTCCGTTGCTTACGGCGTTATTGCCAAGCGCAACGCTGCCACTTCCATTGGCTTCGCTTGCTGAACCCAATGCAACGCTCTTAGAGCCGGCGGCGATGCTCTGGACACCAATGGCAATCGCGGCGTTTTGCGTACTCAGTGCGCTGTGGCCGATGGCAATCGCATCGGTCCCATCGCTCAGAGCAAAATTGCCCAACGAAACAGCATAGTCACCGTTTGCAATTGCGTACGGGCCAACGGCTGTACTCCAAGCATTGTTTGCTGTGCTGGATGTGCCGATAGCTGTGCTTTGATCGCCAGTTGCTTGCGACTGACTGCCGACAGCGGTGCTTTTTTCACCCTTCGCAATAGCCAGATAGCCATTGGCAACGCTGTTATTGCCCAAGGCGTTTGCACTATTACCAAAAGCTGCCGCATTTGCTCCTGAAGCAACGCTGTAGGGGCCCGCAGCAGTGGAGCCAGCGCCGGATGCGTCCGCGTCGTCGGTGCCATCCTGCTTGCCGTTCGCCTTGAAGTAATGTTGGGCCATGCCGATGTCACCGGTGGCAGCATCCAACTGCGCTTTATTGACGGCATCGGTGGCCTGCGTACCTGCGGCCACATTGGCGATCTGGCGTTCATTGCCGGCGCTGCCCACTGACACCGAATGATCGCGGTTGGCGACCGAGAATTTACCGATAGCAATGGCGTCATTAGCCGTTGCTATGGCCCCTGCACCAAGAGCGACATTGCCGGCTTGTAGCGCTTGGGCACCAGCGCCGACAGCGGTTGCGCCGGGGCCGGACGCGACGGCGTTCTGGATTACGGAGTTATCCGCCGTGGACCAGGCGCTCTTACCGAGAGCCATCGCGTTCTCGCCATTGGCAAACGAAAATGCACCCAATGCAATAGAGTTTTTCCCGGTGGCGTAGGTTTCGTCGCTGCCGATGGCCAAGGCATATTCACCGGTTGCGTTGGCGCCTGGGCCAATGCCCACGGAGCGCAGTCCGCTCGAAATGGTACCCATGCCCACCGCGAGCGAGCCATAGTTAGAAGCTACGCTGGAGGTGCCGATGGCCGTGGCGAAGTCGCCAGTTGCAAAGGCGCTGTTGCCGAAGGCTGCACCGTTTGTGGAAGTTGCAAAAGCGGAATTGCCCACAGCAACGCTGTATTGCGCACTGGCTCTGCTGTTGTTACCGATCGCGATGGAATAGCGATCTGAAGACTCGGCCGCATTGCCGATGGCCACGGACTGAAGGCCGGTTGCACTGCTATCTTTGCCGATAGCAGTTGCACCTGTTGCGCCAGCGTAGGCAGAGCTGCCCACTGCAATCGCGTAGTCACCGTCGGCGATTGCGTCATCGAACAAACCGATGCCTTGATCACCGTTGGCCTTGAAGTATTTCGTCGCGGCCACTCCGCTTTGCGCCACCTGGTCCAGCTGCGATTTGTTCACGGCATCGGTGGCTTCCGTGCCATCGGCGACACCTGCGATCTGGCGTGTTGCACCGGTGAACTCATTACCGACGGCGATGACGTTGTTGCGCGTGGTGAGCGAGTTGCTTCCCAGTGCTACGGAATTGTTCCCCGCCACGGCAGAGCCAGCACCAAGCGCCATGCTGTTATCGGATTGGGCGCTCGCTCCTGCACCTAGCGCAATGCTATTGCGGGAGTTGGCGTTGGCGCTTTGCTCGGAGTTCTTTTCGTTGAATCCGCCAATGGCAATTGCACCATCGGCCTGGGCAACGCTTCCCGCGCCGACGGCGATGCCATTGCTACCTCTTACCGTAGCTTCGGCACCCAGGGCGACACCATTTTTGGCTGCGCTATCTACATAGGCGTGTCCACCCATCGAAAGGCTGTTGTCCGAAAGAGCCTGGCTGTCGTAGCCAACGGCTGTCGATGTATTGCCCGATGCTTGTGCGAGATAGGGATGCGTACGCTTTGATGCATGCGGGCAAGCCGATCACCATGGCATTCGATCATGCTCTTTCCATTGTCCTGCGGTATGGCGTGCTTGTTGCGATTATCGATCGTTGCGTTCATGCCTTGAACGAAAGCTTGAATGAATCGGACACCCGTGGTCTGCAGTTGCAGCGAGAAACGGTGGCGCGTGAGCGCACACAGGCGCAGTTGCTGCATGCTCAGAAGCTGGAGACGGTGGGGCGTGTCGCGAGTGGCCTGGCGCACGATTTCGATAATTTCATCGGCGTCATTCTTGGTTTCTCGACACGCCGTGAACGTCTTGCCGATTCGGGGGCGCATGCACTAGTCGATGCGTTGGAAGGTGTCGAGTTGGCGGCGCGTCGAGCCTCTGCCATCAGCCGCAAGTTGCTTGATTTCAGTCGCTACGATGTTATTGCGCCGAAGACATTTGATGTGGTCCAGGCTTTGCGTGAGTTAAAGCCCATGCTTCGTCAATTGCTTGGGCCCATGACACGATTGCGGATGCGTATCGAGCCGGATACGTGTCTTGCAGTACGCATGGATCACGGTCAGTTTGAAATGATGGTGCTCAACATTGCAGCGAACGCACGTGATGCGATGCCTGTTAAAGGCATCTTCGATATGACATTGCGTTCGGACAATGCGGGGCACTACGCGCTGCTCGTGTTGAGTGACAACGGCAGTGGCATGGATGAGCATGTGAGTGCGCACATCTTCGAGCCGTTCTACACCACCAAGCTGCCGGGTAACGGCACCGGTCTTGGCCTAGGTGTGGTGCGTGATTTGGTGGAGGAGGTGGGCGGCATGATCACTGTGCAAAGCACGCCGGGAAATGGCGCGTCGTTTACGATCCAGCTGCCCTTGGTTGATATGCCCCTAGTTTGATAGATAGCCGAGGTAGGTTCAGTTCTCTTCGGCTTCGCTAATAAAGGCGTATCCGCTGCCACGGATGGTCATCAGTGGCAACGGCGTTCCGGTCTGCTCCGTAGATTTCCGACGCAGCCGATAAACCAGCATTTCCAGCCGGTGCGGATCGAACTCGTAGACGTTTTGAGACAGTGTGGCGATAAGGTCTTCGCGTGGAACAGGGCGACCCTCCGCAGCAAACAATTGCCGAAGTACGCATCGCTCGGGTACGGACAAAGCAATCACGGCGCCTTGCGGCGATATCAAGCACCAGTCATCTGTATCCAGGCGCCAACTGTCACTCGTTTCATCCGCTGTTGCGGGTTGTTGCGGGTCATCGCGTACGGATGCCTGCAGCCGTCGTGACAGGCTGTGCAGATGGGCCGCCAGCACCTCGACATCGATGGGCTTGGAAAGAAACGCATCGGCGCCGCCAGTCATGGCGTACACGTGATCGGATCGCCGCCGGCTTCCGGTAAGCATGATGATGCCGATCGATGAGAGCTTGCGCAGATGACGCGCTACGGTGAGCCCATCCTCATCGGGTAGGCCGATATCCAGTACGGCGACGTCAAAATGTTCAGACAGCATGCGTCGATAGAGTTCGGCTGCGCTACGGGCTCCGGTTACGGTGAAGCCAAAATCAATCAACCCTGGAATCAGGATGCGTTCGCGCAGAATATCGTCATCCTCAACCACGACGACGCGTACTGTGCGTGAAGGTGGCACGTTCATTCGGCTCTGATACGGCATCGCTTGCCTGCGACAGTGGCCGGAGTGGCCAGTCAAAAAAGAGCGTGCAGGGTGGAGCCCGGGGCAACGCCTTTACAAGCAAAGTCTTTGCAAAAGGAGTGGGGCTCCGCATACATGATGCGCCGATGCATACATGTCTTATGGCACTGTGTCGCAAGTCATGGTCGACCTAGCGTGCGGGTTCGTTTGTATTCTGGGGTTCTTAGCCATGCATCGTTTTGCCCGTCCATTCGTGCTCACCGCACTTGCCGCCTGTTGCGGTGCCGCCTTTGCCGCCAATACTCCATCGGACCAGCCGCACGGCCGGTTGCCGCGCTGGGCGATGCCGGAGTCGTACCAGTTGTCCTTCAAGGTGGACCCGAAGCAGAAGGATTTTTCAGGTACCACCACCATCAAGCTGGACCTGAAGAAGGCATCCGATCATTTGTGGCTGGATGGCCAGGATCTCACCGTTTCCAAGGTGACGATCACCGATGCCAGCGGCAAGGCGCATGACGCCAAATACGTGGCCGTGGCGCCGACCGAAGGCGTGTCGCGCATCGATTTCGGCACCACGCTGAAGCCGCAGCAGCTGACCTTGACGATGGAATACACCGCGCCGCTCAACCAGCAGTTGCAGGGCCTGTATCAGGTCAGCCACGAAGGCGTGCCGTATGCGATGACGCAGATGGAGCCAATCAGCGCGCGCTATGCGTTCCCCGGTTTTGATGAGCCGTCATTCAAGACGCCGTTCAATATCAGCCTGACCATTCCGTCCGACGTGACCGCCGTGGCGAATACCAAGCAGGCGAGCGAGACGCCGGCTGGCACGGGTTGGAAGACGCTGACGTTCACTGAAACCAAGCCGCTGCCGACCTATCTGGTGGCATTCGCGGTGGGCCCGTGGGACATCGTGAAAGGCCCGGATATTTCGCCGGATACCTATCGCAGCAATGTGCTCGAACTGCGCGGCATTGCCGCCAAGGGCGAAGGCCATCGCATGCAGCATGTGCTGAGTGAGACGCCGAGCATCATCCATACGCTGGAGGACTACTACGGCTTCGGTTATCCGTGGGACAAGCTCGACGTGCTCGCCGCGCCGGACTTCGCCGCCGGTGCGATGGAGAACGCGGGCCTGGTGACCTTCCGCGACTGGCTACTGCTGCTCGACAAGGATTCTGCTGCACAGTACGTGCGCGGCTCGTTCAACGTCACCGCGCATGAGCTGGCGCACCAGTGGACCGGCGACACGGTGACCATGACCTGGTGGAACGACATCTGGCTCAACGAAGCTTTTGCCACCTGGATGCAGCAGAAGGTCACCGAGAAAGTGCACCCGGAATACCGTGCCGATCTCGATCGCATTCGCGGTGCCGAAGGTGCGATGAACAATGACAGCCTGGTCAGCGCACGTGAGATTCGCCAGCCGATCACCGGCAACGGCGATATCATGACCGCGTTCGATGGCATCACCTATCAGAAGGGTGCAGCGGTGCTCGGCATGTTCGAGAACTACGTCAGCGAGGCAACCTTCCAGAAGGGTATGCGCGCTTATATCCAGGCGCACAAGTTCGGCAATGCCGACGCCGCTGATCTGGTCAATGCAATCGCTACCGCCGCTGGCAAGGGCGACGCGTTCAAGAGCGCCTTCAATAGTTTCCTCAACCAGTCCGGTGTGCCGTATGTGCAGACCAAGCTGGAGCAGAAGGATGGCAAGACTGTGCTCGAACTGAGCCAGAGCCGTTACCTGCCCGTGGGCAGCACCGGTGACAGCAAGCGCGTGTGGGGCATTCCGGTCTGCGTGCGCTACGGCACGACCGACGGCAGCAAGGTCAGTTGCGAGATGCTCGACAAGGCCACCGGCTCGATCGTGCTTGCCGGTGCGACTCAGCCGACCTGGGTGATGCCGAATGCGGATGCCAACGGCTATTACCGTTTCAGCTTGGGCAAGAGCGACCTGGCCAGCCTCAGTAAGCAGATCGGTTCGCTCAGCGACAAGGAGCAGATGGCCTACGCCGACGCGGTGTCGGCAAGCTTCCGTCACGGCGATCTGGACGCCAGTGACGTACTGGCAGCACTCAAGCCGTTGACCACGGCCAAGACTCGCGAAGTGGTGGTGGCCCCGATCGGCCAGCTCGAGTGGATATACAGCAACGAAGCTGTGACGGATGCCCAGCGCGCCGCGATCACATCGTGGGCGAAGGACGCCTACCTGCCGCGCATCGAGCAGCTTGGCTACAACCGCAAAGCGGGCGAGCCGGATAGCGATTCGTTGCTGCGCAGCACACTGGTCAATGCATTGGCGTTGGACTTCAAGGTGCCCGAGGTGCGTGCCGCCCTGCTCAAGCAAGGTGATGCTGCGCTGAAGCCGAAGGCCGATGGACGGCTGGATCTCGCCGCTGCAGATCCTGACCTGCTCGGTGTAGCGCTCAGCGTGGCGGTGCAGGAACACGGTAAGCCTGCTGTCGATGCATTGATCGCCGAGCTGCCGAAGACCAGCGATCCGGCTCTGCGGAACGGCATCCTTGCCGGTCTGGCCGAGGTGGAAGACATCACGTTAGCGAACCAGGTGCGTGATTTCGCATTGACCGACAAGGTCAAGGTTGGCGAGATGAATGCCATCTTGCGCGGCGGGCGTGACACCTCAGCACAACGCGATGCCTTGTGGCAGTGGTTCACAGGCCACTACCCGCAGATCCTGGCACGCACCGGCAGCTTCGCTGGCGGCATGCTGCCGGGGCTGGCTGGCGGTGGCAGCTGCTCCAAGGCGGAAGTGGACCGTTTGCAGGCCTTCTTCAAGTCACGAGTGAACGATGCCGCGGGTGCTAATCGCGGCCTGGCGCAGACCAGCGAATCGGGCCTGCTGTGTGCGGCACTCAAGGCCAAGCAGGATCCGTCCGCGATCCTGCGCTGACCGACAAGCTAGCCTGAAAACAAACGCCGGGCGGTGCGAACCGCCCGGCGTTTTTGTTGGCCGCGTGCTTCCACCTACACTGTGCCCGCCCGTCCGGGTTGCAGGGGAGAGATGCATGCGTCGTCCATGGAAATGGCTGTTGGCTCTTATGTTTGTTGCCACGCCGCTGTTGGCTCAAGACATACCGCTGGGGTTACGCGACTGGACGGGATGGGTGCTGCACAACGTGCCGCAATACAACTGTCCCTTCCTGGCCAACCAGCGCCCCAATGCTGGCAGTTACCAATGTGCATGGCCGGGTAGGCTGACGCTGGATGCTGCGAAGGATGGTGGCCATTTCAGTCTGGATATCCATGTGGATGCATCGAGCTGGGTGAGCCTGCCTGGTGATGAGCGCAGCTGGCCGCAAGGTGTCAGCGTCAACAACAAGCCGTTGCCGGTGCTCAATCGGGATGGTCAACCCATGCTTTGGCTGGAGCCCGGTGACTATGTGGTGCGCGGCTTGTTGCCGTGGGATGCGAGGCCTGCACGGCTGCGTGTACCGGCGCCGATTGGGTTGATCGCGCTGAGCCTCGATGGCGCGACCGTGAACCGGATCGAACGCGATGGCGATCAACTCACATTGGGCGAGGCCGCGGCTGCACAGCGCGCCGCCGATGCGCTGTCGTTGCGTGTTTATCGCCGGTTATCCGATGGATTGCCAGCAACGCTGGAAACGCAGTTGCAGTTCAACGTGACGGGCAGTGCGCGCGAACAACTACTTGGTCCGGCCTTGCCGAAAGGTTTTGTCGCCACGTCGCTGCAAGGCGACTTGCCTGCGCGATTGGAAAACGATGGGCGGTTGCGTGTGCGACTGCGCCCCGGGCAATGGGTGCTTTCGCTGAGTGCGCGCAGCACCGATCCGCTGCAACAAGTGACGGTGTCGCTGCCGGCTACTCCGTGGCCGCGACAGGAAGTGTGGAGTTACTCGGATGCTCCGGGGTTACGCAACACCCGAGTACAAGGCCATGCCACCGATGCCTCGCAGGCCGGCGTACCTGCGGATTGGCTCAGCCTTCCCGCTTTCGTGCTCGATGATAGCGATGGGTTATCCATCGAACAGGGCACACGCGGTGAAGAAGGTGGGCAGGGCGATCAACTGAAACTGCAGCGACAGATGTGGTTGGATTTCGACGGTCGCGGCCTTAGTGTGGCCGATCACTTAAGCGGCACGTTGCGGCAGAGCCAGCGCTTGGATGTGGCTGCACCGTGGCAATTGCAGAGCGCGACACAGGCGGGCATGCCGTTGCTGGTCACCGAAGGCGGTGCTGGTCGTAGTGGCGTGGAGCTGCGCGACCCCGCGCTGAATTTGAGTGCGAGTCTGCGCTTGCCCGAACGTAGCGGTGCGATCCCCAGCGCCGGATGGCAGCATCCCCTGGAAAGTATCGACGCGACCTTGCATCTGCCCTATGGCTATCGGTTGATCGGCGCCGTGGGTGCGGATCGTTCGCCGGATTCCTGGATCGCCGCGTGGAGTCTGCTCGACCTGTTCATCGTCGCGTTGATCGCGCTGCTTGCCGGTCGCCTGCTGGGTTGGCCGTGGGCTTTGTTGGCGGTAGGTTTTCTCGCGTTGTCTCAGCATGAAGTCGGCGCACCGCGCTGGACGTTGGGTGTGGCGTTGGCATTTGCCCTGCTGATGCGCGCCTTGCCTGAAGGGAAGCTGCGATGGGGGGCACGCATCGGTGCCGCCGCCATGCTCGCACTGACTGTGTTGTGGACCCTGCCGTTTGCCGTCACGCAGATGAACTACGTATTGCACCCGCAACTGGAAGGCGAGGGTATCAATACCTCACTCGATGTACAGGGTGGTGCCGCACGGGAAGTTAACTACGCCGCGAAGGCTCAGCCCGTTGAGGAAGCATCCGCTAATACCGTCGCTGCGATGCCTGCCGCCCCAGCGCCTCCCGCTCCTCCTGCGCCTCCACAGGAGATGGAAAGTGCGCCGGCTGCAGACGTAGTGAGCGCTGTGCCGGTTATCGGTGGGAGTATGTCGTCCAGTGTTTCAGTACAAGTCCAGACCGACAGCCACAGCGTGATCCAGGCTGGTAGCGGCGTGCCGCATTGGGATGTCGGCAACGACTATCAGCTGGGGTGGTCGGGGCCGGTGACGGCAGAGCAGAGCACGCGACTCGTGATTGCACCGGCATGGCTGGTGCGCGTGCTCCGTGTGCTGATGCTCGGCCTGTTGTGTCTGCTGCTCGGCAAGCTCGCACTGGGTCTGCTGAAGCCGTTGCAAGATGAGTCTTTGCAAGGGCCGTGGCGTGGCTGGCGTATGCGTGGAGCCGGTGCTGCCTTGCTGGCATTGGCGCTGTTCCCGCATGGCGCTCACGCGCAAACCATGCCTAGCGATGAATTGCTCAATCAGTTGCGCGGTCGGCTTACCGAGGCGCCGAAGTGCGCGCCGAGTTGTGCTGCCGTCGCCAAGGCGACGTTCCAGATGACGGGCGATAGCCTGGGTCTGGATATGGAAGCGCACATCGGTGCACCCGTGGCGATGCCCTTACCGCAGGCCGACACCGGCATGCAGTTAATCGGTGTCAGTGTCGATGGTCATGCCGATGCGCCGGTCAGCCGTCGTGGCGATCAATGGTTGGTGCGGCTGGATCGCGGTGTGCATCAGGTCGCCTTGCAGTATCGGGTCGAATCGGTGGATACCGTCAGCGTGCACTTTGTGTTGCGTCCGCAATGGATCGCCTTCAGTGGTCAGGGTTGGTCGCTGGATGGCGTGGATAGTGGCCGCCCCTTGGGCGACAGCATTGCGCTTAATCGAGCTCGTGCTGCCGCGGATGGCAAAGCAACGCCGGCTGCCGTTCAAGCTTTTCCACCGTACGTACAGCTGACACGCACCCTGGTACTCGGCGTGGATTGGACCGTGGAGAACACGGTGCAGCGCATCGCTCCGCTCGATGGTGGTTTCAGCCTCGATCTGCCCTTGCTGCCTGGCGAGCATCCGTTGGGCGACGATGCCCGCGTGCACGATGGCCGCATTGGTGTCACTTTCAACGCGGGTCAGAATCAGGTGAGCTGGACCAGTCGCCTCGATCACACCGATAAGCTGGAACTGAAGGCTCCTGCATTGAGCGATCGTGCGGAGGTATGGGTGCTACGTGCCGCGCCGATCTGGCATGTGGATGCGCACGGTGTCCCAGTGAGCGATAGCGATGACGGCCAGCGCTTCCAACCCTTGCCAGGCGAAAGTCTGCAGCTTGCGTTGAATCAACCAAAGGCTGTGGCAGGTGACAGTCTGGCATTCGATGGCGTGCAGGTAGCCAGTACTGCCGGTGATCGCGCTACGGAAACCACGCTGACCCTGGTCGCTCGCAGTACGCGTGGCGGTGAACATGCGATCGACGTGCCACCGGGTGCTGAGCTGCTTGGCGCCACGCGCGATGGTGAGCAGATCAGTCTGGCGATACGCGACGGCAAGCTGAGTCTTCCGTTGTTACCCGATCAGCATCGTTACGAACTTCGTTTGCGCGAGCCACATGGTGTGGCGATGAGTGTGCGCACGCCGTCGATCGGGCTGAATGCTGCGGCCGCGAATATCGCCTTGAACCAGACGCTGCCTGAAGACCGCTGGGTGCTCTGGACCTGGGGCCCGACGGCGGGTCCGGCGGTGTTGTACTGGTCGCAATTGATTGTGTTGCTGCTGGTTGCATGGTTGCTGTCGCGCTATGCGCCGACACCATTGCGCTTCCATCAGTGGCTGTTGCTTGGATTGGGTTTTTCAGCGTTTGCCTGGAGTGCCTACGCACTGGTCGTGCTGTGGTTGATCCTGTTGGGGCTGCGTGCGCGATACACATTGCCGGTGCGATTTGGTTCGGGCCGCTTCAACGTGTTGCAGGCGGGTCTTGCCGCCATGACGTTGCTTGCACTCGCCATGCTGATTTCTGCTGTGCCAAAGGGATTGCTCGGACTGCCGGATATGCATGTGGCGGGTAACGATTCCAGTGCGTGGCAGTTACGTTGGTTTGCCGATCAGGCAACCGGCGCACTGCCGCGTGCGGGTGTGTTCAGTGTGTCGTTGTGGGTCTACAAGATCGCCATGCTGGCATGGGCACTGTGGCTGGCGAACGCGCTGATCGGCTGGCTGCGCTGGGGATTCGATGCGTGGACGAAAGATGGCTACTGGCGTCGTCGCGAGCCGAAGGTTTCCTCGGAGCCGCCAGTGCTCGCAACGCCATCGACGAAGGATGGATCCACACCGACCGGACCCACACACGATGAGTGATGTACGTAGCTTGCTCACGGCCGGCACGCAACGTCTCGGTGAGCGGGTGGATGCCGAGGCGCTGCTTGTCCATGTACTGGGCAAGCCGCGCAGCTGGCTGATTGCACATGCCGACGATGTGCTCGATGCATCCATCGTTGCAAGTTATGAAGCACTGCTTGAACGACGCGGGGCTGGCGAGCCGGTGGCTTATATCACCGGCGTTCGCGGGTTCTGGACGTTGGATTTGGAAGTGACGCCGGCCACGCTGATTCCACGCCCGGAAACCGAGTTGCTGGTGGAGCTGGCGCTGACGCGATTGCCGCGTGATGGCGATGTGCAGGTGGCTGATCTGGGTACTGGTAGCGGTGCCATCGCGCTGGCTATCGCTCACGAGCGTAGAAATGTCCGTGTTATCGCTACCGATGCGAGCATGGATGCTTTGGGTGTTGCGCGACGCAATGCGGAGCGACTGGGCATTGCCCATGTGACGTTTGTGCACGGCGACTGGCTATCACCTCTGCCTGGGCAGCTTTTCGATCAGATCATTTCCAATCCGCCGTACATCGAAGCGAGTGACCCGCATCTCGTACAGGGTGATCTGCGCTTTGAACCGGCGACTGCGCTCGCTTCCGGAGCGGATGGCCTGAACGATATCCGCCGCATCGTGCGTGATGCGCGTGCACACCTCAAAGACGGTGGCTGGTTGTTGTTCGAGCACGGCTGGAACCAGGGCGATGCTGTGCGTGCGTTGTTGCACGACGCAGGCTATGCCGAGGTTTTCACCGAGCAGGATCTTGAGCAGCGCGACCGCGTTAGCGGAGGTTGTTGGCGCGGCTGATGCCTAAACCTGTGCCGGTGGTTTCAATGCGTACAGCAACGCAGGCAGAAAGACGAATGTGGCGATCAATACCGCAGCCAGGCTGATCAACAGCATGCTGCCCATGCTTGCCATGCCGCGATCATGGGAGAGCGCCAACGAACCAAATGCGGTGGCGGTGGTGAGTGCGGAAAACAAAACCGCGCGTGCGGATGCCGAGCCGACAAAGCGACGCATGCCTGCACGCCAGTTCATGACAAAGTACACGTTGAATGAGACGCCTACGCCGAGCAAGAGCGGTAGCGCAATGATATTGGCGTAGTTGACGGACATGCCCACCCCTCGCGCAAGTAATGCGGTGAGTAGCGCCGACATGGCCAGTGTGAGCAACACGATGCCAGTGTCGCGAAGTCGCCGCATCACCAGCAGCAGTACGACGGCAATCGTCACGGTGGCCAATATCGCGGCTTGCTGAAAGGCGCGAATGATGGTGTCTGCAGAGGCAATAGTGGTGACAGCGGAACCACCTGCGTGCGGTGCGATGGTCTGTACCGCATGCACGAATCGGCGCAAGCCGGCGGTGTCTTGCGTGGTAGTGATGGGTGATACCTGGATACGTATCTGGCCATTGGGACTGACCCAGTCGCGACTGATCGATGTGGGCAGGCTCTCTAGTGTCACTGGCTTGGCGTTGAGCGCGTCGCGCAGACTCGCTAGCTGATCAGGCAGGAAGCGGCTCACGGCTTCGTTCATAGCGAGCAAGTCCGCATCGGAACTATGCGTCAGCTTTTGCAGGGCGGCGTCGATATCGCGTAAGGGTGAGTTGGCGGGTAACGCCGAGCCGGCTCCTGCGATCGCATCGCGTGTATCGGTGATCGCCTCACGTAGTGCAGCAGGTGTCACGGCGGGCGGCGGTGCATCGGTGTCGAGCGATGGCAGGATCAGGTCTTGTGCCTGCGCCAATTGATCGAGCGATGCGGATTGATCCGGAGGGATGAAGGTAGCGACCGAGATGACGCTGGATACCTCCGGTAACTTTTCCAGCTGTGCGCTGAGTACCCGCGCCTGCGGAATGCTGGATACCAGGATGTCGATATTGAAGGGATGGGTGACCGGGTTATCCGCGAGGCGCTGCAAGGTGCGCATCGGTTCGGAGTTTGGATCCTGGGTGTGGAGCGGATTGGCGTCGAAGGGTATGTACACAGCAGCGGCCACACCAGCGATTGCGAGTGCTGCAAATAAACCGAGCACAACGTGCTTGCGTCGTTGCAGCAATCCGTCGCATGCCTTGCCGAAAGGCAGGGCCAATTCCTTGCCCTGATCGCGTGGTTTGAAGACCCACACTAGAGCAGGCAGTAGGGTCAGCGTGCAGAGCAAGGCCAGCCCCATGCCCATGCCGGCGATGATGCCCAGTTCGGCGACGCCATGGAATGCGGTGGGCGCGAAGGCCAGGAAGCCGCATGCCGTGGCCGCTGCCGCCACGGCGATCTGGCTTCCGGATACGCGCGCGGCTTGGGTGAGCGCGCTGGCTAGTTCGGGGTGCGATTGACGTTCGTCGCGCAGGCGCACGGCGAATTGAATCGCAAAGTCCACAGCCAGCCCGATAAACAGCACGGCGAATGCGACCGAGATGATATTCAGTGTGCCAATGGCGAGTGCGGCGAAGCCGATGGTCAACGTGAATCCGCCGAGCAAGGTCAGCAAGATCGGCACGATCAAGCGCCACGAGCGCATCGCCAGATACAACCAGAGCGCCAGCAGCGCGAGGCTGACGAGGCTGCTGGCAACGATGCCTTTAGTCAGCGCACCGAACTGCACATCCGATAATGCTACCGAACCGGTGTAGTCGATTTGCACGCGACCGCTGCGTACCTCGGGTAGCGTGTCGCGGATGCGCTCCAAGGCCTGGGTGGCGGCGAGTCCGGGCTGCAAAGAGTTTGGTTCGAGTACGGGATGCATCAAGACCAGGCGTACAGGATCAGCTTGCTGAGTGACGTTCGAGCCCAATAGCAATTGCCATGACAGTGGCGTGGCGTGACCACCTGCAGCGCTGTCCAGTACCTGGCTTAGTTGATTCAGTGCCGTTTTGTATGCGCTGAGATCGGCGTGCTCGATGCGTACGCCTTCGGCCATCAGCGAGATTCCGTGCAACAGGCCACGCGCTGAAGGGTCTCGCGCAAGTGGTCCTAGCAGCGGTTGCGCTGCGAGGA
>JBARCX010000086.1:0-14524 GCA_049794535.1 Rhodanobacter sp.
CCGCTAGAGACCCCGTGATGCGCCGTCTGTTGTTCGCTCTCGCCGCCATCGTGCCCATGGTGGTGCAGGCGACTTCGCTGACCGCACTATCCGCTGCCGATGTTCCCGCATTGATCAAGCCACCCACACACGGCGAGCGGATACTCGCACTCTGGTCATTGGACTGCGTCTATTGCGAGGCCAACCTGCAAGCATTGGCGGCCCTGCAAAAAGCGCATCCGAAGGACATCGAACTGGTGCCAATCGCCACGGATGACATCGCACAGCACAAAGCTATCGAACAGCGAATACATGCAGCCGGCATGACCGCCTACCCCGCTCGCGCCTACGCCGATGCCACCCCAGAGCAGATCAACTATCTGCTCGATCCCGACTGGGGCGGTGAAACACCGCGCACACTGGTGATCCGCGCTGACGGCACACGCATCGGTATGAGCGGCAACCTCGATGCCAACAAGATCAAACACCTTTCGGGTGAAAAAGTCCCGTAACAGCGGGAAGGTCGATTTAATCCTCTTGCGTCACGCGAATAGCATCCAGTGCTACGCGCAGCTTGGCTGATGGCTTTTCCGAGCGCAGCTCCAACTCCCTGAAATACGTGCCATTACGCGTTGCGGGTATAGCCAGCACGAACCGCTTGCAACCATCAGCTGCCGGCCTACAACTACCCATACGCCGACCATCGACCCATGCCTCCAGCTGTTGTGCCATGAACTTGCCCGAGCTGGCCCGATGCAAACTCAGTTCGACACGCACTGTGCGGCCTGCATCGTTACCACCGGGCACGTACAGACTGGCCACATCAGAAATGCTGGTTACCTCATCAGGATCCAGACTGTTCCAGCCCTCACCTATTACCTGACGCCCTGTACTGGCTTCCGACAAATCAGTTTGGAACGGTAGCCCGAACAATGGCGACGGTTCGGCGTGACGCAGATCAACTGCGGATGGCGGTAGTGCAGCATTCCAGCCAGGCGCCAATACATTGCGACCATCCAGACGAAACAATGCTGCATGTGCCTCCGGTATCGCTGCTCGCGCCACAACAGCCTCGCGATCACTGAGCACATACAGTGTGCCCAGGTCCAATTTATCCGCAAGTAAGGCCGCCCGCTGCCTGTTGTACAAGGGCAGGAATCGATCCCCGTCGACGCGCGCAAGTTGCACGGCATCGGTGCTCATGCCGTGGCTCTCTGCATAAAACGCCAGCTGCTCCCATCCCGGTGCCATAAGCATGGTCGGCAACTGCCGCAGCGTGTGGTAGCGATCTCCGGCGGCATCCCAGAAGACCCCATGCAAACCGACCGTAGTGTCCTCATGGCTGCGCGCCAGCAGCGCGGTGCGCATGCTGGTCAATCCCGGATACAAATCCACCCATTGCAGAATGGCAGCCGCCAACAATACCGCTATCTGCCAACGACCTCGGAATACCCGAAGTAAAGTAAATATCGCCGACAGCAACAACAGGTAATACGCCACCCAGAACAAGCGTCCAGTCGATTGCAGTGGCAAGTGAGATAAGGCTGTCCGTAGCGGCGACGGCAATGGCAACGGCCATTGCATAGCACCGATGCCCACGTTGTCGCTCACCGCTAGCACAGCCAGCAACACAGCAATGGCCAGCAGCGGCTCGGGTACCAAACGCATAGGCGACAGGTCACGTCGCCACACAACTGCCAGCAATGCCGATGCGATCAGTGCGATGCCACCCAGCCCCAAATAATTGAAACCTTCGTACTCCCCAGGAGCCTCCACCATATTCAGACCAAACCAGGACCAACCAGCACCGTTGAACGGTGCAATCAGGTTCATCTTGTAATAACCGAAGCCATCCGCCTTCATACCATGGCCAGAGACCATGAAAAATCCGACCAACCATCCCGCTAGTAGCGTGGCACTTATTGCCGGACACAACTCAACCAGCCAGTACCTCATACCTGGTCGCATATCTGTCGGCATGGCACGCAACGCCACGCGATAACGCTGAACAATATCGGCTAACCAGATGGCACCGACCATCGCGAACAGATAGGCGTGAATAATCATCGCCGTCGCTAACAGCGCTGCCCACCAAACAGTCTGATATCGATTCGAAGGCCGCATGCAAAGGTACATCGCTGCTAATAGAGTCCAATGGCCGACCAATGCCATATGCCCCCCCAGACGCATAAGCATCGGCGGTGCAAGCACAAAGAACAGCAAGCCCAACGCCCTGACTATCCACTGTGATGTGGCCAATCCCAGCAAGCGCCATGCGAAAAACGCCTGCAACACAAAACAAGCCAATACCCATAGCCCGAAATATTGAAACGGCTCCGGGAGCCACGGCGCGAATAGCTTGAAAAATACGGCCAGCAGCGGAATCGAGTCGGAGTAATAAATCGAGGCATGCAATCCTGCCCCATAGGTGGGATTGGCGCCAGGCGGCATCGCCCACGGCGCATGCCAATAAAACGCCCAGCCTAGATAACTCTGTGCTAGGTCACTATGCGTCAGCCATTGCACGTTGCCCGGCCAGAGCATCAGGCCGCCAGTTACGAACAAACAGGCCAGCACGCCGAACGCTAACGGAATGACACATGACCAGTTCTGGCTGGATAGCCATGGTGTTTTGCACAACGCAGTTGCCATATCGTTTTCCTAAAATCCAGGCCGCATTATTGCGTCACCATGCGGCTCTGCGAGCGCTGGCTGCGCAGCGTTGCAGCCAACACTCTGATCAATCCGTTGATGCCGATATCGCAGGTGCAGGTGCCGGTTCAGGCGGATGATTCGACGGATCCGGCTCATCGTCGTAAATCGCCACATGTGGTACACCATCCGCACCGATCCAGCCGCGATACATGCCGTCGGTGTTGAATGGCATCGCGATATTGCCTTGCGCATCCAGCGCAATCGCACCACCGCTGCCACCCATCGACGGAATCTCTTGATTGATCACCTCGGCGGCAGCACGCTGTAGCGGCACGCCCATCTGCGTTACCTTCATGCAGATTTCATGCGCGGCCACCGTGCGGATATAGAACTCGCCCCAGCCCGTGCCGGACACCGCACAACCACCCGTCGCATAGGTGCCTGCGCCAATAATCGGCGAATCGCCCACGCGTCCCCAACGCTTGTCGGTCATGCCTCCCGTAGAGGTGCCCGCCGCGAGACGGCCCTGCGTATCCAGCGCAACCGCACCCACGGTACCGAAATGCTTGGCGGTCTCCATATCCGCGTGCTGCTTACCTGCAGCGTCCTCCTTCAGCGCCTTCTGCAATTGCTGCCAGCGCTCCTCGGTGCGGAAATATGAAGGATCGACCAGGGTGATGCCCTGCTCCTTGGCGAACTCTTCAGCACCCGCACCCATCAACATCACGTGCGGCGAATGATCCATCACCGCACGCGCCAACAGAATCGGATTCTTTACGCGTGTCACACCCGCCACCGAACCGGCGCGGCGGGTAAAACCGTCCATGATCGCCGCATCCAGTTCATTCTTGCCGTCGTGCGTAAACACTGCACCCTTGCCGGCATTGAAGTTCGGATCATCCTCCAGCACGGTAATCGCCGCAGTCACCGCATCGAGCGCAGGCTTGCCGGCTTTCAGCTCGGCATAGCCATGCTCCAACGCGTCCGTCATGGCGGCCCGCACGGCCTTTTCCTTGGCCGGATTCATATCACGCTTGATCACACCGGCACCGCCGTGGATCACCAGTACAGGGGAGACATCGTCCGCATGACTCATGGCGGCGACTCCGAAGAGGGCAAGGGCGACAAACAGACGATGCGGCTTCACATGGCTCTCCCGGATAGTACGAGCCGAGTATAGCGAGCCTCTCTTGCAACTTTTACCGCAACGTTCTTCAAGCCGCCCGAGCCCCGTACCGCAGAGACAGCGCATGGAACTCAGCTGAGACTTGCATCCTTCGTTTTAGCTGTGTCACGGGCCGGACATCCCATTAAAGGAGTTATCTCGATCGCATATCGATGCTTGCCGTCGTGGCTCTTGCCAGCGACTTGCAATACATCGCCCACTGCGCCTTGCATCCGAGACTGCCCGAGCTGCTCACCTCCCGCTTCCTGGATGCCGAGGTCAATGCGCAATTGGCCAGCTTCCTCCGGCATGACCACAGCACTCACCTTCCAGTCGGGAATACTTACCGTAGTGACCTTGCCGGATGCCGTACAAAGCGCAAACGTTACCTGCTGAGCAGGCGCTCGGTGAGCATCGTCGCTTCCTAACTCAACTTTCATGCTGAGCTGATACTCCTGCTGATGCACAGCCGTGCCCGCGTAGACCATGCCGCTGACACCGATGGCCAGCGCCGCAACGGCGGCATAACCGGTAAAACTCCGTACTTTCCCTGGGCAAGCATGTTTCAACATGGCAATACGCTCCGTAAGTGGATGGCGAGGTGACCACTGGCAACCGACCGGCAGCGAGAGTGCAGCCGATTGGGTCTTCAACATCGCATTCGCATAGCTGCGTCTTAGCTCACCGTGTTGTCGCAATACGGCGGCGTCGCAGGCCAATTCCTGATCGTGGCGAAACACGCGCAACGCCCACCACATCAGCGGATGGAACCAAAACACGCTAGCCAGTGCCTGCGCACACAACGCCCAATAGCCGTCGCGTCGATACGCATGGGCAGCCTCATGGGCAAGGATCAACGTGCGCTCGTGTGCGTCGTAGCGCCCCTCGAAATCCGCAGGCAACACGATGCGCGGTCGCCAGGCACCTATCAGTGCCGGCCCGACATCCGCACGGGCCGCGCGCCACACCGGCCAGCGCACATGCCGTTCGGCTAGCAAGGTCGCTCCGCGCAGCAGACGGCGATAGCGCTGCTGCGCAATCACCGCAAACAGCGTGGTGAACAACATACCAAGCAGCCACAGGCCAAACATCACGACACGCCAATTGATGCTTGTTGTCGCAGCAGATACGGCCTGCCATGTCCCGGCCCCAGAGATAATCGTAACCATCAGCGCTGGCAACGCAGCAGACGTGGTAGCGACATGGTGTGGCAACTGACTAACCCACAGGACCAACGGCGGCATTAGCCACAACTGGAACGCGCGCTCCGCACCAAACAGATATCGACAAGGGCGGCGTAACAGCGCCACGCACAACGTGGCGACGGTGAACATCACGGTCAACTGCCAGCCATGCTGAGCCAGCGTAGAAGCCGTCAGCTCAATGCTGCTCATCATCAAGCTCCTGTAACAGCTTGCGCAGCTCGGCGATGTCTTTTTTCGATAGCTTGCGCTGCTCCGAGAAATGCGCCACCAGCGGTGCCACGCGCCCCTCGAACAAACGGTCCAGCAAGCTCTTGCTTGCTGACGATACGTATTGCTCGCGCGTCAGCTTGGGCGTGTAGAGATAACGGCGACCGTCGCGCTCGGCCTTCACGGCCTTCTTCTTGAGCAGGCGATTGAGCAGGGACTTTACGGTGCCCTCCTGCCATTGCTGCGCAGGCCCTACCTCGGCAAGGATTTCTTCGGCCGTACGCGGCGAGGTGCGCCACAGCACTTCCATGACGACGGCTTCTGCTTCGCTGATGGACATGGCTCACCGTTTACGCGTGTAAGTGATGATTATGTTTACACGCGTAATTGATCATCGTCAAGCATGCACGAATGGCCACGCGGCAGGCACCCAGAGCCATACCTATCCGCATGGATACGCCCCCGCGACCTTCCTACAGCATGGCCCGACGACAATCCGTCGTATCCTTGTGGTCTGGCCCCCTCCCCATGAAGGCACATCAATGGACAAGGTGTATGCAAGCGCGACCGCCGCACTCGACGGATTGCTTTTCGACAACATGACCCTCGCCGCTGGCGGCTTCGGCCTGTGCGGTATCCCCGAGAACCTGATCGGCGCATTGCTGGAAGCCGGCACCACAGGGCTGACCATTGTTGGCAACAATGCGGGCGTCGACGACTTCGGCATGGGCCCGCTGCTCAAGACCCATCAGGTGAAGCGCGTATACGCATCCTACGTGGGCGAGAACAAAGAGTTCGAACGCCAGGTGCTGGCCGGTGAACTCGAACTGCATCTGACCCCGCAAGGCACGCTCGCCGAGAAGCTGCGCGCTGGCGGTGCTGGCATTCCTGGCTTCTATACGCGCACGGGTTTTGGTACCAAATTGACCGAAGGCAAGGAAACCAAGGTTTTCGACGGCAAGGAATACGTGCTGGAAGAAGCGATCCACGCCGACGTGTCGATCGTGAAAGCCTGGAAGGGTGATCGCCTCGGCAACTTGGTTTTCCGCGAAACCGCACGCAACTTCAATCCGATGATCGCCACCTGCGGCAAGGTTTGCGTGGCCGAAGTGGAAGAGCTGGTCGAAGTCGGTACGCTCGATCCCGACAACATCCATGTGCCCGGCATTTATGTCGACCGCATCATCCAGGGCGCGAAGTACGAGAAGCGTATCGAATTCCGCACCATCGCCGGCGCCAACACCGGCAAGGAAAGCCCGGTACGTACGGCCATGGCACAGCGCGCAGCAAAAGAGCTACGCGACGGCTTCTACGTCAACCTCGGCATCGGCATCCCGACCCTGGTGGCGAACTACATTCCTGCCGGCATGGACGTGATCCTGCAATCCGAAAACGGCTTGCTCGGCATCGGTCCATTCCCGGACGAAGCCAACGTTGATCCGGACCTGATCAACGCCGGCAAGCAGACCATCACTACCCTGCCCGGCTCGAGCTTCTTCTCCAGTGCGGAGTCGTTCGCGATGATCCGCGGCGGCCACATCAACCTGTCGATCCTCGGCGGCCTCGAGGTCTCCTGCATGGGCGATCTGGCGAACTGGATGGTGCCGGGCAAGATGGTGAAAGGCCCAGGCGGCGCGATGGATCTGGTCAGCGGCGTGCAGCGCGTGGTGGTGCTGATGGAGCACAACGCGAAAGATGGCTCGCCGAAGATCAAGAACGAATGCGACTTGCCGCTCACCGGCAAGCAGGTAGTCGACCTGATCATCACCGACCTGTGCGTGTTCGAAGTAGAGAAAGGCAAAGGCCTGACACTGATCGAATTGCAGGAAGGCGTCACGGTAGACGAAGTGAAAGCCAAAACCGGCTGCGCCTTTGCCGTAGCGCCCTCACTAGCCTAAGTATCTCGCCCTTCAACTCCTCCCCCTATTCATAAGGGGGAGGTTGGGAGGGGGTAAATACTTGCCTCAGTCTGAGTGCTCTCTACGCAGCGCTCGCGCAGCAGGCTTAGCTAACCCGCAACCGGCAACGGATCAGGAAAGTGGATCCGCGCGATGTGCAAACCATCGGCACTGGTTTGCACATCCATCGGCCATGCAAAGCGTTCGCTGATGCGTTGGGCGATCGTGAGTTCGAAACCCTGCTGATTCGTTTCATGCGATCCAGCGGCACCGCTCACCGTCACCACGCCAGGCAATACAGTCACCACGATTCTGCGTTGCCCGGCGTACTGACTAGCGTGGCGAATCAGCTGCCCACACAGTACGGCGAACACGCGTGGCGAGCCGTGCAAAGCAAAACTCGCTGGCTCATCGAATTGCAGTTCAATCAGCCCTCCGTGCAGCAGCTCGCGCGCATTGTCCAACTCGTGCCGCAGCACTTCGTTGACCACAAAATCATGCTCGCCCTGACCATTGTCAGATTCGCGCGCGAGGATAAGCAGTGCCTCGACAACGGCTTCCAGCTCACGCGTCGCACGCTTGATCCGATTCAACGAACGCTGTCCGAATTCGCTCAAGTGGGTCTCATCCGCCAACATGTCGGTGGACATCTTGATCACCGTGAGCGGGCTGCGTAACTCGTGACTGGCATCGCGCGTAAAGTTACGTTCGCGCTGGTTGTAGCCCGCAATGCGATAGGCAAAATCGTGCAAGCCTTGCGCGAGCACAGCTACATCAGCATCGGTACGTTGCGGTAATTGCCCCGGATGTAGCGCGGCAAGATTCGGCCGCTGCTCATTCCAACGACTGACAACGCCTGCCAGCGTACGCACCGGTTGCCACTGCTGCCGTGCTGCCCACCAAGCCAGCAGAGTGACCATCACAATCAGCGCAACTACGGCACCCGCCGGCACCATGTCGTAAAAACCCATCACGCAAACAGCCACAACCACGGCCAACTGCCACCCGAAGATCATCGTCAATTGACGATGAAACGCACCGTGTCGGAATGCAGTGGACGCTGGCGGTTTATCCTGACTTTCCATAACAGCTCTTATGCATCCAGCTCAGGCTAGATGCATGGCGGACGCCACCTCGGCAGAGAGATCGGCAAGGCGGTAGCCGGCCGAATGAATGGTATGCAGCAACGGGCGCTGAAAGGGCTTATCGATCACCCGGCGCAGGTTGTACAGATGCGAGCGCAACGTATCCGAATCGGGCAGCGTGTCGCCCCATATCTCACGCTCGATATCGCGTCGACTGACGACACGCGGCGATTCGCGCATCAGTATCGCCAACAGCTTCAATCCAATCGGCGACACCGTGAGCTCATGGCCTTCGCGAGTAAGTCGCAGCGTGGCGGTATCCAGGGTCATATCGCCCACCGTAAGTATCTCGGTCGATACCTGGCGACGATCGCGACGAATCAGCGCACGCAGGCGTGCTTCCAATTCACGCACCTCGAAGGGTTTCACCAGATAGTCATCGGCGCCGGCTTCCAGGCCGATCAACTTATCCTCCAACGTGTCGCGTGCGGTCAGCATCAACACCGGCGTGGATTTCTTGGCGTCTCCGCGCAGCTTGCGGCACACATCCAGTCCATCGATACCGGGCAGCATCAAATCCAGCACGACCACGTCGTAGCTGTTGGACACCGCCAGATGCAGGCCACTGACACCATCGGCAGCGAAATCCACCGAGTAACCACGTCGCTCAAGGAATTCACCCACCATCTCGGCGATCTGGCGGTTGTCCTCAACCAGCAGGATTAACCCAGCGTGTTCGTCGCGTGTATTCATCGTCATCATCGAATCCGCTCCACGACTCTTCACATATGTGAAAGGCTAGTATGCGGAGGCTACCGATGAAGTGCGTGAGCGTTCTGTGAAATTCAGCCCGATAGGTTAAATCTGGGCGAATTTCATCTTAAATAGCTCGACGCCGACCTAGCTAACCATCTCAATGCAGCAACGGCTTGAGCTGGCCCCATACGGTATCGAGCACCTTTGGCTCGCCCGCCGCCACGGGATGGAGGCCATCGGCCTGCATCAGCGCTGGGTCGAGCGCTACACCATCGAGCAGGAATGGCACCAGCGCCGTATGTTTCTGCGTGGAGAGGTCCGTATAGATCGCGCGCAGGCCATCACGGTACTGCGGGCCGTAGTTCACCGGCAGCTCGATCCCGAGCAGCAGCACCTTCGCTTTTGCCGTATGGGCGGCGTCGATCATGCTGGCCAGGTTCTCGCGCAGCGGGTCCAGCGGCAGGCCACGCAGGCCATCGTTCGCACCCAGCTCGATCACCACCACCGCGGGTTTGTACTTCAGCAGCAGCGCTGGCAGCCGCTCGCGACCGCTCAGCGAGGTTTCTCCACTGATGCTGGCATTGATCACGCCCCACCCCGGCACCATGCTGGTTAGACGTACTTCTAGCAGATGCACCCAGCCTTGCTCTGTCGCAATGTTGTGCGCAGCAGAGAGTGAGTCACCAAGCACCAGCACCATCTTGGCCGGCGGAGTCTTCAACGGCGCGGCATTTGCCGTGGCGATGCCACCGAACAGCAACAGCCCAATCCATAACGGCACGACCCACAGGAAACGACGCATGAGCGGAACACCCCAGCTTCTTCTTGATGTCCGCAATGTTAGCAAGTCGGTGCATGGGCCCGACGGGCGCCTGGACATCCTCGCTGGTGTCTCGCTGCAGGTCACCGCTGGCGAGAGCTTTGCCATCGTCGGCGCCTCCGGTTCCGGCAAAACCACCTTGCTCGGTTTGCTCGCCGGTTTGGATACACCCAGCAGCGGCAGCATTCGTCTCGAGGGGCATGCGCTGGAACAGATGGACGAAGAAGCCCGCGCCGATCTACGTCGACGGCTGGTCGGCTTCGTGTTCCAGTCCTTCCACTTGCTACCCGCGCTCACCGCCGAAGAAAACGTGATGCTGCCGCTGGAACTGGAAGGCGATGCGCAGGCTCGCGCCAAAGCGCGCGAAGCACTGGAAGCCGTCGGCCTCACACCTCGACGCAAGCATTACCCGGCACAACTCTCCGGCGGTGAGCAGCAGCGCGTGGCGATTGCTCGCGCCTTCGTGCACCGGCCGCGCATCCTGTTCGCCGACGAACCCACCGGCAATCTCGACCAGCGCACCGGCCATCACGTCATCGATCTATTGTTCGCGCTGAACCGCGATCACCAGACCACGCTGGTGCTCGTCACCCATGACCAACAGCTAGCCGCACGCTGCACGCGGCGTGTAGAGCTGGAAGAAGGCCATGTGCTGAAGCAAGCCTCGGGGCTGCCGGCATGAAGTTGCTACGCCTGGCCCTACGCACCTTACGCCGCGAATGGCGCCTGCCCGAGCTGCGCACGTTGGCCGGCTCGCTGGTGCTGGCTGTAGTGGCCCTGGGCGTGGTTGCCACGTTATCCACTCGTATCGAGCGCGGCGTACTGGCCAGTGCGGCTGAACTGATTGGCGGCGATATTGGTGTCTCCGCACCACAACGCGTACCGGATGATTTCGCCGCGCAAGCGCGTCAGCGCGGCCTGCTTATCAATCGCACGGCGGGCTTTCCCAGCGTGGCTTTTGCCAACGAACAGAGCCAACTGCTCGATGTGCTGGCCAGCGATACGGCGTACCCCTTGCGCGGAACGCTCGAACTACAGGACGCACATGGGCAAGCCCATGATGGAAACGCCCCGGCAGCCGGCGAGGTCTATCTCGATCATCGCGCGTTGGTGGCATTGCATCTGCACGTGGGTGATGCGCTGCAACTCGGTGGTCGCCAGCTGCGCGTCGGTGCGGAATTGCTGCGCCAGCCCGATGGCGGCCAACTCGTTGCGATGGCACCACGCGCCCTCATGAGCCTGACCGATGCCGAACAAGCCGGCTTGCTTGGCGTAGGCAGCCGTGCCAGCCATCAACTGCTGCTGGCCGGTACACCAGAAGCCGTACGCAGCTGGCGCACCTGGGCCCAATTGACCACGTTGCCGCAGGGTGCGCAGCTGATCACGCCCGAGCAAACCCAAGAGCGCATGAGCAGCGCCTTCGATCGCGCCAGCGCCTTCCTTCGACTCACTGCCTTGCTATCGGCATTGCTCGCTGGTGTGGCTATCGCACTCGCTGCACAACGCTATGCCCGTCGCAAAACCAATGAAGTGGCACTGCTGCGCGCACTCGGCACACCACGCCGACGTGTGTTCGCCCTACTGCTTATCACCTTGACCGCACTTGCGCTGCCAGCAGCGACCTTGGGCGTGGTGCTGGCACTGGGACTGGCACAAGGAGCATGGATCTTCGCCAGCCAGCTCTTTGCAGGCGTACCTACCGTGCTGCCGCTGATGCCCGCTTTCGCCGCCGCAGGCATGGGCATCGCCGTGCTAGCCGGCTTCGCCTTGCCACCACTGGCCCGACTGGCCGACGTGCCGCCGGTCGCGGTATTCCGCGAGAGCGTGGCACGCCGTGTACGCCGCTTCGATGTGCTGTACCTGGTGCCCGTGTTGGTCGCGCTGCTGTTGATCTGGAGTCAAAGTGGTTCGGCAACGCTGGCGGGCATTCTTGCCGCCAGTCTGATCGGTGTAGCGATCGTTGCCGCTCTACTCGCGCTCATCCTGCTATGGCTAGCGCGCCGCATCGCCCCGGGTGCACACCCAGCCTTGCGCCTGGGGCTGGCCGCGCTGGCACGCCGACGTGGCATGAGCGTGATACAGGCCACCGCACTTAGCCTGGGCCTGACCGCCTTGCTGGTATTGGCGATCGTGGCGCCATCGCTACTTGATGGCTGGCGTCGCGAGTTGCCCGCCGACACACCCAACTGGTTTGTGCTGAACCTGCAGGATGACCAGCGCAACGGCTTCGAACAGACGCTCGCAAGCATCGGTGCCGGCAAGCTCAACATGTTGCCGCTGGCGGTAGGCAAGCTCACCGCCATCAATGGTCAGCCGATCGATCAACTGCATTTCAAAGACGAGCGAGCCAAGGATTGGACCGATCGTCAGTTGCGACTGTCGTGGGCCGACACATTGCCGCCGGCAAACCAACTGGTGGCAGGGCAATGGTCCGGTGCCAGCCCGGCGCAGGCCGAAGTCTCCGTCGACACCATGTGGCGCGACATCTTTGCGCTCAAGCTGGGCGACACCATGCGCTTCGATATCGGCGAAGGCCAGCTCGATGCCAAGGTAACCAGCATCCGCAAAGTCGACTGGAGTTCGTTCCGCGTCAACTTCTTCCTGCTGATCGATCCTGCGCACGCCAGCGTCTTACCGCATACCTGGATCGCCAGTTTCTATTTGCCGCGCGGCCATACCGAAGCGCTGGCAAAGTTGTCGCGTGATTACTCCAATCTGAGCCTGGTGGATGTGGACGCCCTACTCGATCGCGTGCGCGAGATCGTCGACCGTGTCGGTAGTGCAGTGCGTTGGGTGCTTGGCTTCAGTCTGCTGGCTGGTGCACTCGTACTGGCCGCCGCACTCGCCGCCAGCGCCCAGGAGCGCCGTCATGAAGCCGCGCTGCTACGCACCCTGGGCGCACGCCGTGGACAACTGCGCGTGGCCGCTGCCTGCGAATTCGCCCTGCTCGGCTTGATCGCCGGTTTCACGGCAGCGCTCGGCGCTGCCGGTGCCGGCTGGTGGCTGGGGCGCTCGGTATTTCATATCGAGGGTTTCATGCCACCGCTGTGGCCATTGATGCTATCCGCATTGGGTGCTGCCGTCGTCGTGATGCTGCTGGGGCTGGCAGGAACGCGCAAGGTCACGCGGACCTCACCGATGCGGCTGTTACGGGAAGGTTGAGCCACGACAATCCGCATGCCGACGGAGCACATTGCTCCGTCGTTATTGTCCGCGCTACGCTCACGATCAGCCTCTTTAGTGTGAGCTCACACTCCTTTCACGGATGGGCCATGTCATGCCGCATGCACACGCACACTCTCACGCCAATGCAAACGCAGCGATGAATTTAAGCGAGGCGGGTCGATTGGCACTGACTCATGCTGAAGCCATTCGGCACGACTATTACAACGACCAGGCCAACAACTGCACCTACGGGATAGGAACCCTGGTCCACTACGGTCCGTGCACCGCGACTGAAACGGCAACTCCCGTTACCGACGCGATGATTGCCAACAGTCTCAGTCGCAGCATTGCCGATGCGGAGCGCATCGTGCGCCGTAGCGTGACCGATCATCCGCTCACGCAAGCGCAATTCGATGCTGCCGTGCGTTTTATCTATAACACCGGGCCAGGCGGACAAACCGCATTGCACCCAGCCAATACCGGCGATATGCCAACCGTCGCTTCGCGCATGCAAACCTATGTCCAGGTCTGCCGGCATGACCCACATACGGGACGACGCATTCCCGGTACGTGCAGGGTCAGTCATGGGCTCGTCAATCGGCGCGCCGCTGAAGCAGCACCCTTTCGGCAGCCGCCCGCAGCCCCGCATTTACCATGAAGCAAGTCGCACGGGCTTTCATGGCGTTACTGGTCATCACCAGTAGCCATGCAGCCAACTCGGTCAAGCCAGATGATTTTTATGGCGCGTGGAAGGTGACCAGGATCATCACCGTGGGTTCTGTGTCCACCAGCGAAGCCGAGATGAATGCCTTGATCGGCACGAACGTCACTATCTCGGCCAAGCAGCTAACCGCCGGCGGCGATATTTGTCCGCTGGAACACCACACGGTCATCGCATCCATTGTGGATACGAGCAAAGACCCGGATTTATTACTCGGTCGCATTCCACCCGAGCAGCTTGGCCTGCCGCATTTCGCGCCCAAACTCGATGCGGGATGCATGATGTTTTACAAAGTGGATAATCGTTTGATCTTTGCTGATCGCGGAGCTTATTACTCCGCGGAGCGCGTACATTGATTGGATCGACCTGATCCAACCGACGTAGTCCAAACACACCATTGCGCAAACCAGGGAAATGACATGGATATCGCAGCACAGCTTGATGGGGAGCGCATTGCGCGCGAAATTGTCGCCCAATCAAAGGCGCGTGAACTATTGGACAACCCCTCTAGGCCGTTCTCGCAATGGCACTACTGGCTCTTGCTCCTTCTCGTATCTACGGCGGGCGGTTTCATCGCCTCGTACAGCGGCCCGCATAACCAACTCGTCCTGAGTACCGTCGTGATGATTGCGGTTTCCCTTGCTGCCGCAGCCTTTCTAGAAGGTATACGCAACCGCCGACGCCTCGATGCTGTCCTCGTACTCCTTCGTGCAAATCAGCGCTGAAAGATTATTCACTGAAGCACACAATCGTCGTGCCTCGCACACATCGACTCACTGAGACTTCCATGTATACCCTCTACTACTCCCCCGGCACCGCCAGCATGGTGGTTCATCTGGCACTGCTGGAAATCGGCGCACCCTACGAA
>JBARCX010000087.1:0-10397 GCA_049794535.1 Rhodanobacter sp.
GGGTAACTGCTCCTGCAGTCGCGCTGTTTCTATAACTGCATCGATACTTTTCGTGACTTCGCTTTTACTGACTCACCAAAGCAAACGGCGGCCATAGGCCGCCGTTTTCCATCCTTGGGTCGAACTCCTTTCCGATAATTCAGTCAGCTATCGCTAGACCCTTAGAACGGGTAGTAACGGAAGCTGGTGAAGACCATGTTGTCCGGAGCGGACGGGGCATTGCCGTTGATGTCGCTGAAGAGCTTACGCGTGGTATGCGAGTACTGCATACCAAACTGCACCTTGCCGAACTTGCCCTGGTAGAACTTCCACGTGAAGCCGGCGGTCTGCTGGGAGATCTGACGCGTCTGGCCCGTGCAGTCGGTCGCGGCGCCGTACATCAGGCAGTCGCTGTTGTTGTATCCCAGCAGCGCGCTGCCGTAGCCGAAGTTCTTGCCGTTCATGCCCGTGGTCAGGTAGCTGTCCTGCTGCTCGCGACCGCCAGCGACGTAGATGTCGAGGTCAGGCGTAGCGTGCCAGGTCAACGTGCTGAGCAGCATGTTTTCCTTCAGCGGCTGCGGCGCACCCGACGGGGTCAGCGTGATGTCGTTCAGCTGAGCCGAACCGTAGCGGCCGATGCCCTTGCCGGACATGCCGGAGAACTGGAAGTCCAGAACCTTCGGAACCACCGGCAGCAGCATGCCGACACCAAAACCACCACCGTGCGCGGACTGATTGTTGGTCAGGCCAGGCGTGGTCGCACTCGGCGTAACGCGAGTGATGAAGTTGCGCGACAAGCCGAACACTTCGTAATGACCCCAACCCGGATCGGCCGCAAACTTCAGGATGACATCCGGCACATGGTTGAGCGACACCGTGTTCAGGCTGTCATAGGTATTGCCAGCGGCGATCGTCGCCGTCGAGGTGGAGTAGCCCTTGGTACCCGGGCCAGCCACGGAACCAATGCCCGCCGTCTGCGGATTTTCCAGCGACAGACCCAACCACCACATCTTGTCCCAGTCCTTCACGATGCGGACCTGGGTCTGGCGAGCCCAGGTGAAGCCCGGTATGTACTGGGCGTCGATCGAGGGCGGCAGCACTTCCTTGAGCGGGGTGATGCCCGTGCTGTCCAGGGTCAGCAGCGACCATGCCTGACCGGCCAGGAAATGCAGGCCGTAGGTATCCCAATCCAAAGCGGTCCACAACTGGCGCACGCGCAGGTTGTAGGAGTTGCTCTCGTTCATGTTCGCTGTCTGGGCACCGCCGAGGAAATCCGTCTCGTAGTAGCCGGTCACATGCGTTGTGTCGTTCACGTCGCCCTGCGCCATGATCGACAGGCGGCTCTGGCGTGCGCTTTCCAGGAACTGGTTGTTACGCGCGTTCGTCACCGGATAAGTGGTCGTTGCGCCAGTGCCGGTATTGATCGGCGCGGTGCTCGTACCACCCAGCATCGGGATGTTGGAGTACTTGCTGTTGATGTCATCGCCGGTATCACGCGAGCGGTACACCGATTCGGCCGCCAGGAAGCCACCCAAGGTCCACTTCACACCGCCGAGGCCGCCCAAGGTGTCGCCAGTCTTGGCCACAACCTGCTGCTGAGCCGCCTGCACCTGTGTTTGCGTAGCCTGCACCTGTGCCTGAGTGGCCTGCACGGTCTGCGCCGTCTGCTGCTGCTGCTGTGCCTGCGTGGCAGACTGCGACTGAAGATCGTCAACCTTCTGCTGAAGAGCAGCGATCTCGGCCTTCATCTGAGCGAGCTCACTAGCGCTTACAGACACCTTCTGGTTGCTGGTCGACTGAGCCATCGCCGTGACGCTGGTCACGCCCAAACCGGCAGCAATGGCCACCGCGAGCATCTTGGAACGCATGCTAATTCTCCACTGGATTAATTGACCCGCCCATGATTGCCTTTCGAGCCCCTATCACCTGGGCGGGGGTCGATGTAAAGAATGCGTTGGAAGCTTTACCGCCAGATGGACGTTTCATGACAGATTAAAGACACCGTACACGTGAGTACTGACCCAGCCAGATCCGTATGCAGATGCAGACCAGTTCACGGGCCGTATGCATCGACTGATATGCTTTATGTATGGAGTCAATCAACAACAGCATGGCCAGCCGCATGGCTGAGCGCTTCCGCGGCTTTCTGCCGGTTATCGTGGATGTGGAAACCGGTGGTTTCGATGCCGAGCGCGATGCCTTATTAGAGATAGCCGCCATCCCGCTCAGCATGGATGCCCAGGGCTTTCTGTGCCCGCAGCCGGTGGTGTCTTCCCACGTGGAGCCGTTCCCCGGTGCCAATCTCGACCCGCGTGCGTTAGAAATTACGGGTATCGATCCAGACAACCCGCTCCGCGGCGCGTTGAGTGAGCGATCGGCGCTTGAGCACATATTCCAGGCCGTCCGCCAGGCCGTGCGTGAGCACGGCTGCCAGCGCGCGATCCTGGTTGGCCATAACGCGGCATTTGATCTGGGCTTTCTCAATGCCGCCGTGCGCCGCATTGGGCACAAGCGCAATCCGTTTCATCCTTTCAGCTGTTTTGACACGGCGACCTTGGGCGGCCTCGCTTACGGCCAAACCGTACTGAGCAAAGCCGTGCTCGCCGCAGGCCACCGCTTCGATACCCGCGAAGCCCATTCAGCGGTCTACGATGCCGAGCGTACTGCTGAACTTTTCTGCAGCATCGTCAACCGCTGGCGCCAATTAGAGACCGCCGAACGCGATCAAAGCGGCCTCGCGATACCTTGACCAATGACAGTTGCGGCTCGATTGTCATCTTGCTGCAACATTCATCTCATCTCATTGCAACACGCCTCGCATGAAATAGCGGGAACCGGGCTTATGCCCGTGCCTTCCCTCAAGGAGCCACCGTGTTGACCTCTTCTAAATTCACGACCCGTCTCGGTACGTTCGCCGTGGTCGCTGCCGCCTCGCTGTGCGGCGTGTCAGCGCAAGCCACCGATATCACCGGTGCCGGCTCAAGCTTTGTATACCCGGTGCTCACCAAGTGGTCGGCTGCGTATGCCGACAAGACCGGCAACCACCTCAACTATCAGTCGGTGGGTTCGGGCGCAGGTATCGCCCAGATCAAGGCCGGCACCATCGATTTCGGCGCCTCTGATGCTCCGCTGGATGCTGACAACCTCGAGAAGTTCGGTCTCGGTCAGTTCCCGGTCGTGGTGGGCGGTATTGTGCCGGTGGTCAACATCGCCGGCGTGTCCGCTGACCAGATCAAGCTGGACGGCCCGGTACTCGCCGACATCTTCCTCGGCAAGATCACCAACTGGAACGATCCGAAGATCGCTGCACTGAACGCTGGCCTGAAGATCCCCGCCGGCAAGATCACCGTCGTACATCGCTCGGACGGCTCGGGCACCAGCTTCAACTTCACCAACTACCTGTCCAAGGTCAGCCCGGAGTGGGCCACCAAGGTCAAGTTCGGCACGGCCGTTGAATGGCCGACCGGCGTGGGTGGCAAGGGCAACGAAGGTGTGTCGCAGTACGTCAAGCAGATCGCTGGCTCGATCGGCTACGTCGAATACGCCTATGCCGTGAAGAACAAGATCACCTGGATCGACCTGAAGAACTCCTCTGGCAAATTCATCAAGCCGAACGCTGCTGCTTTCGCCGCTGCAGCCAGCACCGCTGACTGGGCCAGCGCCAAGGACTTCAACCTGATCATGACCAACGCCCCGGGCGCTGAGGCATGGCCGATCACTGCTACCACCTGGGTGATCATGTACAAGCAGCCGAAGAATGCCGAGAACAGCAAGGTTGCGTTCGACTTCTTCAAGTGGTCGCTGGAAAATGGCCAGCAGGCTGCAGCTTCGCTCGACTACGTAGCACTGCCGCCGGCACTGACGCAGAAGATCGAAGCTTACTGGGCTAGCCAGTTCAAGCATTGATGTAAGCCGCCGCCCCGTCGGCATAACCGATGGGGCGGCACATGCTTTTTTGGATTTCCTAACTCGTGAGCGACTCCACTCCCATGTCTGCAAATGAAGGCGCACTCGCGTCGATCCAGACGCAAGAGCGACGTGCACACCGCGACATGCGCCACGACCGGATTTTCAGTTGGGTGCTGAAAGGCTGTGCACTGCTGGTGCTCGCCTCGCTAGTCGGCGCTGCCGGATCCACACTGTGGGGTGGGCGCGATGCATTCGCCACCTACGGCTGGCACTTCCTGGTCAGCACCACCTGGGATCCCAGCACCGACACATACGGTGCACTGATCCCCATCTACGGCACTGTCGCCACTTCACTCATCGCGCTGATCATTGCCGTGCCAGTGAGCTTCGGCATTGCCATTTACCTTTCGGAAGTCGCACCACCCTGGCTACGCACGCCGGTGGCTTCGGCGATCGAACTGCTCGCCGGCATCCCGTCGATCATCTACGGCATGTGGGGCCTCTTCATTTTCGCCCCGTTCTTCTCCGATCACTTCAAGCCCTGGCTGACGACGCATCTCGGCAATCCGCCGGGCGACCCGCAGCCGAGCTGGCTGGCCCACATCCCGCTCATTGGCGGCTGGCTGGATCATCTGCTCTATAACTTCGGCAAGCTTTTCACCAGCGAATACCCCTTCGGCGCGAGCATCCTCGCTGCCGGTATCGTGCTGGCCGTCATGATCATCCCGTTCATCTCCTCGGTGATGCGCGAAGTTTTCCAGACCGTTCCCACGCGACTGAAAGAGTCGGCGTATGCGCTTGGCTCCAGCACTTGGGAGGTCTCCTGGGACATCGTGTTGCCGTACACACGCTCAGCGGTGATCGGCGGCATTTTCCTTGGCCTTGGCCGTGCACTCGGCGAGACCATGGCGGTGACTTTCGTCTTGGGTAACGCGATGCAGTGGTCGTCCTCGCTGCTCGATCCCGGTGCATCGATCGCATCGACCATCGCCAACCAGTTCAGTGAAGCGGTAGGCCTGCAGAAATCCACGCTGATGGCGCTGGCATTCCTGCTGTTCGTGGTCACCTTCATCGTGCTCTTGATCGCACGACTCATGCTGCGTCAGCTGGCCAGTAAGGAGGGTCGCTGATGAGCTCGCTGTATCTACGCCGTCGTATTACCAATGCCGTAGCGCTCACGCTAAGCATGCTGGCCACCGTCGTTGGCTTGGCCTTTCTCGCCTGGATCCTGTGGGAAACGCTACGCCAGGGCATCGGCGCGCTGAACTTCAACCTGTTCACCAAAATCACCGCTTATGGTGAAGATGGTGGCCTGGCCAACGCAATGGTCGGCAGCCTGATCATCAACTTCCTCGGCATTGCGATTGCTACGCCGATCGGCGTGCTCGCCGGCACCTGGCTGGCCGAGTACGCCAACCGCACCCGGCTTGGCGAAACGATCCGCTTCTTGAATGACATTCTGCTGTCGGCGCCATCCATCGTGCTTGGCCTGTTCGTCTACACCATCATCGTGCTGCCGATGACCGCCCTCACCCACGGCTCGACCACGTTCTCCGGTTTCGCCGGTGGCGTGGCACTGGCGCTGATCGCGCTGCCCGTGATCGTGCGTACTACCGACGAAATGCTGCGACTGGTGCCATCGACCCTGCGCGAAGCGGCGTTGTCGCTGGGTGTGCCGCAATGGAAGCTGACGCTGCAGATCCTGGTGCGCGCAGCGCGCTCGGGCATCATCACCGGCGTACTGTTGGCGCTGGCGCGTATCAGCGGTGAAACCGCACCACTGCTGTTCACCGCGTTCGGCAACAACTTCATGACGTTCAACCCGATGAGCAAGATGTCCAGCTTGCCGCAAGTGATCTACCAGTACGCCAATGATCCCGGCGATACGATGCATGCCATGGCTTGGGCCGGCGCGTTCGTGGTCACCATGTTCGTGCTGCTGCTGAGTCTGTTGTCCCGCCTGGTGATTTCACGTAACAAGGTGTCCCATGATTGAACCCGCCCACATCAGCCAGGCACAGGGCATCCAGCCTCAGGCTCCGACGCTCGCACCAGCAAAGTTAAAGGTGCGCGACCTCAACTTCTACTACAACGGCTTCCATGCACTGAAAAGCGTTAGCATGGATATTCCGGAAAAGCAGGTCACCGCGATCATCGGTCCTTCCGGCTGCGGCAAGTCCACCCTGCTGCGCATCTTCAACCGCATCTACGCGATCTACCCGAAGTTGGAAGCCGCGGGCTCGATCGAACTCGACGGCGAGAACATCCTCGACCCGAAGTATTCGATGAACCGGCTACGCAGCAAGGTCGGCATGGTGTTCCAGAAGCCGGTACCGTTCCCGATGACCATCTTCGAGAACGTGGCCTACGGCATCCGCCACCACGAAAAACTATCGCGCGCCGACATGGAAACCCGTGTCGAGCAGGCACTGCGCAGCGCCGCGTTGTGGGACGAAGTGAAAGACAAGCTCAAGCAGAATGCGCTCGGTCTCTCCGGTGGCCAACAGCAGCGTTTGTGTATTGCTCGCGGTATCGCACTGCGTCCGGAAGTGTTGCTGCTCGACGAGCCGACCTCGGCACTCGATCCCATCGCTACCGGTCGCATCGAGCAGCTGGTGGAAGAGCTGAAGCACGAGTACACCATCGTCATCGTCACTCACAATATGCAGCAGGCCGCACGCTGCTCCGATCGCACCGCCTTCATGTACCTTGGCGAGCTGATCGAATTTGACGATACCGAAAAAATCTTTACCAAACCGGGCAAGAAGCAAACCGAGGACTACATCACTGGTCGATTCGGCTAAGCCTGTTGAGGCAACCAGACCGGGGCAATCAGGTCAGGCACGTTCGGCTAATCAAACGAGACAACATCATGAGCGGCAGCGGCAAAGAACACATCATCAAAAGCTACGACGACGAACTAGCCCGCCTCACCGGTGAGCTGGTACGTATGGGCGAGCTATCGGTGACCCAGCTCGAAGCTGCCATCGACGTGGTCGAGCGCCGCGACGAACGTGCCGCTCAGGCCGTGGTGAATAACGACGATGCGATCGACCAACTCGAACAGGACATCAGCCACGACGTGGTGCGCTTGCTAGCTTTGCGCGCACCGATCGCCGGCGACCTGCGCAACGTGTTCGCTGCACTACGTATTGCTGCCGACATCGAGCGCATCGGCGACTACGCTGCCAATGTGGCAAAACGTTCGATACCGCTCTCGATGGCCGCACCGGTCGCCCCGACCAAGGGCTTGGCATATCTGGCCGAGCTAGCCGCGGACGAAGTACGTGGCGTACTGCTCGCCTATCGCGACCGCGATGCCGAGCGTGCCTACCAAGTGTGGAAGGACGACGCCAATCTGGACGAAGCCTATACCGGTTACTTCCGCCAGTTGCTCACCTACATGATGGAAGATCCGCGCAACATCACGCCGTGCACGCACTTGTTGTTCATGGCGAAGAACATCGAGCGCATTGGCGATCACGCTACCAACATCGCCGAGAACGTGTGGTTCCAGGTCACGGGCGAGCCGCTGACCAAGCAGCGCAGCAAGCGCGACCTCACGTCCAACCCGGAATTGCCGCCATTGGGCGATCGGAGCTGACTATCGGCGCCGGCTTCAAGGTCGGCTCATTACGGGATATGTCGCGCCCCTACTTCGGGACCGCGACTTTCTCGCTTGATGCTTGCCCCGCCCCCCAGCGTTGAATTGAATAGATCCCTTCCACCGGCTGCGTGCCTTGTGTGATGTAGCGGACCAACAAACGGTCGCCTACAGCGTGCTCTTTTTCCGCCGTCAAACTTGCCTGCACGTCAGCTGGCGCCAAGACGGAAGACTGGCTCCGCAGTAAAACATAGCCGTTGGGCGCTGGTCTCCAAGACAACCAGCGAAGCCCATAGCCAACCAACTGCTGCAGCACGACGCCATGCGCTGCCATGCTGGGTTGTCGAGCAAGCTCCATCGCCAACTTCAATGCGTCGGCCGACTTCATGTCATGCTCACTCCAGGCGATGACAGAGCATTCATTGGCGCCCACCCGCGACTTGGTACTCACATGCTTCACAAGTTCATCTGGCAGATAGGCCTGCGGATGCATGGTTTCCGGCAGGTAATAGCCAAAATAATTCTGCTCGACGAAGCGACGCATTTCAGGTGTATCCAATCCATAAGAGTCGGATCGAATCACCACCGGCACCGGCTGCCCCGCACAATCGGGTAATTGCCGAATGTAATCCGCGCCAGCACGCCAGGTCTCATTGCTTGGCAGCATGCGACCTGGCAGCAGTGCCAATTGAGAGCCGAGCAAAAGCACAATGGCGGTGATCGCCACCCCGCTCCGCGCGCTGCCCAGCCGCGGACCAGCAACGTCATACAGACGCGCAATCAATAGCCAGGCGAAGGGCGCACAAGTAAGAACGTTTCGATCTGAGAACGATGGCGCCACGAGTATCGACACGGCAATGCCGCTAATCACAACACCGACAAGTACAAAACCGCAGAGCGCAGTGGCCCAACGGGCATCGTCAGTCGATACATCGGCATCGCGCTCTTGCCGGACACCCCGCAAGCGCCGGATCAGCAGAACAAACAACAAAGCAATCGCAACCACTTGAGATTGCCAGCTCACCACATGCGTTATAGCGCGGCGTATATCCCACGCAAAAAAGCCAAAGTCACTCCTAAACCAGGTGTGTTGAAAATCGTGATTGACGGCGTGCATCAACAACCAGAGAAAGCTCAAATACAACGCCAGTATCGACAACCCCGAAACAACCAGCGCCATTTGCAGTCGGAGATCCCGCAGCGTCAGGATCAAGAAAAACAGCAACATGCCGGTGGCCAGAAGCATGTACGAATGCGCCATGCTCCCAGCCATACCCAACACCGTCAGCAGAATCCAGTTCGCAAGGGGAAATCCTTTGCAAGCATGAACCTGCCGCCGCAATGCCAAAGCCACTGTCAGCATCGCCGCCGAAATCACCAACAGCATCGCGTAGCTGCGCGCGTTCTGCGATTGCTCAAACCAGAATGCCGACCCGCTAGCCGCTGCGCAGGCAAAAGCAGACGCGGCAGGAGTCATCACCTTACGTGTGCCACCTGCAAAAACAAGCAGCGCGATGACAGCAAACACCGCACTCGGCAAACGCACCGCCCACTCTGATACGCCGGTCAGCTGAATCCAGCCATAAAGGAAAAAGTAATACAGCGGGGGATGCACGTCGGTCAACGCGCGCGCAAGGACGCCAGACAAACCGGTATGGCCATCGATAACATACATCGTGAAGAGCTCATCGGCCCAAAAGCCGTTGGTCGACAAGCCCACGAAAGCAAATATGCAGGCAACTACGGCTATCAAGCTATACAGCACGCTTGGCCAGCTCGACCCATACCGAGGGTTCACTGTTTGCACACGGAAGCCCCGATAAGGAAAATCACCTGCAGAGTATATCGCCCTAGCATTTGCAGGAGGCAGGCCATAAGTGCCGGCTTAAATCACGGCAAAGTAGCCAGTCTTACGGATTGCTTACCAAGGCGCAATCTTGCGCCCTGCCTCGCGGGCTTCGCGACGCACTTTCACGCCACGCGCGATGCCATAGATGCCGATCAGTAACCACGCCAGCTGCATGACAAAAGCCGCCGCATTGAAGTTGCCGAACAGCAGCGAGAGCATCACGCCAATCGCACCGAGGATGTTCATCAATTGGTAGACCAGACCGTTACCGCGTAGCTTGTGTGCCTGCAACAGCAGGAACGCCAGCAACACCAACGCCACGCCGATATAGCCGGTCCAATCGTGCCAATAGAAGTTCATCGCTTTGCGCTCCTTTGTCGCAAGGCCTCGAATAACACGATGCCGGTGGCAACGGAAACGTTCAAGCTCTCCATCGTTCCTGGCATCGGAATCTTCGCCACGAAGTCACACGTCTCGCGAGTGAGTCGACGCATGCCCTCGCCTTCGCTACCCAACACCAATGCCACCGGCCCTTTCAGATCGACGCCATAGAGTGATTGATCTGTGTCGCCCGCCAGCCCGGTGAGCCACACGCCAGCATCCTTCAGCTCACGCATCGCACGCGCCAGGTTGGTAACCGCCACCAACGGCACGCGATCCGCGCCACCCGCTGATGCGCGGCGTACCACCGGTGTAAGCCCTACGGCACGATCCTTCGGCACGATCACCGCCGTGACCTTGGCGGCCGCCGCACTACGCAGGCAAGCGCCAAGGTTATGCGGATCGGTAACGCCATCGAGTATCAGCACCAGCGCTTCGCTGCCTGCCTCTTCAATCAGACGCGACAGATCGTTCTCGGTCGCCATCGGCGCTGCCTCATAAAGCGCAGCGATACCCTGATGGCGCGCCTCGCCAGCCAGCTTCTCCAGCTGATCCCGCGGGCGGTGATGCACCGGAATCTTGAGTTCCTTAGCGCGATCGGCCAATTCCTGCACGCGCGGATTGCGCTGGCCGTTTTCGACCAGCACTTCGCGTATGCGCTCGGCATCGTTACTC
>JBARCX010000088.1:0-3578 GCA_049794535.1 Rhodanobacter sp.
GGTCAGCGGCAAGCGTCCGTCCGTATGGACAGACTGGGGAGTCAGTCCGTGGCTGCTGAAACCTGATGAGAGGACCCTGCAGTTCGTCGACGATGTGCTCGATGAGGTGATGCGGCTTTTCCCCTCACGATACATCTCGATCGGCGGTGACGAGGCTGATAAACAGCAGTGGAACGCATCGCCGGAAGTACGCGCGCAGATGCACAAGCTGGGCCTCGCAAACATGGATCAGCTGCAAGGCTGGTTTACGAATCAAGTCGCCGCGCATCTCATCAAGCACGGGCGTACACCGGTTGGCTGGGATGACGAGCTGGTCGCGGGCGTGACGCTGCCAACATCGGAAATGGTGATGTCGTGGCACGGCGACGACAACGAACGCGTGGCGCTCACTGCCATCAAGCAAGGCCACGACGTGGTCATGACACCGCAGGAGTCGCTGTACTTCGACCACTATCAATCCGACCTGCCCGACGAATGGGCAGGGCCACCGCCCGCAGCGACATTTCAGCAAGCCTATGACACGGTCGTTATTCCGAGCGGCGCGAGCGCGGCCGAAGCACAGCGCATCATCGGCGTGCAGGCGGGCCTCTGGACCGAGCAGATGCCTACCTTTGCGCACGACCAGCATGCAGTGTTCCCACGCATCGCGGCGCTGTCGGAGCTTGGCTGGTCGCCGTCGAGCGCACCCGATTGGAACGGCTTTCTGCAACGCATGCCGGCCGAACTGGCGCGTTACCGTGCACTCGGCATCGACTATGCCGACAGTGCGTTCGCGCCTGCTTTCCATGTGACTGGAGCAGCCAACGGCGCGTTCCAGATCGCGCTGTCCAACCAGGTGGAATTCGGGACGATTCGTTACACGACGGATGGCTCCGATCCGACGAATCAATCCACGCCGTATGCTCGGCCACTCACGCTACCGGGCAACGCGACCTTACGCGCCGCAACGTTTGCGCCGGATGGCTTCGAACTTGCCGCACCACGCACGCAGGTGCTGGATGCAACAACGTTGCTGAGCCGCGAAAGTAGCGCGCTCGCAACGTGTTCAAGCCAACCGAGTTCACGCCTGGACGGCAGCAAGCCAACGCAGGAACCGAGGCCGATCTACTCCGTAGATATTGGTAATGCCTGCTGGCTGTGGCCGCAGGCGTCATTGAATGGCATCAAGCATGTCGAGATGACTGTCGAGCGCATGACATGGCGCTTTGGCGATGAAGCCAAGGATGCCGTGGTGCGCCACAAGTCCAGCGCCGGCGGCGAATTCGAGATTCATGCCGACTCTTGCACAGGGCCGCTGATTGCCAGCTTGCCGCTGGAGAGCGCAGTGCAGGCAAAGGGGCAAGTTCGTCTTGATACAAACGTTGCGATGCCGGCGGGGGCCGGCGTTCGCGATCTGTGCGTCTTCGTTACCGGCGATCCACGCGATGGCCAGTGGGCGTTGGCGCGAATGGTGTTTTCGAAATAAGCGGTAAGCGGGACGTGCGTTCCGCGCAGTAGCACTAAGTGAGTGGCTTTGGCTTGGGAGGCCAAAGTTGGGGACATCGAGAGATTGCATCACGACGGAGTGCTCCTCGCGGAGCACCGCCGGGCTACACGCGTATCTGGAATGTCACGTGAGGTTCGACAGGCAACACCAACGAGGTTAAAAGCCAATGTCCACCGTATTTCGCAAACATCCATTGTCATTCGCCATCACCGTGTCGATGTTCGCCGCCGTGTCGACGACGAGCGCAGCGTCGACATTCGTCGATGTCCAGACGGACGGCCAAACCGCGCAGACCAGCACGGCGCAAACCGCGCCGGCCCCTGCTCCGTCGTCGCCCGACGCTAAGAAAGCTGACGCTAAGGCGAAGAAAGGCGATGCCAAGGCCAACAGCAACGACGCGAAGAAAGACGCAGTCACGTTATCGACCGTTGCTGTCTCCGGTGTGCGTTCGTCGCAGGAGCACGCCATCAATCTGAAGCGCGACGCTGCGAACATTCAGGACAGCATTACCGCCGAAAACATCGGCGCGCTGCCCGACACCACCATCACCGACTCCCTGCAACGCGTCACTGGCGTACAGATCAATCGTGACGCGGGTGTGGGTACCTCGGTGGACGTGCGTGGCCTGCCTCAAGTCGGCACCATGTTGAACGGCGAAGTGTTCATCACGGCGGATCAGATCGACTCGCAGCAGCCCGATTTCACCATGCTGCCGTCCACGCTGTTCCACGGCGTCGACGTGGTCAAATCATCGACCGCGAACGAGACCGAGGGTGGCATCAGCGGCGCCATCGACCTGCATACCTACCGCCCGTGGGATCTTCCCAGCGGATTTACCTACAGCTATTCGGCCGATGCAGAGCGTGGCACCACGAGCAATCGCCTGGGGCCCGAGGCCAACGGACTTTTTTCGTATAACGATCAAGGCCGCTGGGGTTTCCTGGTCTCCGCCGATTTCTCCAACACCACGCGCTTTAACTCATCGGAAGGTCTCGACCAATACGGCGTTGTGCTCAATGGCGAGAACGCGGCCAGTGCGGGTGGCTACAACGGTTTTCTGACGCCATGGAATGGCGCACCCATTCCATCGAAGATCGTTCAGAACCCCGATGGCAGTGTGGACGTTAACGGCGACGGCAAGTCGAACGGCGTTTTCATGGGTAGCCAGAACATCAACATCGATGACATTACTACCCAGCGCAAACGCAAGTCCGGCAATGCATCGTTCCAAGTGGATCTCGGCAACGGCTTTAGCCTGACCAGTGACTACTTTTACTCGCAACAGCGTGAGTACGATCTCAACGACGGCATCCAGTTCAACTCCACCAATTGGCAGGGCGCAACCTACGTGCCGCTGCAATCGCGCAATACCGGAAGCCCTGCCCTCGGCGCCTATGGCACGCCCCAGCCTGGCTGGCAGGGTTCGCAGATCTACACCACGCAGGTGTATGAGAAGTGGCCCGGCGACGTGGAGTCGTACTCGCAGATCATCCAGAAAAGCTCTAATGCAAAGAACTTCAATCTGCAGTTGGATTACGACGACGGCGGCCCCTTCACGGCGAGCGTACGTGGCATCCGTGACACTGCGTTCCAGTCGAACGTAGAAACCGACGTCAACATTTCCGACTCCGACGGCGCACTGTGGCCTAACGTCTTGATGCCCGGCGTGCCCGACAACGCCGTGCCGCCCGGCACCTTTGTTTACCCAGCACAATTGGGTGGCAACCGCGTGTTCAATGCTAACGGCGTTCCGCAGAACACCGTTCCGATCATCGCGAACTTCGGGGGGCGCTACATCTCGGTAAGTATGCCTGCCTCGCTGGCTGCCGATTTTGCCAACCCCAACGGTTGGACGATGAAGACGCTGGAATCCTCCGGCGACTATGACCGTCAAGTGGCGTTGAACGCGTTGCGCTTTGACGGAAAATACAATTTCGACGACGGCTTCAAGCTCGAATTCGGCTTGCGCAACAGCATCCGCAACGCTGACAACTATGGTTGGACCTTGGAAACACCGGTCTATGCAGGCATCGGCGCTAGCGATCCGAATGGGTGCCTGGTGCGTTATGTCGGTGCCGACGTGGTCATGAAC
>JBARCX010000089.1:0-26510 GCA_049794535.1 Rhodanobacter sp.
ACCTAACACCGCGCCGATTTCCTTCAGGTTCAATTCCTGCTCGTAATACAGCGACATCACCAACTGTTCCCGCTCCGGCAAGTTGCCAATCGCCTCGATCAGCGCCTCACGCATACCTTCTTGCTCGATACGCTCCTGCGGGCCCATGCCGTCCTGATCGATCACATCCAGCGTCGGCCCACCTTCTGCATCGTCCGGTGCAGTGAGGCTGAGCAGACGCGCGCTGGCTGCATCGGCGAGGATCTGGTGGTACTCCGTGGTGCTGACACCCAGTCGCCGGATAACCTCGGCGTCCTCGGCATCCGTACCGGTTTCGTTCTCGATTTGACGCACCACCTCAGCCACTTCGCGCACCTTCCGGTGCACCGAGCGCGGCGTCCAATCGGTACGCCGCAGCTCATCGAGCATCGCGCCGCGGATACGAATACCCGCGTAGGTCTCGAAGCTGGCCGAACGGTCCGTCGCGTAATTTCGTGCTGCCTCCAGTAAACCGATCATGCCCGCCTGTATCAGGTCATCCACATCCACACTCGACGGCAACCGCCCCATCAGGTGATAGGCAATACGCCGCACCAGCGGTGCGTGACGCGCCACCATCTCGCCCGTGCTTTCACGCTGCAGTTGCAGATATTCGGAAGCCACGCTCATCTCACCACCCCGTCGCCGGCGCCACCTGACCACCAAAAAATGCGATGCGGCCCAGACCGGGGGAATCGGGTTTCCCCCATGTATCGACCGCTGCTGCCAATTGCTTGAATGCCAATGCTGAACGACTCGACGGCCACACATCGACCACGGCCGCCTGGCGTCGGATGGCCTGCCGCAGGTGCTCGTCGTGCGGCACCATGCCCATGAAATCGAGCGACACATTGAGGAAGCGGTCGCTGACGCGGGCCAGCTTCTCGTACAGCGAGCGCGCTTCGCCGGCGTGCCGCACCATGTTGGCCACCATATGGAACTGCCGCACGCCAAATTAGAGGCTGAGCACCTTGATCATCGCGTAGGCATCGGTCAGCGAGGCGGGCTCGTCGCAGACCACCAGCACCACGTCATCGGCTGCCGCCGCGAACATCGCCACGTTGTCCGACACACCCGCTGCGGTATCCACCAGCAGGTATTCCGGTGGCGACAGGAGTCCGTCGAATGCGCGGATCACCGCGGCATGTTCGCCATTGCTCAGTTGCGCCAGACGCCGAGCACCTGATCCAGCAGGGATCACCTTGAGCCCGTGCGGTGCAGGCAGCAGCAAATCTTCAAGGCTGCAGCTGCCGTCGAGCAGATGTCCGATGTGCTGGACGGGGCTTAAGCCGAGCAGCACATCGACATTGGCCAGGCCCATGTCGGCATCCAGCAGCACCACTTCGTGACCGGCCATCGCCAGGGTCATGCCCAGGTTCACCGCCACGGTGGATTTACCGACGCCGCCTTTGCCGCCAGCCACGGTGATCGCACGACAGCGACGTCGCGGCCCTCGATCCAATCCCGCCGCTTGATGAGGTAACGCCTCGACCGTGCCAAGCGGTGCAGTGACTGCAGGAAACATATTCGCCAAACCCCACGCTTGATCCATGACTTGATCCATTGCTGATGCTTCCATCACGCCGATGCCAACGCTGCGCCGAAACGCTCCATCATCACGCCCTCATCCACTTCCGCGGACTGCCCCTTGGTGGCCTGTGCGGCACGGCACACCAGCACGCGCGTATCGGCCGCCGTGATGTCTTCGGGCACGCGCTGGCCATCGGTGGTGTAGTCGAGCGGTAGTTGATGTCGGATCAACATCGACAGTGCGCCGCCAAGACTGGGCGCCTCATCGAGCTTGGTGAGAATGCAGGCTTGTGGCTGAAGGGGCTGGTAGGCGCGCACGGCATCGTCCAGCGCTTGTGCCTGTGCGTTGGCCGCCAGCACCAGACAAGTACGCAACTCGCCCGCGTCGCGCAGCAGCGTCATCTGCTGCTGCAACCTCACGTCATTACCTGCCACGCCTGCGGTATCCACCAGCACGGTGTGCCGGCTGCGCAAAACTTCCAACACTTCACGCAGGCTGGCTGCATCGTACGCGGGGAATACGCGCACGCCGAGCAACCGACCGTAATGTTCCAGCTGTGCCGCCGCGCCAATGCGGTAGTTATCCGTACTGACCAACGCTACCTGGCCAGCGCCATGGCGAAGTACTGCACGCGCGGCGAGCTTGGCGATGGTGGTGGTTTTGCCGACACCGGTCGGGCCGACCAGCACGGTCACGCCACCATCGGAGGCGACGTCGCGCCCGGTCGCATTGAGTCTGCGGCTAAGCACACCGAGTGGCAGGTAACGAGCCTGATCAGCACTGAGCTGATCCGGCAACTCGTCGGCCAGCCGCCGCGCGATATCCGGTTCGATGCCAAGCCGGGTCATGTCACGCAGTACGCGTGCGCGCATCGGATGACGACGCTCCATATCATTCCAGGCCAGGCTGGAGAGCTGCGATTCCAGCAGTTCGCGCAGACTGCCGAGTTCGACCCGCAGTCGCGCTGTGTCCAGCGCGGCCTGCTCCACCATGGGATGCAGCACGGCCTGTTCGGCAGTTGTGGGGGCAACAGGTGCAGTCGCCACTTTTGCAGTAATCGGCGACGCCACACCTGAAGAAGGCTGCATGGGAGACGGCTGCACGGGCGTTTGCCGTGGCGGTATCGATTGCGCCAGCGCCTCGTTGTACGCGGCGGCACGTACGGCCGGCTCTACCTCACGCAACGGAGCCGGTAACGCACCGGTGGTGGCCGATGTCGCAGCACGCGGCGGGAGCGGTGGTGGCGTGCGCGAGATCGGCGGCGTGACCGCCTTGTCCGGCGCGCCTGCGCCTAACGCTGAAGTTTCAGCAGGTGCAACGGCGCGTTTGCCGGTGAATGCCATCGCCATGCTGCGAACCAGATCGAGTCGGTCATTGGCCGTTGCAGTGATCGGCACCTTCGGTGTTTCCACCGGCAACGGCGCACCGTGACGGGCCGCTTCGCGCACCAAGGCTTCGTCATAGTCGACGGCGGCGATGATTTCCACGCCTTCCTCGAAGCGACGCGTAGACAGGATCACCGCATCCGCCCCTTGCTCATCGCGTACCTCGCGCATGGCCTGACGCATGTCAGGAGCTACGAAACGTTTGATCTTCATGCCGTGATGCTCCCGGTACTCGATGTCTTTTTTCCCGTCATTCCGGCGTAGGCCGGAATCCAGTGGCGATCTCGTTGGTATGAGCGATATCGCGGGTGGGTTGCTCTTTCGTTGGCCACAAGCGAGTGCACATACGACCACGCGATAACCAAGTCGTGATGCCACTGGATTCCGGCCTGCGCCGGAATGACGGGCGAAATAGCCACGCTCTCGCAAGCACCCAATTCAGCTCTGATCACCACACACCACTCCTCGCTCATCGTCCCAATGCCTGCACCAGACGCACACGTCGGTTGTCGGGCACTTCGTTGTAGGCCAGCACATGCAGGTTCTGCGCCGCATGCCGGGTGAAGCGCGCCAACCAGGACCGCAACTGCGGTGCCACCAGCAATACGGCTGGTTCACCGTTCATGTCCTGCTTGCGCACCGCTTCGGCTACGCCCTGCTGCAAACGATCGGCCAGGCCCGGCTCCACCGCTGCGCCAGCTACACCGCCTGCTGAGAGTGAGTTGAGCAAGATCTGTTCCAGCTCGGGGGCCAACGTCAAAACGGGGATTTCCGTGCCCAAACCCGCGATTTCCTGGACGATTTGGCGGCCCAGCGCCACGCGCACGGAGGCGGTCAAAGTGCCGGGATCCTGACTCTGCCCCGCATGCTCCGCCAAAGACTCGACGATGCTGCGCATGTTGCGGATCGGCACGCGCTCCGCCAGCAAGTTTTGCAGCACCTTCACCACCACACCCAACGACAACCGCTTGGGCACCAGGTCTTCGACCAGCTTCGGCGCGGTAGTGGCGAGGCGATCGAGCAACTGCTGCACGTCTTGATGGCCGAGCAGCTCGTGCGCGTGGTGCTGCAGGATGTGCGACAGATGCGTCGCGATCACCGTGGCCGGATCGACCACGGTATAGCCCAGGCTCTGCGCATGGTCGCGTTGGTTGTTTTCGATCCACACCGCTTCCAGCCCAAACGCCGGATCACGTGTGGTCACGCCTTGCAACGTGCCGTGCACACGGCCGGGATTAATCGCCAGATGCCGCTCGGTAAAAACCTCGGCCTCGCCCATCGGCACACCCATCAGGGAGATGCGATAGGTATTCGGCCCCAGATCCAGGTTGTCGCGGATATGCACCGCCGAAACCAGGAAGCCCAATTCTTGCGAGAGCTTGCGGCGCACCGATTTGATACGTCCCATCAACTCGCCCCCCTGGTTTTTATCGACCAGGGGAATCAACCGATAGCCCACCTCCAGGCCCACCGGATCGACGCTGGCAACGTCTTCCCAGCCCAGTTCGAGCCGCTCGGCCGGTGGTGGCGCCGGCAGTGCCTCGGTCGCTGCTTTCTCCGCCAGCGCCTTGGCCTCCGCTTCACGTCGCACCATCAACCAGGCGGCTCCACCGCAGGCAGCTGCCAGCATCAGGAATGCAATGTTCGGCATGCCCGGAATCAAACCCATCACCGCCAACACGACGCCGGCTACTGCCAATGCGCGTGGCTGCGCGAAGACCTGACCGATCACCTGCTTGCCCATGTCCTGCGATTTGGACACGCGAGTCACGATCACCGCGGTGGCGATCGACAGCATCAGCGAGGGCACCTGCGCGACCAGACCATCACCGATGGTGAGCAAGGTATAGGTGCGCGCTGCATCGGCAGCCGATAGACCGTGCTGCATGACGCCGACGAAAAAGCCGCCGACGATGTTGATCACCAGGATCAGGATGCCGGCAGTGGCATCGCCACGAACGAACTTGGATGCACCATCCATCGAGCCATAGAAGTCCGCTTCTTCGCGTACTTCCTGACGACGCTCACGCGCCTGGTCTTGCGTCAGCAGGCCGGCATTGAGGTCGGCATCGATCGCCATCTGCTTGCCGGGCATCGAATCCAGGGTGAAGCGCGCGGTCACTTCCGACACACGCGTCGCGCCCTTGGTGATCACCACGAAGTTGATAATCGTGAGGATCGCGAACACCACCAGGCCCACCGCAAAGTTGCCGCCGATGACGAATTCACCGAACGCCTCGATCACCTTACCCGCGGCGCCAGGTCCGTCATGGCCGTGTAGCAGCACCACACGCGTGGACGCGATGTTGAGCGCCAGGCGCAGCAGGGTCGCCATCAGTACCACGGTGGGAAACGCCGCGAACTCCAGCGGCCGCATCACGTAGACCACCGCTAACAAGATCACCAGCGACAACGCGATGTTGAAGCTGAAGAGCATGTCCAGCACGAACGGCGGCAACGGCAACATCAGCATCGCCAGCATCGCCAACATCACGACGGGCGCACCCACACCGCGGCGCGCTACCTGTTTGAATGTATCGAATGCGCTCGCAGCGGCCATGCTTTCTGCCTAGGTGGGTTGCGTTGTTACGGTTGTGGTTCGCGATAACGACCCTGAAGCTCGGGGTCGATCTCGGGCTGCGGTGGCGGCGGCATGGATATGCCTTGCTCGGTCGCCTGCTTCAACTGATAGACATAGGCCAGGATCTGCGCGACAGCGACGTAAAGCGCGGCGGGAATTTCGTGGCCAAGCTGTGTGGTGGCATACAAAGCGCGTGCCAACGGCGGCGCTTCGATCAAGGGAATGCGATGCGCCGATGCCACCAGGCGAATTTGCTGAGCCAACACATCGACGCCTTTGGCGATAACGCGAGGCGCGCGCATGCGGCTGTCGTCATATTTGAGCGCAACCGCAAAGTGGGACGGGTTCACCACCACGACGTTCGCGGTGGGAAGTTCCTGCATCATGCGTTTACGTGAAATCTGCTGCTGCACCTGACGGATACGGCTCTTCAATTCCGGACTGCCATCCGAATCCTTGTGCTCGTCGCGCAGCTCCTGCTTGGTCATGCGATGGCGGCGGTTGTAGTCGAAACGCTGCCATACGGCATCAATGCCGCCGATCAATCCCAGCACGGCGCCAAACAGCAAGCCCGAGTGCCCGAGCAAGGTCAGCATCTGGGCGATACCGCTTGCGACCGGGCCATTCCCTGTTGCCAAGATGGCGCGCTCTGACTGGAGCAGCAGCAACACCAGCAGACCGCCGATAAACGTCAGCTTGAGTAGCGACTTGGCCAGCTCGACCAACCCATTCATGGAGAACAACCGACCGATGCCACTGATCGGATCGAGCCGACTGAAATTCGGTTGCAATGCCTGCGCGCTGATATTGAGGCCGCCCAGCAAGATCGGCGAGGCGAGCGTGGCTAGCGATGTCGCAATCAACACCGGCATCACGATCGCCAGCCCTTCATGCAGCGCGCCGGATAGGGCACGAAACGGCAAGGTGTCGGAGAACAACGCATCACGCGAGTAGCCCAGCCCCAACGCGTATACCTGCCGCGCATGGGCATATATTTCGTTGCTGTTGGTCAATAACGCGGTAACACCCGCCAGCACCACCATCGCACCGGACAGATCACGCGAGCGTGGTACCTCACCCTTCTCGCGTGCGTCTTGCAGGCGTTTTTCAGAGGCTTTTTCGGTACGGTCTTCATTCTCCTGCTCGGCCATGATCAGCTACCGACCAGTTGATGCATCAAGGTCCATGCTGCGGTCTGCAATGCCGTGTAAGCACCAGCAAGCCCACGCAAGGCCAACCACAACGCAATAAATCCCATGCAGATGGTGATGGGAAAACCCACCGCGAAAAGATTCATCGACGGTGCTGATCGGCTGATAGCAGCGAAACCGATATTGACCAGTAACAATGCCGTCATCGCAGGTAGCGCCACCCGAAAGGCGCCTGCAAAAAGATCGGCGCCGGCTGAGACCACAGCGAACAGCATGTTGCTATCCATGCCCGCACTGCCGGGCGGCAAGCTGCGAAAGCTGTCGGCCAGCAACGAGATCACCTGTAGATGACCATTCATCGCCAGAAACAACAACGTCACCAGCACCAGATAAAACTGCCCAAGTACCGGCACACTGCCGCCCGAGCTGGGATTGATCATTTCCGCGAAACCCAAGCCCATGCTCTGCCCAACCAGAATGCCGCCGTAGGACACCGCCTGAAATACAAGCTGCAAAACGAAACCCACACTGCCGCCGATCAACACCTGGCTGACCATCGTCGCCACGCCTGCTCCACTGAACACATCCAATTGCGTGGGCGACAACGGCGCCAGCACCACTGTAAGCATCACCACAATGGCAACACGAATGCGCGTCGGTATCACCGTCGCACCAAATATCGGCGCCACCAGACAAAACCCACCCACACGACCCAACGCCCACAGCATGCCGCCCAGCCAACTCAATACGGTGGCGAGCTGCACGCTATTCACTTGATGGCACCGGGCAAGCCAATGATCACTTCGCGCGTAAACGCCACCAGGGTGCGTAGCATCCACGGCCCGACAATCATGCCGACCGTCGCCATTGCCAGCAGTTTTGGAATGAAGCTCAACGTCATTTCATTGATCTGCGTGGCCGCCTGGATAATACCCACCAGCAAACCCACCAGCAGCGCCGTCAGCAACATCGGCGCAGCCACCATCATGGCGACGTACAAAGCGTGCTGACCGAATTGGAGTACCCATTCGGGGGTCATGAGCGGGGCTCCGATGCATTAGAGCCTGCATGCAGAAGGCCCTTATAGAGGGACAGCAACTTGCATGGCTCTTGCTGCTTTTGCTGTGGCTTCTTCAAAAAGTGCGCGCAGGACGCGCGCTGCGTTATGGGGCCCCCTGTGCGGCGGTGAGGTTCGGACGATAGGCCCGCAGGGTGGCAGGCAGGGACGCCTGCCACTTTTCGCCAGGGCAGGAAGCCCTGTCGAAAAGCCCGGCCGAACCTCACGCACTCGGAGGGCAGGAGCCCGGAGAGCGCCGCACCGGGGGTGCCCTTCTCTTTGGTTACTTTCTCTTGGGCACGCAAGAGAAAGTGACTCGGACCCCGGCAGGGGTTCGAAAGCCCGCGGCAGGCGAACCCACTAGCGATAACGCGACAACCAAAAGATATCGCCACTGGATCCCTGCCTACGCAGGGACGACGAGCTAGCGGTAGAGGGGTCATGTGTAGAAACTCCCCGCCAAAGTCCCGATCAACAGCGCCCAACCATCCACCAACACAAACAACATAATCTTGAACGGCAGCGAGATAAGTGCCGGCGACACCATCGCCATACCCATCGACATCAATACGCTGGCCACCACCAGATCAATAATCAGAAACGGGATAAACAACAGGAATCCCATTTGGAAGGCTGTTTTCAATTCGCTGGTCATAAAGGCCGGCATCGCCACGCGAAACGGCACCGCATCCTTATTCGCATACGGCTCTTCCTTCGCCAGGTGCGTGAACAACTGCAGATCCGCATCGCGCGTCTGATCCAGCATGAATCGCTTGAAGGGCGCTGCCGCGGCAGGGATCGCGTCCTCAGCACTCATCTGGTGATCCATGTAGGGCTTAACGCCGTCCTGATAGGCGTGATTGAGCACCGGTGACATAACGAACATGGTGAGGAACAGTGCAAGCCCCAACAGCACCTGATTGGGTGGCGTGGACTGTGTCGCCAACGCCTGACGCAAGAAACTAAGCACGATGATGATGCGCGTGAACGAGGTCATCATCAGCAGGATCGCCGGCAGCATGGTGAGCACGGTCATCAGTGCCAACACTTGCAGCGACAGACTCCAGTTCTGCGCGCCGCCCGCGTTTTGCACGGTCAGCACCGGAATGCCAGCCGGCGAGATGGGCGTCATCTGCGCGATCGGTGCAATCGGCGTCACCGTATTGGACGCTGTTGCCTGTGCGCTCAACGGCAGCAACAACAGCATGACCCATAGCATCGGCAGAACCAGCAAACGTCGAAGCATACGAATCATGGGTTGCGCCTCCAGCGGCCGAGCAATTCGCTGAAGTTCGGTGCAGCAGGCCGTTCAACCTCACCCTCCGGTGCCTGCCCGTCGTAGACATGCAATGTACGCACGCCACCGGCACCCACCCCGATCAATAGACGTTTACCATCGGCCTCCAGCAGTAATACCCGCTCGCGCGAACTGACTGGCATGGCCTCCAGGCAACGCAAACGTCGACCACCACCGATCTGGCGAGCCTGCATGCGCCGACTCAACCAGCCGGCCGCGAAGATAAGCACCACGATGCCAGCCAAACTCAACACCACACGCACCAGCTCACCGCCGACATTGATGTCAGGCATGCTCGGTGACGGCGCATACGCCCATAAGGCCAGCATCGTCATCACCGTAGCTTGCGCACGCGTTCGGCGGGGCTGATCACGTCAGTCAGGCGGATGCCGAACTTCTCATTGATCACGACCACTTCACCGTGCGCGACCAGCGTGCCATTGACGAAAACATCCAGCGGCTCGCCCGCAGCGCGATCCAGTTCCACCACCGAGCCCTGATTGAGCTGCAGAAGATTGCGAATGCTGATACGCGTGCGGCCCACCTCCATCGCCAGCGTGACCGGCACATCGAGGATCATGTCCAGACTGACGTCGGCACCCTCGGTCGCGTTCTCATTCAAGGTGTCGAACTCAACACGGCGCTCGCCGAATGCCGTTGCCGCAGCCGCAGCTGGCGTCGGAGCGCCTGGGTTCGAGGGAGATGGGTTCGAGGGAGATGGGTTCGGAGGAGATGGGTTTGCCGATTCCGCTGCTGCGTTCTCGACATCATTGTTCTGGCTCATGAAAATTTCTCTTGGTAAGTGTCGAGGGATGAACGCAGTTCACGGCGACCCGCTTGAGCGTGGTAACGCACCGCATAACGTCCGTTGGACTGACCGTAGTGCCCGCGAAACACGGGTACGTCCTCGGCAAACACGGTGGAAAGCTCGGGCAAATTCATGGGAATCACGTCACCCACGCGGAGCCCAAGGAACTCGCCGATGTTCATCTGCGCTTCCAGCAGCAACGAACTCAGTTGCACTTCGGCGTCCATGACTTCTTCGTGCAGGCTGTTGATCCAGCGGTCGTCGCGTTCAACACGGTCGCTCTGCACACCTGCATCAAGCATGGTGCGGATCGGCTCGACCATCGAGTACGGCAAGGTCATGTGGATTTCGCCACCGCCGCCGTCCAACTCGACATGGAAGCGCGACACCACCACCGTTTCGGTGGGGCTCACGATATTGGCGAACTGCGGATTGATCTCGGAGTTGAGAAATTCGAATTGCGCCTGCATCACCGGCGCCCAGGCTTCCACCATGGAGGCGAATACCTCGGCCAGAAGAATCTGGATCACCCGATTCTCGGTCGGCGTGAAATCGCGCCCTTCAATACGCGCGTGATAACGCCCATCGCCACCAAAGAAATTATCGATAACGGTAAAAACCAACCGCGGCTCCATCACCGTCAAAGCCGTACCGCGCAGTGGCTTCAATCGGATCAGGTTGAGATTGGTCGGCACCGCCAGGCCGTGCACGTACTCGTTGAACTTGAGCATGCGCACGCCAAGCACCGACACCTCGCAGGTCTTGCGCAATACGCCGAACAACGCCGTACGAAAGAATCGTGCAAAGCGATCGTTGATCATCTCCAGCGTCGGCAAGCGACCGCGCACAATGCGGTCCTGCTGGGTGAAGTCGTAATCGAGAATTGAATTCGGGTCCGGTGGAAGATCCGTCTCGGTTTGAACCTGACCACCGTCGACCCCGTTGAGCAGCGCGTCGATCTCTTCCTGCGAAAGTAGGTCGCTCATCGCAAGCCCCTTACTGCATCACGAAGCTGGTGAAATACACCGCATCGACGCCGGGCTTACCGAGCTTGTCGGCGATAATCTTGCGTACCGCCGCCAACGCTTCAGCCTGCAGCTTCTGCTTGCCTGCGGTATCGCTCAGCTGGGCATAGGTCTGGCTGCTGAACAACATCACTAGCCCATTGCGAATCACTGGATCGTTGTCCTTGATCGCCTGAATAGCCAACGGATCGTGCGCCATCAGCGTGACGCCGACCTGCAGATAGCGCGTCGAATCCGCATCCTGGAAATTCACCACGAAGGCTGGATCAAGCTGGAGATACAACTCCGGTGCCTTGACTGCGGCTTCCGCCGCCGGTTCGCTGGACGTCACTTTCGCCTGCAAGGCCCGCATGCTGGTGAACAGGTACCCACACAGGCCAAGCAGAATCAGCATCGCCACACAGAGCAACAACATCATCGGGCTATTGCCCTTCTTGGCCGCTACAGACTGGGCAACTGCAGGCGACGACTCCGTTTGCACACTTTCGGCGTTAGCCATGAACAACCTCGATCTTTACGAATGACATGACGCCATGACTCCGTGGGAATGCATGGACTCATGAGCATTTAGCAAACGGCATGCCATCGATGGAAATGGCGCTGTGGCGCGATCTATCGGGCAGTCACGAGTGTCATGGGTGTTTTGGCGATGGCGCTTTATTGACGCGTGACGGGAAGCGGACGCTGGCCGCCGCCGCCCCATCAAACCCTCACAGTGGGGCTACCCGCCCTCCCGTTACCCACTGTCATATAACGACCAACATCCGATGCGATGATCGACTGAAGTATCCACGACCCAATTTTTCGACCGGAGACACTCCGTCTGCACAGCGGAGCCGAAATCGCATCGCAGATTTTCACCAGGACATTGAAAAGGACATTCCCATGTCGCTCTACTATCGCTTCGTCTTTTTCGCGGCTTTCGTCATGCTCGAAGCCCTTTCCGAGCAGGAGGCCGTATGAGTGGCCTCTCGGATCTTTATGACTTCACACCCGAAGAACGTGCAGAGATCTGCCGTGTGGAAGCAATGCGCCGTGCGTCCACAGCGATGCGCGAGGCCAACTTCGTCAGCTGCATGTCTCGCGCAGACGCAGAGATCGCTCGAACCGAGGTCACAACCATGCCTCGTGCCGCGAATCTAACGTGGGGTGGCGAAACCTTGCCTCCCCGACGAAACAGGGCTCTTACGTCCTACGCATCGGCAAGACTCATTGCATCAATGCGCTCACCGCTTATCCCCGAAAGGATAGATAGCCTGATCGCCTAGTCACCGGACGCTGATTGAGCGCGGCAATCAGATAGGTTGGGGTGAGCTTGCGAACCCCAACGCGGGAGTACCGGCACGTTGGGTGTCCCCCCGGATCAAGTCCGGGGTCTACCCAACCTACAAAATCCGCCATTCCCATACGTTGGGAAGTACCGCCGGGCGGTCACGCGAAGGCGTCAACCAATCCCACCGCCACAGGCTGTGATGAAACCCCAGCCAGCGCATCAACGGATTCATCCTCAACACCTGCGGCAGATGTCGAAGCCGTCGATTGGCCCTGCGAACCACTGAACTGTTGCTGCGCGGATTGCTGCCCGACCATTGTCTGCCCCAGCGACAACCCCTGCCCTGTCAGCATTTGATTGAGCTGCCCCAGGCTTTGCTGCACGGCAGTGACCGCTGCCGGATGCTGTGCCATGAAAACCACATCGACACGACCATGCTCGACACTGACTTTGACATCGAGCTGACCAAGGTCTTGCGGGTTCAATCGGATCTGCGCCTGTTTGACTTCTTGTCCGCCGAGCCATGCGACCTGCTGGCCCAGCTCCTGTGCAAAACCAGACGAGTTGACCGGCGCATTGATATTGAGCGAATGCGTTGCCGTGTCACCCGTGGGTGGCGTGGTCAATGGTGGTGTATTGAGTATGCCGCGTAAGGCGGCAAGGTCAGTACCGCTCTGCGATGCACTATCCGCAGTGGGTGCGATGCTGGTGGCAGCGGAAGCCGCATGGCTGCTCCCAAGCAGGCTGCTGATCGTGAGTTGCGTTGCATCACCGGCGCTCTGCAGTAGCAAACTGCTGATCGCGTTATCGCCTTCGTCACTGCTATCACTCGCATCGGCATCATCAGCCGCATCAGCGGTATCTGTCGCCGAGAAAGAGCCCGTCAATTTTCCAAGCGTAAGGCCGGGTGGCGTTGTATTGGCATTGGCGGCGCTCGTTGCTTGTAGTGCGCCCGAGCTAGTCCCAGCAGCGCCTTGCGACTGAACCTGTGCATTCAATTGCACTTGCAGCTGTGGCGGCACGGGTATCGCCGTAGCAACCATGGGGGTTTGCGGTATCGCCGCCTGAACCGTGCCGTCAGTCGCTGCCGCTGTTTTGCTGGCAGTGGCTTTGTCACTACTGGATGTATTCGTTGCGGCGGCATTCTTATCGCCTGCCGATTGGTCGATCAGGCCCAGCACCGTGCTCGCCAGCGAGGTGGCATTCGAGTCGTCGCTCGCACTATCCACGCTCTGATTGTTGTTGCTGGATGAAGCACTGGCACTGTTGGCCGCCGAAGCCGTAACTGGCTTGGCATTCGCCTGGCCATTGGATTGCGTAGTAGACGGTTGGCTTTTCGATGGCGTACTGCTCGGCGAAGGCGCTGCTTGCCGCTGCGCGCTCTGCAGACGCGCATTGAACGCTGAGCCATCGTTGTTCGGACTTGTCTGGCCGGTAGATGGAGGCGGCGCGCTCGTCGTCGGAGGCGTTGCGCTGATGGTACTGAAGGCGGGTAGCGGGCTAGCACTCATGCGTTATCGCTCATGCAAGACGTAATCTCGATGTTTGCAGCAAAAAACAAGCCAACGTAAGAGCCTGTTCCATGTCTCCACGCAGCGCGGGTTACGTGGAGACATGGAACAGGCGCTCAGGGCTTACGTCGATACTGCATACGCTCGTCTATCTCGGCCTGTTCCATGCGCTGTTCGCTTTGCTGCTCCTGCGTGCGATAGCGCTCTACCACGCTATCCAGCGCGCGTTCGCGCGCATGCGCATGCAACCACTGGCCGCGCATGGTTTCGAGTAATCGCTGCTGGCGCTCGATCTCCCGGCCTTGCTGGATGATCGCCTGGTCGATGCGATCGACGAATTGTTGACGGTTGACCAGCGCCGTTACCGTCAGACCACCGGCGCTGCTTACGCTGTATTCCTGGCGGTAGCGCTCAAGATCCTCCAACTGTTGTTGGACATGCGCCAGCCGCTGCTGCGCTTCGGCGAACCGTTGCAGTGCATCCTGCTCGCGCTGCTGCGCCTGATCCACCGCCGGCTGCAAACGAGTCGATCGGGGGCTCATGAGTTCACCTCGGCAGCCAATGTGCCGAGTCGTTCCCGCGCTTCTTGCAGGGTGACCGGCTCGTCGACTTCCTGTTGCAGAAATTTGAGTAACCGCGGCCACATCGCAATCGCTTGATCGACCTGCGGGTCGGAGCCTTTCTGGTACGCACCGACCGCAATCAAGTCACGCTGTTGCCGATAAGCCGAATAGACCTGGCGGAACCGTTGCGCTGCGCGCATCTGCTCCTTGCTGACGACAGCCGGCATCACGCGACTGATGGAAGCCTCGATATCGATCGAGGGGTAATGACCCGCCTCAGCCAGATCGCGCGATAACACGATGTGGCCATCGAGAATGGCGCGCGCCGCGTCGGCAATCGGGTCGTGCCGATGGTCGTCGCCTTCGGTAAGCACGGTGTAGAAGGCGGTGATTGAGCCCCGCCCTTCGGCATCGTTACCGGCGCGCTCGACCAGCGCGGGCATCAGCGCGAATACCGAAGGCGGATAGCCTTTGGTCGCGGGCGGCTCGCCGATCGCCAGCGCAATTTCGCGCTGCGCTTGCGCATAGCGAGTCAGTGAATCCATTAGCAAAAGTACACGCTGCCCGCGATCGCGAAACCACTCGGCAATCGCCGTGGCGTACTGCGCACCACGCAGCCGTTTCAATGGCGGCGCGTCGGCCGGTGCGGCCACGATCACGGCACGTGCGCGCCCTTCAGTGCCAAGCGTGTGCTCGACGAATTCCTTCACCTCGCGGCCACGCTCGCCAATGAGTCCGACGACAACCACATCCGCATCGGTGTAGCGCGTCATCATGCCGAGCAGCGTCGATTTACCTACACCGGAGCCGGCGAACAATCCGATGCGCTGGCCACGCCCCACGCTGAGCAGTGCATTGATCGCACGCACGCCAGTATCCAGCGGTGTATCGATCGGCTTGCGTTCCATCGGATTGATCGGTTCACGCTTGAGCGAGGCATGTTCGTCGACATCGAGTGGACCGAGACCATCCAGCGGCACGCCATCGGCGCCCACCACCCGACCCAGCAATGCCTCGCCCACCGGCAGACCGCCGGCGCGTGCGCATGGTCTCACCCGAGCATTCGGTAGCACGCCGTGCATTTCGCTAGCCGGCATCAACAACAAGCGTTCGTCGGCGAAACCGACCACTTCCGTTTCGAGCGCCACACCATCAGCCGTATCGACCAGACAGCGCGCACCCAGCGGGGCTTCGCAACCTTCAGCTTCCAGGGTCAAGCCAACGACGCGGCGCAGCCGCCCCTCAACGGTAAGCAACTGCGCTGTCGATGCACGCTGCGCACGACGCGCCAGCCGCTGTTGCCAGCGATCATTGCGTGTTTGTGGCGTTGGGTCGGAGTGCATGCTTTAGCTCCTCCCCTTGCTTGCAGGGGAGGGAGTAGGTTGGTAAGGCTTTCTCAGGTCGAGTGCGAGGTTCATGCGACAACCTCGTCGACACCATCATCAATATCGCTACCGAGCACGGCATCGATCACTGCCGCCAAGCGCGTATCTACTCGTGCATCAAGCCGTGAACGCGTGCTATCCAGTATGCAATCGCCACGATTCAATGCGGCATTGGCACCGAAGCGCCATAGTGGTTCGCTTGCGCCCAACTCCTGCAACAAGCTCAAGTCATCGGGATGCACCCATACACGCAGCTCGCGCGTGGCTGAGGGCAATGCCGCTGCTGCCTCGCGTACGGCGTTTTGGATAAGGCTGGGATCGAGCTGCAGTTCGCGGCCCACGACACGCCGTGCCATCACCGTCGCCAACCGTGCCAGCTCCTGCTCGGTGACATCGTCGAAGTCGTTCAGTGGTCGCGCAACGGCGGTGCACAGTGCATCCAGTCGCGCTAGCTGTTCGTCCAACAGTGTTTTGGCAGCATCGCGCCCTTCAGCCAAGCCGGCGGCATAACCTTCGTCATGCGCCTGCTTTTGGATCTCCTCCAACTCGAACACCGTTGGCCCAGTCGGCAGCGATGGCTCCGACTGCGCTGGAGCAACGTTACCGACGTGCGGTGCCTCCCAGCGATCGAAGGTCACTACCTTGTCCCGGCTGAGCACGTTGCTCATCAAACGAACTCATCGCCGCTGGCAGAGAGGCTGATCTGTCCGGCATCGGCCAGTCTGCGTGCAATCGCCAATACCTCTTTTTGTGCGGCATCGACTTCGCTGATCTTGACCGGGCCTTTCACTTCCAGATCGTCGCGCAACATATCGGCGGCGCGCTTTGACATGTTGCCGAAAATCTTTTCGCGCACGGAGGGCTCGGCGCCTTTGAGCGCGGTAATCAAGCGAGCCGACGGCACTTCGCGCAGCAAGGTCTGCATGCTGCGATCCTCGAGCTCGGCCAGATCCTCGAACACAAACATCAATTCTTCGATGCGACCGCTCAGGCCTGCATCCTGGCCGCGAATAGCCGAAATCAATTCGGCTTCGCGCGCGGATTCCATCGCGTTGAGAATGTCGGCAGCCGCCTTGAGACCGCCCACGCTAGCTGACTTCAATTTGGTGGAGGTGCCAGAAAACTGACGCTCCATAATTTCATCCAGCTCATTGAGCGCGTGCGGTTGCACACCATCCAGGTTGGCGATACGCATCACCGCATCGCTGCGGGTACGTGCCGGCAAGTAACCGATCACTTCGGCTGCCTGATCGGGTTCGAGATGGGCCAACACCAGCGCAATGATCTGCGGATGCTCCATGCCGACCATCTCCGCGATGGCGCGACTCTCCATCCACTTCAGCGACTCCAGGCCCTTGGTCGAACGACCCAGCAGAATGCGATCGATCAAACTACCGGCCTTCGTTTCGCCCAGTGCGCTGACCAGCATTTTGCGGATGTATTCCTCGGTACCCACGCCCAACGATGTCTGCCGTCCCATGTCATCATTGAGCCGATTGAGCACGCGTTCTACTTGCTCGCGCGACACGCTGGTCATGCTGGCCATGGCTGTACCCACGGCCTGCACATCGCGCGCACTGAGGTGTTTGAGTACCTCAGCCGCATCATGCTCACCCAAGGTAAGCAGCAGGATGGCAGCGCGCTGCGCGCCACTGATCTCGAGTTGTTCAGCCGCCATCGTCGCCTACCCAGTTCATGACCACTTGCGCTACCTGCTTTGAATTTTCCTGCACCAACTTGCGCGCCTGCCCGATCTTTTGTTCATAGGCCATCGCCTGAATTTGTGGCGTGTTGATGCGCGTCGGTTCATCGCGATGGTTATCGGGCTCGTCATCGGTGATCCGTACCGACATCGTTGGCATCGGCGATGGCAATGCAACCAATGGTTCGGGCGCGCGCATCAGGCCTTTGAGCAAGGGGCGCAGCAGACCGAAAGCAATCAGCAATGCGACCAGAATGCCGCCGCCCTGCTTGATCAGATCCATCATGCCTGGGCGTTGCCAGAACGGCATATCCATCGGCGCATCGTCGATGGGTGCCTGCGTGAAAGCTTGATTGATCACGCTGACGCTGTCGCCACGCTCAGCACTGAAACCCACGGCGTTCTTGGTCAGATCAGTGAGGTGCTGCAATTCCTGCGGCGTGAACGGAACGCTCTTGCCGTTAGTAGTGATTGCCGCCTTGTTGTCCAGCGCCACCGCCACGGTCAATCGCACGAGCCGCCCGGCCGGATCACTAACATGGCTGATGGTGCGGCCCAACTCGTAATTGTGCGTGGCGCTGGATGTGGTGTCCGCCGGGCCAGAGGATTGCGTCGTCGCAGTGCTGGTGCCTGGCTTGCCTGCGCCCGGCTTGGCTGCCGTGGGTTGCGCCACCGTGTTGGGCGGCTGATTGCTCAATGCACCCGCTACCGCACCACCACCATCCGCATGCTTGGATTCGCTACTGGTCTGCTCGCTACGCAGCGCAGGATGATCGCCGTCGTATGTTTCGCTGGCTTTCTCGGTCTGGCTGAAATCCAGATCGGCATAGACCTGCGCGCGCACACGACCCGCACCGACCAGCGGTGTTAATAATGTTTCGACGCGCTGGGCATAGGTGTTTTCCATCTGCGTTGCTAAACGCAACCGCGTGTCGCCTATCGCGCCAGGACTATTCGGATCGCTCACCGTCAGCAAGGTGCCTTGCTGATCGACGACGGATACCTGTGATGCATCGAGATCGGGCACGCTGGAAGAAACCAGATGCACGATCGCAGCGACCTGACTGCTATCGAGCTGTCGCCCTTGGTACAAGGTCAGCAGCACCGAGGCACTAGCGGCGCGATTGTCGCGAATAAATGCCGATGGCTTGGGCAACGCCAGATGCACGCGCGCCGAACGCACGAACTGCAAGCCGGCAATGGTGTTGCCGAGATCGGTTTCCAGCATCTGCTGGTAGCGGGTTCGCTCCGCAAGGTCGCTCATGCCGAACGGCGAATCGCTTTGCGGCAAAGTGGCACCGGCGGTATTTCCCTGCGGTAAACCCTGCCCCGCAAGACGCAGGCGAATGGCGGCCAGGTCGCTGGCCGGCACCAGGATCGAAGCACCATCGGGGCCTAACGTATAAGGCGTGTTGCTGGACTGCAGCGATTGCGTGATCGCCGATGCGTCCTTGGGATCGAGCCCGGCATACAACAAGCCGTAGTTGGGGCCGCGCGACCACAGCACGATAGCCACCCCAAGCGCCATCGCCGCCGCAACTCCCACTAGTAACAGCAGTGGTCGGGTCGCAGGGTTGCGCAGGATGCTCTTCAGTGGATCCAGGCGCGTGTTGCTACTGGCAGTTGCAATCGGGTTTTCGGCCATGAAGCTGTTTCAGAAACCTAAGGTCAGAAAACAGTGAAGAGGAGTGAGAAACGAGAAAGCCGTGCTGGCACGTTACGTACTCGCTACAACAGGTTAGAAATGAGTGGTGATGATTGAGAAAAGAGCGTGTCTTCCACTCGTTTCTCACTCCTCTCAACTCGTTTCTACGCTCAAACAGGCATGTTCATGATGTTGGTATAGGCGTCGGTGAGCTTGTTGCGCACTTCCACCAAACCACGGAATGCAAGATCCGCCTTCTGTCCTGCAATCACCGTGCTACCGATGTCAGCACCGGCATCGCCACGCTCGAACGCACTGGATTGCGCCTGCGCATCGGATTGCTTCTGCGCCACCACTTGCATCGATTGCTGGAGTAGCGAACCGAAGTCCGTACCTTGCGCTACCGATGCCTGAAATGACGTTTCAGAAGACGTTGATGAAATTTGTGTACTGAGCTGACGCATCTGCGACAGCACGCTGTTGACGTCGATTTGACTCATGTCGGTTTTCCAACGCTGAAGCGGTAATGAGGGGGCTGATGCACAACGCGTGCCACGCGACAGCGAGGAGTAAGAACAGCGAGAAGTGAGAAACGAGATTGCCTCGTTACTCTTTTCACACTCCTTATTTCTCACTTCATCGCGCGTAGGTTGGCGGTGAGCTTGCGAACCCCAACGTCGGGGTATCTCCACGGTGGGTATCGCTTCGCTCCACCCAACCTAAAGCCACGTCTCAATGCGCAGCAACACCCGACTGCAAGCCGTACTTGCGTAGCTTCTCGACCAGTGTTGTGCGCTGCATCCGTAACAACTTCGCTGCATGCGCTACCACGCCATCGGTGACGTCCAACGCCTGACGAATCAGCCCCACTTCGATATCAGCGAGATGATCCTTGAGATCCACGCCGCCGACGGGCAGCAGCATCTCTGTCTCCATCGCTGCAACGGAACTGGCTAGCCCGGGCTGGCCGTGCCCATCCATCAGTGCGAGTAGCAAGCCACCCGTCACTTCTTCGCCGACCTGCACGCCGCGATATTTTTCCGGCAGGTCACAGGCACGTACCTCGGCCTGTGGATACAGAATGGTTAACCGTTCGACCAGATTGGATAGCTCACGCACATTGCCTGGCCAGTTGTACTGACGCAGTGCCTGCATCGCGCCGTTACTGAAACGCACACCGCCGAGCCCACGACGCAGCAACCGCTGGTTGAACTCGCAGATCAGCTCGGACAGGTCTTCGAGGTGCAGGCGCAAGGCCGGCATTTCGAGTGGGAACACGCTCAACCGGTAATACAGATCCTCACGGAAGCGACCATCGGTGATCGCGCGCTCCAGGTTGCGATGCGTTGCCGCGATGATCCGCACATTGGTACGCATGGTGCGAGTGCCACCCACACGCTCGTACACACGTTCTTGCAGCACGCGCAGTAGCTTCACCTGCATCGGCAGGCTCATGTCACCAATCTCATCAAGAAATAGCGTGCCGCCCTCAGCCAGCTCGAAGCGACCTTTACGCGCACTGATGGCACCGGTGAACGCACCCTTTTCATGCCCGAACAACTCACTCTCGAGCAGCTCGGCGGGAATCGCGCCGCAATTGATCGCAATGAACGGCTTGTCACGACGCGGGGAACAGTCGTGAATACTGCGCGCCACCATTTCTTTGCCGGTACCCGATTCACCCAGCACCAATACACTGGAGTCGAATGGCGCGACCTGACGAATCAATGCATTGACACGCCCGATCGCTGCCGAGCCACCCACCAGGCGCTGGCTACCCGTCGCCCCGCCGGTCTGGCGCGACTGCAGGTTACGCAACGCCTCGGTCAGGCGCTCATAGCGCAAGGGAGACTCCAAGATCTCCAACCGCTCCGCATAGGGAGAGTCTTTAGCCGCCAGCCATCGTTGCTGCGGCGAATCAGCAGCGACCAGTAAACACATCTGGTCAATCTTCTTATCCAGCGTGGCAAGTAGCTGGCGACACGTGTTCTCGTCATCAAGGCTGCCGATATAGACGGCTCGCCAATCACTCGCCTCGGCATCGGCCGCTAGCGAGGCGTCATCCCACAGTTGAGGGTAGTAGCCCAGGAAGAGCAACGCAGAGACCACAGCATCCGCGCGCGCGTCATCGGGTTCTATAACGAGAAAATTGTTTTTGTGCATGGTGCTTGAGTCCAGCTCTATTACAGCCGAACGACACGAATTGTCCCAACTCGCATCGCCCCCCTTCACGTCAACGATCCGTCGTGACACGTCCTGGGAGAGAGCAAGAAGGACGCCAAAAAACTCGCGTCAGGCACCACGCATGGGGCCAAATAATTCAATCAAACGTTCGTCAAATGGGTAATTACTTTCGTACTAGTTGCGTCTACTTCTGTGATTTAGATCAACTTTTTTCGGCGTAAGTTGCTGCAGATCATGGCCGTGACAGCCATGTAAGCGCGCCGTAAGCGTCGAATTTCCCTTCGACTAATGTTTCAGGAGGTGATCGTCGTCACATTTTCTTCGACCCACGGAACAGGGTCTTCATCCACCTGTCAGGCGCCCTTCTGCCACTTTTCGTCGGTGGTGACGAAAAACGAAACGATCCAACCCATCCTCGACCATTTCACTCGATTCAAAAAAGGAAACGAAAGCCGTGCCATCGTCGAATCGCGTCGAAAGTTGGGCAGGTAGTTCCAACGGCAGTGCCCGGCACGCGTCAAAATGCAGACGGACCAGCAACGACCCTGCGCTCGGCAACATAGCCTGTGGTACCACCACACCCAGTGCATTGAAGCGAATGGCCTGCCGTGCAGGCAGCAACGCCACCGGGATCAACAACCGGTTGACGATCTCCATCAACACATTGATTTTGCTGTCCATGTGCAGCAGCTCCTGCATCAACGGACTATCGTCATCTGCGCTGTTTTCAGCTCTGCGCTCATCGAGCGAGGCCAACGTGCGCAACACATGCATGTTGCGTTCGTTATAACCGGACAGCGCCAACGCATCCGGCAAGCTATCCAGCGGCTCTACCGCGACATGCATGGTGCCTTCATAGGTCATGCGCTGCGAAAATTCTTGCCACGTTTTATCTTGCATCTACCACTCCCCTCAGACTGCCCTCGGCAGACTGCTGTTGGATGGATGCTATCGCGTCCATCCAAACGCACGACTTACTTACAAATATGGGCCCGTCTCAACTGGCTGAGGTGATATAGGCACTCAACGCACGGTGATTGTATTTGTGCTGTTCGAGTTGATGCTCGATCTCGGCGTGGGCTGTCGTAGCGCGTTCCAGCAGCAAACGGTTGCTCTCTTGCAAGGCCATCAGAGCCTCGCCATGACTCGGCTCAGAAGGCGGGTGCCCTATCCACGACTGCCTTTCGATATCCAGCTCCACCACACGTGTCCACTCGCCCTGCTCTGCGGCAGCGTGCATCTGCGCACTGATCTCCAGCGCTCGCTGCAGGGCGGCAAGAATCATGTCACTCACCGCGGTTGTGCCTGCAATTGCGTTTGTTGCGCAAGAAAATTCTCACGGATGCCATGCCAGGCTTCGCGGATCGGGGCAATCAGGCGCAAGCTTTCGTCCAGCGCCGCAAGATCATCGTTGAGCTGCGCTTGTAGCAAACGACGTGTTACATAGTCATACAAGCTGTCGAGCCGCCCGGTCAACGTGGGCTCCGCCGCATGGTCCAGGCTTTCGCGCAGCTCGAGCAGAATGGCAATCGCCTTGGAAAAACTCTGCCCCTTGGCCGGCATGTCTTTGTGCAGGATATGGCCGCGAGCCTGATTGATCCGATCGACCAAACCATCGAGCAGCATGCCGATCAGCTGGTGACGATCCGCACCTTCCACACTGCCTTGCGCACGGGTCTGGTTATAAAGAGAACCTGCACTTCGCATCATGGCGTAACTCATCGCTACCTTCCTTAGCTCTTGCTGCTACTGCTGGCGTTGTTCATTGCCGCCAGCGACTGCGTTAAGTAAGAGCTGGTGTTATTGAGCGACGACATCAACGTATCCAGCGCGGTGTACTGCTGCGTCAGCTGCTGCTGGTAAACCGCCATGCGTGCATTCAGCGCGGTGGTCTGGGTTCCCAGGTTGGTCAGATCGCTATTAAGGCTGTTGATACGGGTTTGCAGAATGCCACTGGCACTCGTGTAGCCCGTAACCGTGTTATTGAGCTGCGTGGCCAAACCATTGGTACTGGCGAACAGGTTCTGCACGGTCGATGGATTGTTGGTTAGCGCCGTAGTCAGCGTCTGCGAATTCAGCGACATGCTGCCATCGTAGTTCCGCGTAATACCCAGGGCGGCGAACGTTCCGATGCTATTACCGCTGACCGAGCTACCCATGATGTTGGAAATCTGACGCTGGATCGACGCGAGTGTCGTGTCTCCCAACAGTACGCCCGCCACACCGGTGCTTGCGTCGTAACTGTCGAGCGTGCCAACCATGCTGTTATAGCTGTTGTATGCGGTGACAAAATCGTTCACGGCGCCGCTGATGGGTGTCGTGTCCTGCGCCACCGTCAATGTCGATGTACCCGTCGCGGCCAGATTGAGCGTGACGCCGGTCAACGCACCACTCACCGAATTGCTGGCACTGCTGACGGCAATACCGTCGATGGTCAACTGTGCGTTGGTGGCTTCATTGCTACCTGCGGTGTTGAGCGAGGTAGCCAGACTGGTCAAGCCGCTGCTGCTTGTCGCATTGGCACTAACGCTGAACGCACCAGCTGTACCGGTGCTGGTCGAAGTGAGCACCAACTGCGAACCGTTGACGCCTGAAACCACCGCCGCGGACACGCCCGGATTGTTCGACGAACTATTAATCGATGCCGCAATGGTGGAGAGCGTGTCCGTTGCGGAGACCGAGATATTCATCGTGTTGCTGCCCACCGTCACCGCCAGCGTGCCACTACCCACCGCGGCGGTGCTGGCATACGTTCCGCTGAGGCGCTTCTGTGCCGTGGCCAACGAAGAAACATTGATGGAATACGTGCCGGGTGTCGCATTGGGCAGCGTAGTCGCCGTACCCACCGCCGTATTGCTCTGGGTTGCCGTATAAGTGGAGTAGGTCGTGCTGGACGTCAATTCTGCCAACGCTGCCTGCAACGAACTCAAGGCCGTGCTCAAGCCGGTCAGGCCCGCGATCTGGTTTTGGTCTTGCTGGCTTTGTGCGGCAATCTGCGCTTGCGGACCCGCCTGTTTGGCATTCACCAGCGCCGTAATGATCGCGGTGACATTAAGACCCGAACCAATGCCCAGCGAACTCAGCAAACCAGTGCCACTGATACTGGTACCGCCCGAAGCAGAACCCGAAGCGCCCGTTGCCGAACCCGTGCCGCCCGATGTCGTACCTGTCGCAGGCGCTGTGTAAGGGGTGTATGTATTCGACGTGGCTGGTGAAACGGTGGTCATGGCAAAGCCTCGTGAGATGGTTCTCTGAACAAGCCGCCGGCAAAGCCCACGCCATCAGCGATGGGCTTTACCTGCTACTCGAGTAAGTTTTCTGACGGTGACTCACCCGTCCGAAGACCTAAGCAAAAAGCCGGCCATGGCTTTACACCATGACCGGCCTACTGAAGTTACTGCAGCAACTTCAGCACGTTCTGCGGCTGCGAGTTAGCCGTAGCAAGTACCGAGATACCGGCCTGCTGCAGCACCTGAGCCTTACTGAGGTTCGCCGTTTCCTGAGCGAAGTCCGCGTCCTGAATCGAGCTCTGCGAGGACTGCAGGTTGGTCGACTGCGCACTCAATGTGGCGATGGTCGACTGGAAGCGGTTCTGGATCGCACCCAACGTACTGTTGAAGTTGCTCACCGAGGTGAGTGCCGCATCGATACGCGAGATCAACTGGTTGGCATCGTCTACCGTCAGCACGTCACCACCCTGCAACGAACCACCCGCCTGGATGGTCGTGCCTGCGGTGTACGTCGCATTGGTGCTTTCCGTCGTGCTCGTACCGGTAACGCCGTCGTAGGTAGCGCTGCTGGTCAAAGAACTGCCACTGCCAGCCACCGAGGTAGCGCCAGCCGAACCACCCGACACTGCCAGGGCGCCGGTGGAGTAGATGTTGATACCGCCGCTGGCGTTGACAGCTGCGGTGACACCCTGCAGGCCGGCTGCATTGATGGCATCCGCGACGCCCTGTGCATTGGACGCGGTACCGGACAACGCGACCGAGGCACCACCGGCACCGGTGATGGTGATGGTGGACAGGTTCAGCGTGGTGGCATTGCCCGAGGTGTCAACGAAGTCACCGCTGATGCTTCCGGTGGAGACCTGCGAGATCTGACCGACCTGGCTGGTCGTTACGCCCTGACCCAGGTTCACGTTGATGACCTGACCCACGTTGGAACCGATCTGGAACGACAGGTTACCGGCCTGGCCATTCAAGATGTTGGTGCCGTTGAAGCTGGTCTGGTTGGCGATACGGGTGATTTCCGACAGACGCTGCTGCACTTCGGTGTTGATCGCAGCGCGATCCGAAGCCTGGTACGTACCGTTGGCGGACTGCACGGCCAAATCGCGGATGGCCTGCAAGTTGGAGGTGACCTGAGACAGCGCCGAACCAGCGGTCTGTGCCAAGTTGATGGCGTCGCTGGCGTTGGTGCTGGCCTGGGAGAGACCACCGATCTGCGTCTGGAAACGCGTGGCGATGGCAAAACCCGCAGCGTTGTCGGCCGCGCTGTTGATCTGCAAACCTGACGACAGACGCTCAGTAGCCTGCGACAGTGCGCTCTGCGACTTGTTGAGGTTGTTCTGAGCGTTCAGCGAGGAAATATTGGTGTTAATGACCAGTGACATGGAAGTCTCCTTGGAACCGATAGCCGGTTTTACAGTTGGGCTTGCCGGCGGGGTGTCCAAAGACTGATGTTGCAGCCGCCTCGGTGAGCTTTTCGGCTTCGTCAAGGAATACTTGAGAGATGGGTATGGATCAGGTGTGTGAACTTGATCGCTATTTGTTCGTTTTCTTGTGAGCGGGCGACCAGGTTCGATCTGATTGATTTGGTGTCGCCAATCTAGGCAGCATTGATTGAGCGCTTTCGACTTCACTGCCTCTAGCTCGTCGCCCCTGCGTAGGCAGGACAAGCGCGAAGCGCGCAGAACGTCCGTAGGACGGCCCCGAAGGGGTGATCGCAGCGAATCATCCAGTGGCGTTGTCGCTTGGTTGTTGCGCTATCGCCAGGTTGCCGCTTACGCAGCGGGCGTTTCGAACCCCTGCCGGGGTCCGAGTCACCTTTCTTTGCTGGCCCACAGAAACGTAACCCAAAGAAAGGGCCTTAATAAGCTCATAGCGATATGTGGGATACGAGCCTGCAGGGCAGTGCCAGATGGATAGGGCGCGTTCTACGGTCATACGCAGCCGCTACACCGCAACGCGCCGATGCGGAGAGGGCTTAAGGCGTAGGGGTTGCCGTGATATTGGTTGGCTGGATGAAACATCTCGACGTCGGCCAAGAGTGCTTTAAGTCCTAGCCGCTTCGGCGCGTTGCGGTGTAGCCGCATTGTTTGGCCTTGGGTAGCGGACTATCTGATCGCGTAGATCTTCCAACGCTTCTATCCCACGGCGTGCTACCAGCTCG
>JBARCX010000090.1:0-3397 GCA_049794535.1 Rhodanobacter sp.
GTCACCTTGCTCGCTACGGAGATGCCGCCGCATAACCATCCGACAACCTTGTATGCGCAACCTGACACAACGAAGCGTGAGGCTGCACCCAAGGCCGGCTATGGCTTGGTAACGCCTTCCAATCCCACGGCTTTTGTCACCACCACCACACCCAATGCTGCATTTTCCCCCAACACCATCGCCATGGCGGGCAACAACCAGGCACACCCGAACCAGCAGCCATATCTGGTCTTGAACTTCTGCATCTGCTTGCAAGGAGTGTTTCCCAGCTTCAGCTGATGAACATGTCGATCGCGCCTTTTCCGGCAAATCGTGACGATGTGGATGCGTGTGCTCACTTGTTGGGCGCACGCCATCTTTCCCTGCGTGCCGCCACCATCCAAGACCTGCCTTTTATGCGCCGTTTGTACGGGCTACTTCGGGCGGATGAGGTCAGCCAGATGCCGTGGCCGGAAAGCGTGCGGCAACAGTTTTTGGATAGTCAGTTTTCACTACAGCATCATCACTTTGTCACCCACTATGCAGCCGCCGGTTTCTACGTGGTCAAGCACGATGGTAACGATGTGGGTCGCCTTTATTTACTGCGGCAACCGTCGTATTTCCTGATCGTCGATATCGCGCTGCTACCCGACTCTCGCCACCAAGGGCTGGGTAGTGCACTGCTGGCTTGGGTGAAAGCGCTGACTGCCGAAAGCGGCGCCCAGGGTATCGATCTGCATGTCGACCAGCGCAATCCCGATGCGCAGCGGCTCTATACGCGACAGGGATTTGCGGTGACCAAACAGAACGGCCCCTATATCGGGATGCGTTGGGCGCGCGAAGCTTCGCTTCAGTTGAATACGGCCTGATACACAAACCCAGGCGCGCCGCGTTCGATTGGCACCAGGAAGATATCTACTCCACCCAGCTCCGGGTGTCGCATGGCATAGATGCCCTGCGGAAAAAGCGTTTCTGACCGGTTGTGAAATATCAACACGAATGGCGGACGCGTCAGACCTGCCGGTGTTTCCTCGCTCAGCGATTCGATCTTGACCAAGGCGAAGGAGGTGTTGCCTTGCCCGGTCGCTGCGACGAAATCCTTGTTCAGATGATCGGTAAAGTGTTCGAGCCTGAGGTCGAGCATGGCTAGGGTTTCCCTGATAAGCCTAGGGTGGGAAGTGTCACATAGGGCACCGTGTTTTGGCGACGAGAATGTCGACGGGCAACCTACTCTCACTGTGACGCCGTTATGTCGCCGTGGCTTGCACCTGCAGCTTGCGCATTCGCTTACGCTCCCGCCGCGCCGCCTTGCGCTCGCGTCGATCGTGTTGCAACAGGTAAATCGCCGGCGTGCTGAGCAAGGTCAGCAACTGCGACACAAACAGGCCGCCGAGGATAGCGATGCCGAGTGGCTGACGCATCTCAGAGCCCACACCGAAGCCCACCGCCAGCGGCAGCGCCGCACCCATCGCCACCAGCGTGGTCATAGTGATCGGGCGAAAGCGCACCAGTGCGGCTTCATAAATAGCCTCGACGGGATTGCGCCCGTGTTCGCGTTCGGCCACCAGCGCGAAGTCGACCATCAGAATCGCGTTCTTCTTGACGATACCGATCAGCATCAGCACGGCAATCACCGACATTGTGGTGATCTGGGTATGTGTAACGAGCATCGCTAGGAACGCACCCAAGCCCGCGGCAGGGAGAGTGGAGAGAATGGTCAGCGGGTGAATCAGGCTCTCGTAAAGAATGCCGAGCACCACATACATTGCAAGAATCACCGCGATGAAAACGATGAGTGCGTTTTCCAGCGCCTCGACCAGCTTCTGGTTGTTGCCGGTGAAACGCTTGTCCACGCCAGCGGGAAGTTGTGCAGCGAAGATGGCTTGATCAATCAGCTTCAATCCATCGGCCTGAGTGATGTCCTTGGCGAGGTTGTAATTGATCGTGGCTGATTCGAGCTGGTTGTAATGCTGGACATCGATGGGTGCGATGTAGGGCTTGATATGAGCTACGGACGCGAGGCGAATCATTTGGCCATTAGTGTTGCGCACGTACGTGTTGAGCAGGGCTTCCGGACTCAGCGATTCCGCGTTGCTGGCAGTAATCACTACGTGATATTGATTGATGTCCGAGTAGATCAATGCAATCTGGTTCTGCCCAAAGGCGTTGTATAGCGCCGAATCGATCTGGCCCATGCCAATTTGCAGGCGCGCGGCGGCTGAGCGATCGACCTCCAGCAGTTGCTGCTTGCCGATGCTGTCATAACTGGTGGTGACATCCTTGAACTGCTTCATGCCGCGCATCACATGCGCCAGGCGCAACGTGGGTGCCTGCAGTGGGGTACCCGTCGCGCTGTCCAGATCGAACGAGTATTCACCGGCGCCCTTGTTGCCGCCGCCGCCGATGAACTGCAGTGCGGTCATCGAAATGTCCAGGTCGGTCAGCGGCTTGTATTGCTTGTTGAGGCGCTCGATGACCTTTTCCATAGATTCGCTGCGTTGGCCGGGTCCGCTGCCAAGTGGCTTGAGATCGACGAACAACGTGGATTGATTGCCGACCGATCCACCACCGTTGTTGTTGCCACCCAGTATCGTGGTGACGTCCAGCACCGCCGGATCGGCAAGCATGGTGGCCGCCACATCCTGCGTGCGGGTAGCTAACAAGGTCGGTGATATGTTCGCCTCAGCCGTTATCGCTGCCTGCAGCAAGCCGGTATCTTCTTTCGGCATGATGCCGCCACCGGCGGTTATGGTGACGACCCAAGCGGCCGCAAAGGTCATCAGCAGCAACAGCAGCGGTTGCCAGCGCATCAGGCGGCGATGCTTCATCGCCCAATCCAGTCCACGCACATAGATGGTCAGGATTTTCTTATCGAAACGCTCAGCCAGTAACTCCAGTCGTCCTGGTTTGCGGTCACCTTCGTGTTCCTGGCTCAAATAGCGCCCACACAGCGCGGGGGTGAGAGTGAGCGAGACCAGGGCGGAAATCACGATGGTCGCGATCAACGTGACCGAAAACTCACGCATGAGCATGGTCAAGGTGTTGTTGCCGAACACCATCGGTGCGAATACCGCGATCAACGACAGCGTGATCGAGATCACCGTAAACCCGATTTCACTTACGCCTATCAGCGATGCTTCCAGCGGTGGTGTGCCTTTCTCCATATGGCGCACGATGTTCTCGATCACCACGATCGCGTCGTCCACCACGAAGCCGATACACAGCACCAGCGCGATCAACGAAAGCGTATTCAGCGTGAAGCCGAGTATCCACATCAGTACGAAGGCGCCGGCGAGGGACAAGGGAATGCTCAGCATCGCAATCAGGGTGGGGCGTAGCCGGCGCAGGAACACCAGCATCACCAGGGCGACCATGATCACGCTGAGCAGCAAGGCCACCTCCACTTCGTGCAGCGCGG
>JBARCX010000091.1:0-5971 GCA_049794535.1 Rhodanobacter sp.
TCGTTCGCGAGCCGCTCGGTGGCGCCCATCGCAACCCGCACTCCATGGCCGTCCGCCTTAAGGCCGTGCTGCTCAACCAGCTCGACTAACTGGAAGCGATGCCCTTACCTGACCTGATGGAACAGCGCTACAAGCGTTTGCGCGGTTACGGCGCGTACCAGGAGTAACGATCTCCCGATCGGAAGCCCACCTTCTGGGGATAGCGCAGCCTACCCTCAGATCTGCCCGTTCCCATCCACCTTGGCGGTACCATCGGCTTCGCCTTCTTGCCGTCAGGGTTCGTCATGGCCAACGTCACCACTCACAAGCTCGCGGTACTGATCGATGCCGACAACGCGCGGCCAGCCATCGTCGAGGGCTTGCTCGCTGAAATCGCGAAGTACGGCACCGCGCACGTGAAGCGTATCTACGGTGACTGGACCAAGCCCGATTTGAATGGCTGGAAGGAAGTGCTGCTGCGTTACTCGATCCAGCCGATTCAGCAATTCCGTTACACCGTAGGCAAGAACGCCACCGATTCGGCCATGATCATCGACGCGATGGATCTGCTTTACGCAGAACGTTTCGATGGCTTCTGCATCGTATCCAGCGATAGCGACTTCACTCGTCTGGCCTCGCGCATTCGCGAATCGGGGCTCACCGTCTATGGATTCGGCGAACGCAAAACGCCCGAACCCTTCCGCACCGCCTGCGACAAATTCATCTATACCGAAGTGCTGGTGCAAGCCTCCGAAGCCGAACCCACCGCCGGCGTGAAGCGGCGTACGTCGAAGGAACTGCGTAGCGACACCCAGCTATTGAACATGCTTCGCAACGCGATCGAAGCGGCATCGGATGACACCGGCTGGGCAAGCCTTGGCGGCATCGGCAGCATCATCGACAAGCAGTCGCCCGACTTCGATTCGCGCAACTACGGCTACGCCAAGCTCAGCGGACTGGTCAACGGCATCGGCCTGTTCGACACCGAAGAGCGCCACATCGGCAACGGCAAACACATTTACGTACGAACACGCACTACGAAAAAGTGAGCGATCCTGTACTCAAACGCCTGACTGTCGCACTGGTCACTGCCCCCGCCGTACCTGTGTGCGTTGCCTACAGTGGTGGCCCGGATTCCACGGCCTTGTTACATGCATTGGCGCAGCTGCCAGCCGTGCGCGCACAGGGGTTGCGCGCACTGCATGTCAATCATGGATTGCATGCGGATAGCGCGTCATGGGCTGCTCACTGCCAAGATTTCTGTGAATCGCTGGAGCTGCCCTGCGAAGTACTTCGCGTGCAGGTCGAAACTCACCGTGGCGAAGGGCTAGAGGCTGCCGCACGACGCGCCCGTTATGCCGCTTTCGAAAAAGCACTGCATGCGAACGAATGGTTACTACTTGGCCATCATCGCGATGATCAAGCCGAGACGGTCTTGCTGAAACTATTGCGCGGTGCGGGACCGGAAGGGCTAGGCGGTATGCGCGCCCAACGCCCACTCGGCCACGGTCAATTGTGGCGCCCGTTGCTACACGACATCTCGCGCATGCAATTACACAGCTACATCGAAGCGCATCGATTGCCTTGCATCGACGACCCATCCAATAGCGATACGCGGCTCGCTCGCAATCACCTGCGCCACGAGATCCTGCCTCGTCTTGCACATCACTGGCCGCAGGCGGTGGACTCGATCCTGCACAGCGCTGCGCTCACTCGTGCCGCAACCGATACGCTACGGACACAATGGCTGGCCGCGCTCGACACGCTGCGCGATCCAGCCACTGATAGCCTGCATGTGCCCGGTTGGCTCGCACTGGATGCCGCGCTACGCGACCCGCTGCTCGATCACTGGCTGTATACGCGCGGCCTGCCCGCCCCCACCACGGCACAGCGCCGGCAGATCGAACGGCAATGTCTTGCACGCGATGGGCAGTTGCCCTGCGTCCGCTGGCATGGTGCCGAGTTGCACATCTGGAAGGACCGGCTGTGGGCAATACCACCGCAGCTGCCTATCGATCCTTTGTGGGAAGCCTATTGGTTGGGCGAATCGCTATTGCTACCCGGTGGCGGACAACTCAGCCTGCGCGATGCGACCACTCATCTGCCCTCACCATTGCAGGTACGTTTACGCCGCGGTGGCGAGCGTATCAAACCCGTCGGCGACGCACACACACGCGAGCTGCGCGACCTGTTTCAGCAAGGCCAAGTCCCGCCGTGGCGGCGCCATGCCTTGCCGCTGCTCTACGCGGGCGACGAACTGGTCGCCGTGGCCGACCGCTGGCTCAGCGAACGCGGCACCGCGATCTTTGCCCAAACCGGCGGAAAACTCCTCTGGAAACCTGCAAATTGAACGCTCTGGCCCCTTCTGCCAATTGATTCCGGACGCCCCCTGCGCTAGCGTTGCGGCCCATGGCCAAGTCCACTTCAGCTCCTGTCAAAACCGCTCCTGCTGCTGACTTCGAGCACTCGCTGGACGAGCTCGAACAGTTGGTCGCCCGAATGGAAGGCGGCGAACTGAGCTTGGACGAATCGCTCACCTCTTTTGAGCGCGGCATCGGGCTCTATCGTCATTGTCAGCAAGCCTTGGAACAGGCCGAGCTGCGCGTGCGACTGCTGCTCGATCCCGATGCTCCCGACAGCGCAGAACCGTTTGAACCCACCGACCACTGAGCTAAACCCGACCCTGCTGGCACGGATTGACCGCGCCGAACAGGCACTGAAGCAAATGCTTCCGTCGGACCAGCAGCCCCCTATCGAGCTGCACCGTGCCATGCGCTACGCCGTCCTTGGCGGCGGCAAGCGGCTGCGTCCGTTATTGGTCTATGCCGCCGGCCACGCGCTGGGTCATGACGGCCCGCAACTCGATGCACCCGCCTGCGCGGTGGAGTTGATCCACGCCTACTCACTGGTGCACGACGACTTGCCGGCCATGGACGATGATGCGCTGCGACGCGGCCGCCCGACCTGCCACATCGTGTTCGGCGAAGCGATGGCCATCCTCGCTGGCGATGCCTTGCAAGCGCTGGCGTTCGAGATCCTTGCGCATGATTTGCACGCCGGCGTCGACGCGGTCCGTTGCGTAGAAATGCTGCGCGTGCTGGGCCGCGCCTGCGGTGCCGAAGGCATGGCGGGTGGTCAGGCATTGGATTTGTCCGCTACAGGCCACAAGCTCAGCCTGGCCGAGCTAGAACACATGCATGCCTGCAAGACTGGCGCATTAATCCGCGCCGCCGTAACACTCGGCGGAATTGTTGGGGGCGCAGATACGGACACACTGGTTGCCTTGGATAACTACGCACACGCGGTGGGTCTAGCCTTCCAAGTGCGTGACGACATTCTCGATGTCGAAGGCGAATCAGCCGTGATCGGCAAGACCGCGGGCAAAGATGCCGCTGCGGACAAACCCACCTTCCCTTCGATCATCGGCATGGATGCATCGCGTGCACGACTGACCGAACTCACCGACACCGCCCTGACGGCGATCGCGCCCTTTGGCTCGCGCGCAGATCTCCTGGCAGAACTGGCGCATTACGCGGCACAGCGCCAACGCTGAACCATTAGAGCCATCTGCATAGTCACAAAAAAGCCCGCCGTAGCGGGCTTTTTTTACTCATGCTGGCAACGGCTCAATTCACCAATCGCAAGGCAAATGGATAGCGATAGCTGCCGTCCGAACTGACCCGCACCGCCGCGACGATGCAAAAGACCAGGTTGACGATCCACAGCAGCCAGCTCAGGAAGAAACCGATGAGGATGATCTTGAGCACCCAGCAAATCACGAAACCGATCACCACCGTGAGCTGGAAATTCAATGCTTCCTTGGCCTCGGTTACGAGGTAGGACTTGTCCGCGCGATCCTTGTGAATCAGCCACACAATCAGCGGCACGACAATGCTCAGGATGAATCCCGACAGGTGCGTGAGCATCGCCATATTGCGGTCATCGCTGGAATGCTCCGTGGATGCCGGCGGCGATGGCGATGGCGGCATCTGGTCTGACGGTGTGCTCATAAACAGTTCCTCCCCATTGAGTGATCGGTACGCCACGTTCCGCAGCGGCGAATGATCTTGCTAGGCAGAGCATGCCGCAGGAATCACTCACCCGCCACTGTCATTTGCTCTAGCAAAATGGAGCCGGTCAGCAGGTGCGAACGTGGGTCGACATCTGCACCTACCGCCACGATGTTGGTGAACATATCGCGCAAGTTCGCTGCGATGGTGATCTCTTCCACCGGGTAGGCAATCTGCCCGTTCTCCACCCAGAAGCCCGCTGCGCCTCGCGAATAATCACCGGTGATGATGTTGACACCCTGCCCCATCACCTCGGTCACTAATAGGCCTGTGCCCAAGCGCTTCAGCATGCCGGCAAAGTCGTCTTTTCCATGATCGGCCGCGCCTGGCTCCACAATCAGGTTATGGATGCCGCCCGCGTTGCCGGTGGATTCCAGCCCCAGCTTGCGCGCCGAATAGCTGCCCAAAACATAGCGCGCCAACACACCGTTCTCGATCAAAGCGCTGTCGCGCGCCGCTACACCCTCGGCATCGAAGTTAGCCGAACCCTGCCCGCGAGCCAGGAAGGGCCGCTCCACGATATTCATCCAGGACGGCATGACCTGCTTGCCTGCATGGTCGAGCAGGAAGCTGGCACGCCGGTAGAGCGAGCCACCACTCACCGCACCGACCAAGTGACCGATCAAGCCACGTGCCAGATCCGGCGCAAACAGCACCGGGCATTGCCGCGTGGATAGGCTCCGCGCGCCCATGCGCGCCAACGTGCGTTCTGCCGCTTTGTCGCCGAGCACCTTGGTGCTCATGAAATCACCAGCGTGACGTACGGTGTCGTACCAGTAATCGCGCTGCATGCCGTCTTCGTCGCCCGCAATCAGCGATAACGACAGCGAGTGCCGCGTGCCGCGCTCACGCCCCACGAAACCGTGCGAGTTCGCGTACACCGACAAGCCTTCACCCATTTGCACACCTGCGCCATCGGAGTTGCTGATGCCGGCATGTGAGCGACCGGCATCCTCGATCTCGATGCCCAGTTCGATCGCACGGGCCGTGTCGATAGCCCAGGGGTGCCATAGGTCCAGATCCGGGAAGGCTGTCGCCATGCGCGCCGCATCGGCCAGCCCAGAGGCTGGGTCCTCTTCGGTAAAACGCGCGATGGCACAAGCCTGGTCCAGCGTGGCCTGAATCGAATGGGGGTTGAGATCCGCCGTGCTGGCCGAACCCTTGCGCTGACCGAAGTACACCGTAAGGCCAAAACCACGGTCGCGGGTGTGCTCCACCGTCTCCACTTCGCCCAGGCGTACGTTCACGCTAAGCCCGATATCGATGTTGGCAGATACCTCGGCCTGGCTGGCACCGGCAGCGCGAGCGCGGCGAATAACGTCTTCGGCGAGCTGGGTCAGTCGGTCGAGGTCGTGCTGGCTACGATCCGGCTGTTGGCGGTCCTGGCTGATGGCAACTTCGCTCACGTTGGGCTTCCTGGGGGCTAGACGGGTAGAATGCACGGTCCGCACCGCGCGCTTCCGACATGGGGGCTCCGCGGCCGATTGCAAAGTCCGCAGCGGAGAACATCATGTCTACCAGCACCATGTCCACCATCGCCGGCATTTATCGCCACTACAAGGGCCAGCGTTACCGCGTGATAGGCACCGCCCGTCACAGCGAAACGATGGAAGAACTGGTGGTGTACCAAGCGCTGTACGGCGAACACGGCCTGTGGGTACGCCCGGCGACTATGTTCGCCGAAACCGTTGAGTTGGAAGGCGAGCCCATTCAGCGCTTTGCGCTGGAACAGGCCGACGCCCCGGCCAACAGCGATGACATGCACGTCTGATGCGTTACACCTCTTAATTCCTGGAATCGAAGCACGTGAGCCCGAGCCGCAGCCGCAATCAAACCGAATTGTCCGATGTCGACTACGGCCCAAGCCGTACTCAGCAGCGTCGCGACGCACTGGCCGTGCTGGCCTTGGCGACGCAATTGGT
>JBARCX010000092.1:0-2391 GCA_049794535.1 Rhodanobacter sp.
GGCCTGCACGGCTTGCTTGCTGTCGCGGGTGACCATGGCGAGCTCGAGTTTCTCCAGATCGGCGTTTCCGGTCTGGATCAACATCTGCAGCATCTCGGTGCGCAGAGCCTGCATGCCGGGCTGGGCAAACACATCGTCGTCGGGGGGCGGGGGCGTCGCTGCCGGGTAGTTATCGTCCACGGCGGGTTGTGGCATCCATAGCTGAATCTTCTCTTCGAGCTGACGAAGCTGCACTGGCTTGCTCAGGTAATCATCCATACCCGCATCACGGCAACGTTCGATTTCGCCATCGAGCGCATTGGCGGTCATGGCGATGATCGGCAAACGAGTCGGACGTTTGTTTTGTTGCTCACGCTGCCGCCACTGGGTCGCCAATTCATAGCCATTCATGAGCGGCATTTGGCAATCGGTCATCAACAACACGTAATCGGTTTGGCATAACGCTTCATACGCCGCTTGCCCATGGCTCACGATATCGCACGACCAGCCAAGCAAATCGAGTTGGCGGCGCACCAGCGCCTGACTGATCGGGTGGTCTTCCGCAATCAGGATGCGTCCATGCGCTGGCCGGTGCTCCATGGCACGCGTTGTTGTGGGTAGTACTGCGCGTGTTTCGCGGGAGCCAGGGTTGATCGGCTCCAAAGCCAATTGGCAAACACGCAAAACGGTTTGCCATTTCAGGGGATTCGCGTTGAGCACCACGCGTTCGTCATCGTCACGTAGTCCGCTGGATGCGTTCGACCCAAGATCCACTGCCACCGCTTGCGCCGCAATCATGCTTGCGCTTTCGTGGTCAGCCATGTCGATAAACAGCAGGTTGGCGGCAATGCCACGGCGCATCGGTTGTGTCGATGGAATCTGTTCGACGGTAAGACCCAGCGCGGTCAGGTGCGCGCTCAGTGCGTTTGCAATGCTTAGCGAACTCAACCGCACAATGGCATGTCGCCCGGCGAGGCCGTCAGGCCGCTCAATGTCACGCTGCGCAATTGGCAGGCGAAGCTCAAGTGTGACCTTGGTGCCTTCGCCGAGTCGGCTACTGAGGTCGATGCTGCCATCCATCAGCTGCACCAGATGCCGACAAATGGCCAACCCCAGGCCCGTGCCGCCATAGCGACGCGTCGTCCATGATTCCGCTTGCGAGAACGGGGTGAACAAGTTGGCCTGTTTGTCCGCGGCGATACCGATACCGGTGTCGGTGACGCTCAAGCGTAGACGCTGAAAGTGACCATCGTCGCCCAGCACGCGCAGACCAACGGTGATACTGCCACTCTCAGTGAACTTGCTGGCGTTGTTAAGCAGGTTGAGCAGTATCTGGCGTATCCGCACACTGTCGCCGAGCAGCTTTCCGGCGAGCGTCGCATCGACATCCACCTCGATGCGCACATTCTTTTTGTGCATCGGGCTGGTCATCATGCCGATGACGTTATCGATCAACGTGCGCAGGTCGAACGGTGCGTCGTCCAGGCGCAGATTGCCGGCCTCGAGCTTGGAGAAATCCAAGACGTCATTGAGCACTTGCATCAGCACACCGGCCGAATCTTCGACGGCATGAAGCAACTCGTGCTGCTCCCCATCGAGCGGTGTATGTCCCAGCAATTCAAGCATGCCGATCACGCCGTTCATAGGCGTGCGGATTTCATGACTCATCGTCGCAAGGAAATCTGCCTTGGCCTTCGATGCGCGCTCAGCGGCGTCTCGTGCTGCGCGTAACACCTCGTTATGGGCGTTGATGTTGGTGGTATCGATGAAATAGCCGATCCAATGCATACCGTTGTCGGGAAGACGGCGCGGCACCATCACCAGATGGATCCAGCGTAAGCCTTCCGCACCATAGGCGCGGAAATCCAACGTGGATGCCTGCATATGCCGCGTTGCGTGCCGCAGGAGTTGCCTCAGGGCGGGCGCATCTTCGGTGTGGACACGATCATGGAAAGGCCAGTCGCGCAAAACATCGCCGCTTTCCAGCAGGTCGGCCTCGTCAAGGCCAAAGAGTGCATGCAGGTTGCCGGCAATAAAGGTCAACCGATGCAAGCGATCATTGCCGCGACGTACCGCGAAAACGACGACCGGGATCCGCTGGGTAATCTCCCGCAGGCTTTGCTCGGTAGCACGAGCGCTGAGTTCAACTTCGCGGTATTCGGTAATGTCGAGTAGCACACTGACGGTGCCATTCGCTTCGCCATCGCGCAGGCGGGTAGGGGAGTCGAGAAACAGTCCGATTCGCTCCCGGCCGTCGCTACTCATGTAATCCAACTCGCAACGCTGCACTTTGTCTTCGCGAAGGGCATCCATGCTGAGTTGATAGAGGCGCTGCGCGGTTGGCGTGCCATTAGCCAGTGGGAGTAAACGATGTTCGTGCAACTCCAGGCTGGTTCGCCCGATGGCTTGCAC
>JBARCX010000093.1:0-1787 GCA_049794535.1 Rhodanobacter sp.
TCTGAATCGCGCGCGTGCTTCATGTGTACGCCTTACGTATTTAAATTCTCAAAACAATGTGAATAGTTTCTTCGTAGTAGTCGCATGTCTGTGAAAAAGCCTAAAACACTCTAATACCCGTGTTGAACAAATAACGTTGCCCTTTGTGGGCAGCTGGCTGAGTAAGAGGCTCACCAGCGCTGAGAGTGTCGACATAATCGCCATCGATAACGGTTGTTCGCGCGATGACACGCGATAACGCAGCGTTTTGTTCGATACCACGGGTATCGCGGTGTCACCTCGATCCCAGCCATTCGCCATGCAACTTCCGCGTGGCTCATTGACTCAAGAACGAGGTATTCCATTGAACACGATTTATAAGCTTGTACGTAACGCCACCACGGGTAAGTGCGTAGTGGCTTCGGAGCTGGCCAAGGGCCGCAAGAAGAAGGGCGGCGTTGCTGCTGCCATTACAGTGGCGCTTGCGTTGAGTATGGGTTCTGGCGTGGCCGTGGCGGCTGAGGACGCTAGTTCGACCGAAACGCGTAGCACAGAATGTACGTCCGATGATTTCGACGCATCGAACGGCTGCTTTAACAGCAGCACAGCACAGTCCACTGGCAAGACCATGGCTGTGGCAAAGACAGGTGATTCCATGGGAGTAATGGACCTGGGCACCTATGGCGCGGCTCAGGCAGCCGCATCCGGAACCGGTGGTAATGCAAATGCAGTCAATGCAGGCTCCGTTGCGGTAGGCAGCGGTGCTCTAGCAGGTTCTGGCACTGCGGATAACTCGGCAACCGCTGTCGGTGTGAATACTTCGGCAACAGGTCTCTCATCGGCAGCATTTGGGAATGGTGCCTCTGCTAATGCTGGTCATGCTGTCGCATTGGGTGCGGGTGCGAATGCAAGCTCTGAAGGCGCTCTTGCTGCGGGCAATCTCGCGAATGCCAGCACCGCCTATGCCGTTGCTCTTGGTACTAACTCTGTAGCAAGCGGCACCACAACGGTTGCGATCGGTAACGGTGCGAGTGCTACTTCGGCGAATTCCGTCGCTATCGGCAATGGTTCCGTCACCGGTACGCGCACTAATGTGTTCTCCGTTGGTGCAGCAGGTTCCGAGCGTCAGATCATCAACGTTGCTGCCGGTACATCCGCAACCGACGCCGCCAATTTTGGTCAGTTGACCAACACGGCCGGCAGCATGGCTTCGGCCTTGGGTGGTGGCTCGGTGGTTAACCCCGATGGCACGATCTCCGCGCCAAGCTACGTGCTGACCAACGGGGGCACGTCGACGAATATCGGCGACGCTCTAACCGGGTTGGATACGGCGCTAACAACAGCGACCGGGAATATTACGAACAACACGAACGACATCACCAACATCAAGAACGACTTGGCCAGCGGCAATATTGGCCTGGTGCAGCAGGCCGCGGCAGGTGACAACCTGACGGTCGGCGCGGGCAATGACGGCACGGCGGTGGACTTCACCGGTACGGCCGGCATGCGTTCGCTGATCGGTGTGGCGAACGGCGTCAACGCGAACGACGCGGTGAATGTGAGTCAGCTTGACCCGGTGGTAGCTGCGTTGGGCGGTGGTGCCTCGATCGACCCGACTACGGGTGTGATCACGGGCCCGACCTACAATCTGGCGAACGGTGGCACGTCGACGAACCTCGGCGACGCGCTGGCCGGCCTGGATACCTCCTTGTCGGGTGCGAAGAGCGACATTGCGGGTAACGCGTCGGATATCGCTGATCTCAAGAGCGAAGTCGGTAACGGCTTGGTGCAGCAGGCCTCGCCCACGG
>JBARCX010000094.1:0-5195 GCA_049794535.1 Rhodanobacter sp.
GTGTCTGGTTGTGCAGGGCGAATCCCATCACGCCGAGCACCACTGCCAGTGCGGCCAAGGTGATCAATAAGGCAGGTGTCAGCCGGCGATCAGCAAGACGGCCACCAAGCAAATTACCCAGGATCAAGCCCACGCCGAACACCAGCAGGATGGGCGATACCGCATTGTCGGTAAAACCGGTAACGCGAGTGAGGATCGGCTGGATATAAGTGAATACGGTGAATACGCCAGCGAAACCCAATACGGTCATCAGCAAGCCGAGCAGCACAGATGGGCGGGCGATGGCTTTCAGTTCGTCACGTACGGCGATGGGTGTGCTATCGCCATGACCGGTTGGGACCAGCGTGGCGATGATGATGGTGGCGATGACGCCGATCGCACTGACGGCCCAGAACGTGGCGCGCCAACCGAAATGCAGACCAAGCCAGGCACCGGCTGGTACGCCGAGCAGGGTGGCCACCGTGAGACCGGTGAACATGATCGAGATGGCCGAGGCCTTGCGATCGGCAGGCACCAGGCCGGTGGCGACCACCGCGCCGACACCGAAGAAGGTGCCGTGCGCCAGTGAGGTAATCACGCGCGCGAGCATTAGCAACGTGTAGTTCGGCGCCACGGCACAGGCTAGGTTGCCGAGCGTGAAGATAATCATCAGTGCCACCAGTACGGCCTTGCGTGGCATCCGGCTGGTGGCCACGGTAAGCAGTGGCGCGCCCACGAAGACGCCCAGCGCATAGCCGGAGATCAGCAGGCCGGCGGCAGCGATGCTCACGTGCAGGTCGGCGGACACCTGCAATAGCAGGCCCATAATCACGAATTCGGTGGTGCCGATACCGAATGCGCCTACCGTCAGCGCATACAGCGCCCATGGGGTACGTGCGCGTGAAGGCGATGGCGCGGCGGAACGAGGGGAAGACATGATGGCAAGCCGATCGAAAAGATGTGTCAGCGTAGGCGCTTGCGTTTCGCTTAAAAACCACCAAGATGGCTAATCATTATCAATGAATGATTGAAAATCATGGATCGCGTCGGTGATCTCAGCCTGTTTCTGCGCGTGCTCGACCTGGGCTCGATCAGCGCGGCAGCGCGCAGCCTTGACCTGTCAGTCGCCGTCGCCAGCCAGCGCCTGAAGCGTTTGGAGCGCGACTTGGGCGTGCGCCTACTGCATAGGACTACGCGCCAGCTGCATGCCACGCCGGAAGGCGCTGCGCTGGCCGCGCAAGGGCGCGTACTGGTCGAGGATCTGGAGGCATTGACCGGTGGCCTGCGCCAATCGGCGACCGAGGTCGCTGGTACCTTGCGGGTCACCATGCCGGCGTCGTTTGGCCGTCAATACATCTCGCCGATACTGCCGGAATTCATGGCGCGTCATCCGCGGGTCAAGCTCAGCGTGAACCTCAACGACCAACTGCTGGATCTGGTCGGTTCGGGTTTCGATCTGGGCATCCGGGTCGGCGCGCTGGGCGACTCGGGTCTGGTGGCGCAGCGGCTGACGAACAATCGACGTGTGTTATGCGCCTCGCCGGATTATCTGCGGCGCCACGGACATCCACGCACACCTGCCGACTTGGCGAAGCACGAGTGCTTGTTATTGGTCGGCAGTCTCGGCCGTCAGGATGTCTGGCGCTTCACCGATCGCAAGGGTCAGGAGGTCGTGCAGCGCGTGCAGGGTCGTTTCGAGAGCAATCTCGGTGAGCTGTTGCGCGATGCGGCGTTGGCCGGGCTTGGCATTGCCTTGCATTCGACGTGGCACGTCTGTGACGACATTTGCACCGGCCGCCTGCAGGTGTTGCTACCGGAGTATCCGATTGCCGATACCGGCATCCATGCGGTGATGCCGCAGCGCCGGCTGGTGCCGCCGCGCGTACGCGCCTTCGTGGATTTCATGGCCGAGCAACTGGGTGATCCGCCGCCATGGGAGCGGCGGCTGGTGGCGCATACAGACCATGTGCCGGCGGTACGATCACGTAGTCGACAGCGGACATGAAAACGGCGCGCTACCCAGAGGGCAGCGCGCCGTTGATCGAGCGCATGCTCCGCGAGCAGGCTTACGCCTTAGCCGCCTTGTTGCGCTCGACGCCAGCCAGGATCTCGGCCTTCGCCTCTGCGGCGCCGACCCAGCCCTCGACCTTCACCCACTTGCCCTTCTCCAGATCCTTGTAGTGCTCGAAGAAGTGGCCGATGCGCTCCAGCCAATGCGGCGAGACGCCCTGGATGTCGTTGATGTGCGAATAGCCGGGGAAGATCTTTGGCGAGGGCACCACCAGCAGCTTTTCGTCGCTGCCGGCTTCGTCGGTCATGCGCAGCATGCCCACCGGATGGCAACGGATCACCGAACCCGGGATCAGCGGCAGCGGCAGGATCACCAACGCGTCCAACGGATCGCCATCGCCGCCCAGCGTGCCCGGCACATAGCCGTAGTTGCACGGGTAGCGCATCGGGGTGGACAGGATACGGTCCACGAAGATCGCGCCGCTGGCCTTGTCGACCTCGTACTTAACCGGCTCGGCATCCTTGGGGATTTCGATGACGACGTTGATTTCGTTCGGCACGTCACGGCCGGCGTGTACCAGATCAAGGCCCATGGGCTTTCCTTATGAGATCAAAGAGGAGGGAGAAAGCCCGTCAGGATACGGCAAACCGTGGTGCGGAGCACCATGAATCCGCCGGATGAGAGGCTTTAGACAGGCTCTTGAACCGGCTTCAATCGCAAATGGGCGTCCATTTCGTTCAGACACTCGCCGAATAGCTGCATCGCTTCGCGCAGCGCCGTCGTCGACAAGCCGCAGTAGCCCAGCAGCAGGCCGGGACGTGACGGTGGGCTTTGATAATGCGGAGCGATGGGATACAGGCCGAGCCCACGTTCACGCGCATGAGCGATCAATGCTTCGGCACGCGTGTTGTCGTAACCACGCAGCCACGCGACAACGTGCATGCCTGCGGGTGAGTCGACAACTTCCACGCGGTCTCCGGCATGGCGACGCAATCCGGCCAGCAGCTCCTGATGACGCGCTTTCAGTTCTTTGCGCGCATGCCGTAGATGGCGCTCGAAACCACCGTCCGCCATGAAATGCGCCAGCGCCACCTGCTCAATGCCGGGGCATGAAATGTCGTTGAGGTATTTAGCGATGACGAAGTCTCTACGCAGCGCTGCCGGAAGCACCATGTAAGCCAGCCGCAGCGTACCGAATAGAACTTTGGAGAAGGTGCCGACATAGATCACGCGATCGCCTTTGTCGAGTGACCGTAACGCCGCCAGTGGACGGGAGTCGTAGCGAAATTCGCCGTCGTAGTCGTCTTCCAGAATCCAGCTCTGCTTCTCAGTGGCGTAGCGCAGCAACTCCAGTCGGCGCGGCAATGACATCACGCAACCACTGGGAAATTGATGCGAAGGCGTTACACAGATCAATCCTGGCGTGGCGGTCGGCAATTCGTCGCACACCAGCCCTTCATTATCGGTGCGTACTGGGAGCGGATTCGCACCATGAGCCACCAGCGCTTGATAGGCGCTGAAATAGTGCGGCTCCTCAAGCACTACCGCGTCGCCTTCATTCAGCAGTACACGTGCGGCCAAGGTATAGGCCTGCTGCGTGCCACTGACAATCAGTACATCTTCTGGCAGGGCAGATACACCACGACGGCGTGACAGGTAATCGCAGATCTGCTCGCGCAATGCCGGCATGCCCTGTGAGCTGATGACTTCGAACGGCGTGTATGCCGCCGCGTGTGCCAGTTCACGTCCCCAGGCGGCGCTCAATGCCGGATTGGTCAATGGATCGCCATATTGCAGGTTGAAGCGCAGGCCGTAATGCAAGCGCGCAATGCGTGCGTCCTGTACCTGTCGTGCCCGCTCTGCATAACGTGAAGGCGCGGCATTGGTGGATTCGATCGGGCGCGAGGGTGGTGCAAGCTGCAACGTAGATACGTAGCTACCCGAGCCTACGCGTCCATCGATAAAACCCTCCGCGCGCAGCTGCTCATAGGCGGCCAACACGGTGGTGCGCGAAAGATCCATTTCCCGCGCCAGTTCACGTGTGGGCGGCAGGCGGGAGCCCGCACTCAGCCTTCCACCAAGAATGGCCGTTTTCATGGCACGGGTCAGTTGCGCGTACTGCGGCCCTTGGCCGTCGAGCTCGAGGAACACGCTAGGAGCCTCTCTCAGCAGGCCACTGTGGAGCAACCCGAAGGGCCGGGGCTCTTTGCCTGTGCGATGACGTCATTGCTCGGTCGTGTATCGACATACATTTCCTCCCGCTGCTCTTGCCCTGCACGAAAACAGCTCTCGGCGCGACCCATGCGGCCTGCCGAGACAGGTTCCATTCCCCTGAAGGATTGGCTCTATGAAATATAGAGAAATTGGCTATGGATGGAAGCGATGACTGTACCTAGCCTGCGAGCGTCGATGTAGACGTTAGAAAAACGTAGTCGCGACAACCCGTTGTGACAAGGCTGCATCGATAACGCATCTCCCCCATTCCCGCGGGTGGGAATTCCTCCGAGCCATCCGCGGGGCTTTTTTTAAAAGCGAAGTCCTGGTGCGCGAAGCGGCCTGTTTTCAGGGGAGGTTGCAGACCGCGGTCGCCCGATAAAACTGGAGAGAGTCCATGCCATCGCAATGTGCACGCGGATATATGTGGGACAGCAAGCGTCAGGTGCGGCGTACGATGATCTCAATGATGATGGGTATGGCGCTCGCGACGGGTAGCGCGGAGGTAGGTGCGCAAAGTGCATCGACCTCCGATTCAGCATCGGCCACAAATCCTGCGCAGGCCCAGAGCACGACGCAACAAGCCCCAACGCAGCCACCCTCGAGTCAGCCATCGCCGAACAAGAATGTGCAGCAACTACAGACGATCACTGTGACCGGTTCGGCATTGCCACGCGTCGATACGGAAACGCCGTCGCCAGTGACGGTGATCACGGCGGCGCAGATCGCACGTAGCGGTTTCACCACCATTTCCGATGTGGTGCGCTCTATCTCCGCTGACAACAGCGGCACCATTCCGAACGCTTTTACGGGCGGTTTTGCCGGTGGTTCCGCCGGTGTGGCGCTGCGTGGTCTTACGGTGAATTCGACCCTGGTGCTGATCGACGGCAAACGCGCAGCCAGTTATCCGCTGGCGGATGACGGCGAGCGCTCGTTCGTTGATCTGAATACCATTCCGATTGCTTCAGTGGAGCGCATCGAAGTGCTGAAA
>JBARCX010000095.1:0-5949 GCA_049794535.1 Rhodanobacter sp.
ATTAGCCTGAGTCACTGTAGCGTACTGACCATTATCCATGCGCACCGCGATCTGCCACGCTGTTGTCGCATTGTTCCCGGTGTTCTGACCAACCTGGTTGCCAACCACACCACCAGCGACTGCGCCAACCACCGTTGCCGCAGTGCGGCCCTGGCCTCTGCCAACCGTATTACCGAGCAGCCCGCCGGCTACCGCACCAATCACGGTACCGATCGTTCCGTTATTGCTGTTATTTCCCTGTATGTAGACCTGTTGCACGCCCTGCACCACACCACAGTTTTGGCATGGCGCAGGAACGTTCTGGCTGACGTAACGCGTACCGTATGGCTGCGTCACACAACCTGCCAAGCCTAAACTAGCAACAAGCGCAACGGCCAAGATGAATTTGCTGGAATACATGCTCATGACACTCTCCTGATCGATAGATCCGTCCCGCGGATCAACGGGCATCCGAAACAACGGTCACACCCTGCTGCACTTGCACGCGGTCACCCGGATCATGATCCATACGCGTCACACGAGTCACGCCGTTGAAAACATAGCTCACGTCATAGGCAACGATCTTGCTGCTGGTGGCATCAACCGTGCTGCAATGACGCTCAACCGTCGAAACTACTTGCCCCTGCTGGTGGGCCGCCTCAATGCGGTTGCCCGCATAACCACCACCCACAGCACCCGCGACAGTAGCCAACGTATTGCCCTTACCGCTACCGACCAAGTGTCCCAACAGGCCACCAGCTACGGCGCCAATCGCAGTACCCGCAATGTGGTGCTGATCTTTCGGCGGCTCAGTGTGGTTAACCACCTCGTCACGACAGACTTCCTTGGGGTTATTGATCGACTGCCGGACCGGGGTAACGCTAACCACCTGGGCGTACTGCACACCGTTATCCGCTATCTGCTGCATTGGCTGCTGCTGTGCCTGCTGCTGTTGCGCCTGGTCAGGCGGCGCCTGTCCTGGCTGCGCTTGCTGCTGGTCAGGCTGCGCCGCAATCGGCGCATTGGCCGCTCCGGCATCCGCGCTCGCCGAGCGATTACAGGCTGCCACACTTATCGCGAGTGAAGCCGCGATTCCCACGTAAAGCGCATTGACTATCAACCTGTTCATCGCGAATCTCCTCATTGAACATGATCGCGGGCAGGCCTTTATTGTCTTGCCGCGCGCCACACAGAACCATTGAACCGCCACCCGACTGAATACGACCCAGACTGGGCTCCTTATCGCAATTTCACGGTCCATGTGTGCGCCGCGCAGAGTACTGGCAAGCAGATGAAGCACGAAAGAATCTACGTCACGGAATACGCCATGCCAATCCTCGCCGATAGTCACGTTCATCTTGACGACAGCCGTTTCGACGGCGACCGCAACGATGTGCTCGACCGCGCGCGTGACTCCAGTGTATCTATCCAGATCGTGCCAGGCGTTGATGCGGCAAGCTGGCCACGTATTAAAACGCTATGCGCAACCTATAGCGGCCTATACCCAGCCTACGGCTTGCACCCGATGTTTCTGGCACAACACCGCCCCGAACACCTTGCCTCCCTACCCCAATGGCTGCAGCAAGAAAACGCGATTGCCGTGGGTGAGATCGGACTGGATTTCTACATCGAAGGACTCGATCCCGAACTGCAACGCCATTACTTCTTGCGCCAACTGGAACTCGCTCGCGAAAGCGACCTGCCGGTGATCGTGCATGCCCGCCGCGCACTGGAAGAGGTCACGCTGACCTTGCGCCGTGTCGGAGGATTGAGCGGTGTAGTGCACAGCTTTTCCGGCAGCCTTGAACAAGCCCAGCAGCTGTGGCGGCTTGGTTTCCATCTAGGCATCGGTGGGCCAGTCACCTACGAACGCGCGCAACGACTGCGCCAAGTTGTGGCACAGATGCCCATCGAATTCCTGTTATTGGAAAGTGACGCTCCAGATCAACCGGACGCAAGCCATCGGGGCCAGCGGAACGAGCCGGCATACGTTGCCGATGTATTGCGCTGCGTAGCCACCCTACGCGGCGAGTCGGAAGAACACGTTGCCGAAGCCACCACGGCTAACGCACGCCGCCTGTTCAAGCTGGACCCGGTCGATCGAGACCAACCCAGCCACTCCTGATCACCACACGCCAATCACTACAGCCCAATCACTTCAACGGCGATGCACACAGCACTTGTGTCGCATCCTGAATGATTGCTACATTTATTTCACTGGTGAAATATGAATCAATGAAATGAATCGCTTGGTCAATTGCATCGCAATGATGGATGAGGGTGTCGAGCGGATGAGTCAGACCATCCCCGAGATGCCTGTCAACGAAGCCCGGCTGTGCCGCCTGATGTGGATGGTCGGCTTCAGCCTTTATGAAGGGTTTGAACAGAACCTCGCAGGGCACCAGCTCAACCACAGCGAATTCCTCACCCTGACGATGCTTTACAGCCACCCCGATGGCAGCTCCACGCCCGGAGAACTGTGCGAAGTCGCCTCACAGGGCGCTACCAATATGACCCGTATTGCGAATGCCCTCGTAAAACGCGGCCTGATCACACGCGGTGCCAGCACGGAGGATCGCCGTCGGGTAGTCATTCGCATCACTCCTGCCGGGCGACGCTTCGTTCGCCAGATGCTGCCCACCATGTGGCCGCGACTAGCCACCATGTTCACCGGCTTTAGCGACACCGATAAACGCAACTTCAGTCGTCTGCTACGCAAGTTCGCCCACAACCTCGACCAACTCGACGCGGGTGACCCGTCATGAAGGCTCGCATCATGAAAAGACGCGGGATGAAATCCCCTTTGCCACGCCACTACCTTGCGCTCGCAATGGCGATAGGCCTAGCAGGCTGCGCTTTCGCGCCGGCAAAAGTGCAGCACCCAGCACTACGCGACGATGTCCCTCTCGCGGGGCTACAAACGCCAACAGGAACTAGCTGGCCAGCCACCGACTGGTGGCGCGCATACGGCGATCCGCAGCTAGATACATTGATGACGCTGGCGTTGCAGCATTCGCCCGATCTTGCTCAGGCGCGCAACCGAGTACAGACAGCCGAACAGTCAGTGCGCATTGCAGCCGCACAGGCCGGCCTGAGCATCAACGGCAGCGCACAAGTTGCACGGCAACGGATGAGCGACCATGGATTGATCCCGCCGCAACTCCTCGGCTTCACCTGGTACAACCAGGCCGACCTGGGCGTGCAGTTCCAATACGACTTCGATTGGTGGGGCAAGAAACGTTCTGCGATCGAAGCAGCACTCGATCAGGCGCATGTGGCAGAAGCCGACCGCAGTGCCGCCGCATTGACGATTCAGAACGCCGTCGCCGATACCTATTTTGGCTGGCTCGCGGATCAAGCTCGACTCGAGCTTGCCGAACAAACCGTCGCCGCTCAGCAGCGATTGCTGCAGATCGCGGAGCTGCGTGTTCGACAAGGCGTTGATCTTTCCGACACCGTGCAACAGGCCAGATCTCAACTGTCTGCAGCGCGACAAATGCAGGTAGCGATCGACAGCTCGGCGCAAGTCCGCAAAGTGGCATTGGCCGCTCTGCTCGGTGTCGCTCCAGCACAGCTGCCACCGTTGCAGCCACGCGCCTTGCCTGAAATCAGCAGCGCGTTGCCCGACAACGCACGGTTGGATCTGATTGCCCGTCGCCCCGATATTGCTGCCAGCCGTTGGCAGGTGGAGTCCGCCCTTAAGCAGACCGACGTCGCCCGTGCGCAGTTCTTCCCCGATATCAGCATCAGTGCCATGGTCGGCCTATCCAGCACTGACCAGGGAGCACCGGCCCTGCTGGGTGGCAACGGACGCGGCAATCTCGACAATCTATTCAAAGCCGGCAGTCGCGTCTTTGCACTAACGCCGGCTTTGAATCTACCCATCTTTGAGGGTGGCCGCCTAAAAGCGGGCTATGGCTATAGCCGCGCCCAACTCGATCAAGCCGTTGCGCAGTACAACACTACTGTTTTCGATGCCGCGCGTGATGTGGCGACCCAGGCCCTCGGCGCCGCACAGATTGCTACCCGCCGCAAAGAGCAGGCAACGCAGGTCGATGCCGGCGAGCACCTCGTCGCCACCGCACAAGCTCGCGCGCACCAAGGTGTGCGCGACGCCCGCGAAGGCCTCACTGCCACCGCACAACTTCTGCAGCAGCAGGATCAGTCGATCAGCCTGCACGCACAGGCACTGACAACCGATCTCGCGCTGATCAAAGCCTTAGGCGGCGGCTATCACATGCCAACGCCAGCCTCTGTGCCTACAGCAGATGGCAAGGACGCCACCGCCAAAAGCACCGCCTCTTTGAATACCTCACCTTCTACGAACCTTGCCGGAGCCACCGACCATGAGCGCCACTGAGTCCATCCAGTCGAAGGACGCCAACGACAGCGGCTTGGCCGCCAAGGACCCTGCCAAGCGCCGGCGCACCTTATTGATCGTTGCATTGATCTTCATCACCGCCGGCGTGCTGTGGTACCTGCTGTGGGTGTTCGTGTTATCCACGCGCGAAAGCACTGACAACGCCTACGTCGGCGGTAATCAGGTGGCTATCTCTGCGCAGGTACCGGGTACGGTCATCGCCATCCTTGCCGACGACACCCAGCATGTCGATGCCGGGCAACTGCTGGTGAAGCTCGATAGCACCGACGCGGATACTCGCTTGCGTCAAGTGCGCAGCACACTCGCACAAGCCGTGCGGCAAGTTCGTCAGCAAACTTCTTCAGCCAGTAGCGCCGATGCAACGGTGACTGCTCGCCAGGTCGATTTGAAGAAAGCCGAAGACGATCTCAAGCGCCATCTTCCACTCGTCGCGGCTCAGGCCGAATCACCTGAGGTTGTGCAGCACCTGCGTGACAGTGTGGCGCAAGCGCAAGCTGCCGTGGACACCGCCAAGGCGCAAGCACAAGCCGCTCACGCCTCTATCGAAGGTACTGACGTAGCTAACAACCCGGCGGTGCAAGAGGCCCGTGCCAACTTCCGCGCTGCGTGGGTGGCTGCGCAACGCAACGCCATCGTGTCGCCAGTCTCTGGCTATGTCGCACAACGCAGCGTACAGCTGGGTAATAGCGTTAGCCCGGGACAGCAGTTGATGACCGTCGTACCGCTGCACGATCTCTGGATCGATGCCAACTTCAAGGAAAACCAGCTGCGCCATATCCGCATCGGGCAACCTGCAAAAATCACCACGGACATCTACGGCAGCAGTGTGACCTATCACGGCAAAGTGATCGGCCTGGGCGCCGGCACGGGCAGCGTGTTCTCACTGCTGCCCGCTCAGAACGCCACCGGCAACTGGATCAAGGTGGTGCAACGCGTGCCAGTGCGCATCGTGCTCGACAACCAGGAACTCGATGCGCATCCACTACGGGTTGGCCTGTCCACGGATGTCACGGTAGACATCACCAACGACAAGGGCGCCGTGCTGTCCACCACACCACAGCAACCTGCCGCGCAAACCTCGGTGTACGACCAGATCGCCAGTCAGGCCGATACCGAAGCTGAGAAAGTCATCCGCGCGAACCTCGGTTCGGCCAACTCGTCCAACTGACGCCAGCCCAGCGAGCGCACCATGGCCGCCACTCCCCCCAACGCAGCACCGCTGAAGCCGTTGCACGGCACGCCGCTGGTGCTGCTGACCATCGCCGTCGCGTTCAGCACTTTCATGGAAGTGCTGGACATGACCATCGTCAACGTGGCCGTGCCACACATCTCCGGCAGCCTGGGCGTCAGCGCCAGCGAAGGCACGTGGACCATCAGCTCCTATTCGTTGGCCAGCGCGATCATGCAGCCACTTACCGGCTGGATCGCACGCCGGTTTGGCGAAGTAAGAACGTTCGTCGTTTCGGTGATGCTGTTCGTCGTGTTCTCCATGCTCTGCGGCATGGCTACCAGCATGCCGATGCTGGTGATCGGCCGCCTACTGCAAGGCGCAGGCTCCGGCCCGATGGTCGCGCTATCGCTTACCTTGC